>CAYWRT010000135.1:0-6123 GCA_964460815.1 uncultured Dehalococcoidaceae bacterium
TTGGTATTGACGGGCAGGAGGATATCGGCGAAGAGACAGTCGTTCTCCATCCAGGGGTGCTGTACCAGCATGAACTCGATTTTGGGGCTTTGGTACGCCCTGGTGGTAGTATTGCTGTCATTCCAGCACGTCATCAAGCAGGGTGTATCGGACCATATCATGTGTATTTCAGGAAACCCATCGACTGGGTATTTGTATTGAACGAACTGGTCTTCACGTGGGGAACCGCCGCTGGTGGTACCGTACCAGGTGAGAGGAGGATGAAGAATGGCATCGTGAATAAGGGTCTTGGGTATGAATTGCTTGGTCCATGGCAGTTGTGGGGATTCACCATCCGCCTCTATGCCTCTTATCACCGCCGGCGAGAGTGCCCGCTGCCCCCGGCCACCGGCATTGACATCCGGCAGCACGATGCCTTGAGGCATGGGGTACTGACCTGGGGCACAGAAGAGGCCCCATTCAATCCATTTCACATAGTGGGTTCCGGGCTTACCTAATCCCTGCATGCCTAACAGGCAGACCTCCAGCCTGGCGGGTTCATGTGAGTAAGGCCCCCTGATGGCGGAACCGCCGTTGCCGTGCGCCAGCGAGGTTCTTTTTGAGGCCCACTCCCGGGCCAGCGCTTTGATAATCCGGGACGGGACCCCGCATTTGCCCTCGGCCCATTTGGGGGTCTTGGGTATCCCATCTTCTTTACCCAGAACGTATTCGGCAAATTTATCAAAGCCAACAGCGTGCGTGGCGATGTATTCTTTATCATAGGTGCCTTCGGTGAGCCAGACATAGGCTATAGCCAGCCGCATGGCCGCATCGGTATTGGGCCGGATAGGAATCCATTTATCAGCATGAACCGCCGCTCCGTAGTTTACCTCCGGGCAGATATATATCTGCTTGATGCCGATTTCGGTAAACCAGTAGCACAACCGGCTCGGCAGCTGGCCCTGCCAGCCCCAGGTGGTAGTCTCCATATCACAACCCCAGAACAGTATCAGCTCGGTATAATCGGCCATATCCGGAATGACATTGGTTACCGGGTCCTGTTGCCCTACTGGTTCGCAGCCCCAGACGTGCTTGGCCCCCCAGTACCACCCTTCCCAGCTGTCCGTGTTCCTCATCTGTGAGGTATATCCCCCCAGAAGGTCAAGAAGACTTCTCTGGCAGCCGTGGGAAGCGTGTACGGTTTTCGTTTCTCCATGACCATCTCCCTGGGCAAGTATGGCGTATGACCCGTACTTTTTGACAATCCTCTTTATCTCGCTGGCGATTATGTCCAGAGCCTCGTCCCAGGAGATTCTGACATAGCCGCTCTTGCCCCGGTTCTGGGTATTCCGTTCTCCATTGGGGTCCCAGTCGGCTCTTTTTAATGGGTACAGAATCCTGTTGGGCGAGTAAGCTCGCTTCTTGTAAGCCAGGCTGAAGGGCGCTATCAGTGACTTCATGCTCGGTTTAAAAACGTGACCGCGTGCCTCCATCGTCCAGGGGTTGAATTCCTCAGGTTTATATTTCCAGTCGTAGTGTAGCGGCCTGATCCTGATGATTTTACCATTCTTGACATCGATAACCGAGGAGTTCGCATCCCCCGATATTCCGCAAAACCCAAGTCCTTTACAGATACTCTTTTCACCTTTGGCTGCTTTTTGGGGATTTTTCTTTTCAGGTACCATTTTTCCTCCATAGGTTTCTAGTTTACTTTACTTATCATCCGGCGGCCACCCGGCGGGAGCCCGCCAGTATTTGCTTTAGACTCGCCCGGACTGGCAGTCGGTCACTTGCCGGCCCATGTCTCCTGAAGAAGCTGCCGGAGCCTTTCATCCTTGCATTCGCAGGGACTGGAGTACATATTAACATCCTTGCTGGCGTTGAGCACCAGGGTATCCAGGTTATCGCTCATCTGCTTTTCAGTTATACCGGCTTCCTTCAAACTCAGAGGCTCGCCTATTTCCTTGGCCAGGTCTCTTAGTTTTTGAATCAGCCTGGTCACCGCCTCCCGGTCTGACTTAGCCTCAACTCCGGCAAATCTGGCGGCGCGGCTGAGTCGGGCAACCGGGTCGGGGGCGTTCTCAAGGGGAGGATTTGAGGCGATGTATTCCAGTGAATACGGTAAGGCTATGCCTACGGCCCGTCCGTGAGGTATCCCAAAGGTAGCGCCAAGCGCGTGTCCCAGGGCATGGCAGAGTGATGTGTTGCTGTTGCCGAATCCCAGGCCGGCTATGGTGGCCGCATTCTGCATTTTCTCCCTGGCTGCCAGGTCACCCCCATCTTTGCACGCTCTGGGGAGCCAGTCGAAGACCAGCTTCATTGCCTGCAAGCAGAGCCCGTCACTGAAATCATTTTGCTGCCTGGCTGTATAGCCGTCGAGGGCATGTCCCAGGACGTCTAACCCGGTGCTGGCCGTCAGTCCCTTGGGCATACCAGCCGTAAACTCAGGGACTAATAGCGTAATATCGGGCACTATTTCGTTATTGGCGAAGCCTATCTTGCGGTGGTCGGCCGTGTCCGTGAGCACTATAGCCCAGGTTACATCTGAGCCGGTGCCGCTGGTGGTGGGGACAGCCATAAACCTGGCTTTCCTCTGCCACTTCAATTTGGTCTTTATGTTGACGGTGGTAATCTCATCAGGGGCAATTTCCGGGTTCTCCGAAAGCACCCAGGCCGCCTTGGCCGTATCCAGGACCGAGCCACCGCCGAAGCCAATGACCAGCTGTGGTGAAAACTCCTGAATAACCTTGCTGGCTTCAATAGCGCCTGCCTTGGAAGGCTCGGGCTCCGCTCCGTCCCAGACTTTAACTTCGTAACCGGCGCTCTTAACGGCTTCGACAAGCTCCCCGCTCAGCTTGACCATAACGTTATCTGTAATCAGGAGAGCTTTGTGGCCACGGCCTTCAAGCTCGGCACTCAATCTCCTCAACATACCCCGGCCATAAAGGACCTTTCGGGGACAAAGAAAATACGGCATATGCTCTCACCTCCTTTCTTGAGCTTAATCCAGCGGGTTCTCTCTTTTATCAATGCCCGCGATACTGCGGGCAGAACGCTGTTTGGCTTCCATGTCTGTCTGGCGTTCAATCATAATCTTCTGTGCCTGCGGCGAACCGGCTCCATGCATGGACTCGGTGTGATAGCTGGGGGCGACCACGCCAAAGCACATGGCATGGATTAGCGTCAGCATCCGGTATCGTTCCTCTGTAGAGTAATTGGGGTCGCCTTTTAGGTATTTGTCAATATACCTGCCTATCTGCGGGTGTTTGAAGTCCTTCTCAGAAGGGGTCGTTACCAGAATACCGCCAGCTATGTCCTCAGCCAGTCTGGTAATCTCGTAGGGGAATCTGGTGACGTTGTGCTTGCAGACATTGGCCAGAAGTATATGAGCCTGGTAGTTGCCCGCCTTGGTTTTCCAGCCCTGGTGGGCGCTGGCTAACCCGCAGGCATGTATTGTCTCTGAAAGGTGAATCATCTCCCCTAGTTTTTCCCTGATATGAGCCGCCCGGCGCACCCCGTTGTAATCAGCCATGGAGGCAGTAGCCCCGATGAGAACATCGGCGATGCCGGGTTTGCAGCCGCCGTAGCTCTGCCGGTGATAGGCAGCGAACCGCTCCACCAGCATGATAGAGAAATCATATTCCCCACACATAAACACCCGTTCCCAGGGAACGAACACATTCTCGAAGACACTTAAGGTCTCGTGTCCGCCGAAGCCGTAGTTGCCGACATCTATATCCCCCTCCTCCAGCTTGCGCGTGTCGCAGGACTGCCTCCCGTAGATATGGGTTATCCCTTCGGCATCGGTGGGTACGGCGCAGCAAATGGCGTAGTCTTTATCATCCTCCCGCATCCTGAGGGTGGGCATAAGCAGCATTTCGTGAGAGTTCACCGTCCCCGTTATATTCGCCTTGGCCCCCCTTATCACCACGCCGTCATCCCTTTGCTCCACGACATGCACAAACATATCCGGGTCGGCTTGCTGGCTGGGCGCTACACCCCGGTTTCCTTTCACGTCGGTCATGGCCCCGGAGACACACAGGTCATTTTCCTGGACATATTCCAGCCATTTTCGGAACCTCGGGTGGTACCCGGTACCGTACTTTTCGTCAATCTCGTAGGTGGTGCTGAAGGTGGCGTTAATCCCGTCCATGCCGACGCATCTCTGGTAGCAGCAGGCTGTCCTTTGCCCCAGCTCTCTTTGCAGTTTGATTTTGCTGACCATATCGTCAGGGCTCTTGAAGAGGGAGTTGAACCTGTTTACCTTCTTCCCCGTGAGCATGGACTCTGTGGTGGCCAGAGCCTCAGTTTCGGGAAGGTGAGCCAGCTTGTAGGTCATGGCCACGGCATTGGTTGACGGCTTGATGATGGGGTTATTGACCCAGTCATCTACCTTTTCTCCAAGCAGGTAGAGATTTAGCTTCAGCTTACGCAGACTCTCTATATACTGTCGAGCTGTCTTTAACATGTTGACCACCTCCCCTGCGCGCTCTTTACCTATTTGCTGTCCAGCCTAGACCTCGACATCGTCGAGACTAAAATCGCCGGCCTTTAGTGCCGCTTTAGCCACGTGGAGGTCCTCAACAGTGCCTCCGCTGACACCGAGGCCGCCTAATAATACTCCATTACTTATCATGGGGAACCCCCCCTGAAATGTTATCCAGCGCTCATGTATATGCATGGGAGCAAAGCCTCCTCCCCGTGCCATATTGCCCCAAAACGAGGTGGGAAGTTTGCCGAAAACCGCCGTAAATGCCTTGTCCAGGGCGATGTTGATGCTGGCTAATAAAGCATTATCCATACGGCTGAAGGCGAGGAGATTACCTCCGGCGTCAATAATGGCGATTACCATAGGCACGCCCTGTTTCTCGGCTTCTTTCTCTCCGGCCTCCAGCATCTTCTTGGCAGTCTTAAGAGTCAGACCGGCGCCATAAGCCAGGTTCCCTCCCTTCCAGGCAGGCGGAGTTTGCGAAGACTGATGAGACATTTTGAAACACCTCCTTTTTCAATGGGTGGGGCAGCCGCGGACAGAAGCCCTTTTCACTTAACAAGAACCCTTAACCTGTCGGAACTGTGCTTAACGGGAATTGAAAAATTCTCAGGCAAGCATAATATGAACTAGACATAATGTTACACCCTATATTTGTATGTCTTCTCTCTTTACATATTAACATACATGGCACCTCATGCCATACTACGGGTAGAACATCTCTTTGGCGGCTCGCCTCAACTCGGGCTGAAAATCAGGGTGGGCTACCGAGATGATAGCCTCGGCCCTCTCCCGCCGGCTCTTGCAGTCCAGGTTAGCAATTCCATACTCGGTAACCAGGTAATCGAGGTAGACCATGGGAATCATTATCACGGTTCCTGGCTCGAATTGGGGCACTATCCGCGATATCTTCCCATCCAGGGCTGTAGACTTCAACATGGATATGGAACGGCCTCCCCTGGAATAGTGGGCGCCGATGCAGAAGTCTACCTGTCCTCCGGGACCGGTGATTGGAGTTGGGCCAAGGTGAGTCAGGACAACCTGTCCCAGAAGGTCTACACCCAGAATATTGTTTACGGCTACCATGTTGTCCTGTGAGGCGATTCTGCCGACGTTACACTGGGTGGAGATATCCCGGAATAGAAATGTCGGGTTCTCCCTGACGTATTCCAGGGACTCGATGCTGACAGGCGTTTTGTAACCGTATAGCTGAAGGTTGGCGGCGGTCACCTTTCCGGTGTCAACGTTTTTCCTCTTGCCGGTGATAACGCCGCGCTTGACCAGGTCGATAGTGTAGGAATAGATTACCTCACTATCGATGCCGATGTCATTTTTTTCGCCAAGGAAGTCCCTGATTGCTTCGGCGGCTGTCCCCACTCCTATCTGCAGGGTATCGCCGTCGTTGATTAGAGAGGCGGCATTGGCGCCAATGACCTGGGATATCTCAAACTCTTCGGGAGGCGGCGTTTTTCCCAGGTTATCATTGCTCATTAACTCTTCTACTTCCGGGGCTTCGACGAGGTAGTCTATGTCATCAAGGTTTACATATTCGCCGTATACCCAGGTAAGGTAAGGGTCGATTTCGGCAACCTTTACTTTGGCCGTTCTGCAGACACTTGGTGTGTACCAGCAATGGGGTCCGAAGCTGCAACGGC
>CAYWRT010000136.1:0-6105 GCA_964460815.1 uncultured Dehalococcoidaceae bacterium
TTCCCACCCGCGCCACCCTCGCAGCATATCCTGCTTATCCCATGGGACTTTTACGGGTTAAATAGCGGATGAGCCGAGGGTGGGTCAGGGTGGGAAGCAAAAAGCTGCGGTCGGGGGGCTTGGGGTGGGGAAAGGAAAAAGTAGAGCCTGAGAGGGGCGCCAGCCCCTCTTTTCTATAATTCCCCCTCTCCTTTGACCACCTCGTAAGGAGAGGGGGAACACAAGGGGGTGAGGTAGATAAAAAACCCCTTCTCAGGGGAGGAAGATAAGGGGTGGGGTAGACAAAATACTCCTTTCCTCATGATAGTTTGACCTGAAGACACGAAATGAGCTATAATTAAGGTGCAGGGTTAGTCAAGACGAAATAAAAGGCAGGTTAAACTTGCACGAGTCTTGCGGCGTTTTTGGTATCTATTCCCCTAATGAGGATGTAGCCCGTCTTACATTTTTTGCTTTGTTTGCTCTTCAGCACCGAGGTCAGGAAAGCTCTGGTATTGCCACCGCTGACGGCAGGAAAATCAGAGTTCACACCGGTATGGGGCGGGTGTCCAATGTATTCAGCGAGGACTCGTTAAGCCATCTTGGTGGTCATATAGCCATCGGTCATAACCGCTATTCCACAGCGGGTTCCAGTCGTGTTGGTAATGCTCAGCCTATTGTGGTGGGTGATGGTGCCAGCGCCATCGCTATAGCCCATAACGGTAATATTATTAACGCTACGTACCTCTATGAAGAGCTTGCTGAGCAGGGTTATACCTTTCAGAGCTCCACGGATACCGAGGTTATTGCCAACCTCGTCCTTTCCTGCCCGGGTAAGAGCTGGGTAGACAGGATAAGGTATGCTATGCGTCGGCTTCAGGGGGCATACTCTCTGGTCATTGTGACCAGCCGGGGTCTGTTCGCCGTTCGTGACCCGTTTGGTGTTCGCCCTCTGTGTCTGGGCAGTATTGATAGCGGCTGGGTGATAGCCTCCGAGACTTGTGCCCTTGACCATATTGGCGCTAACCTTATCAGAGAGGTCGAGCCGGGTGAGATAGTGGCTATAAACGAGAACGGGGTTGAAAGTTATCCCGGGGAGGCAGGCAAGAAGGCGATATGTATCTTTGAATATATCTACTTTGCTCGCCCGGATAGCGTCATTAACGGGCGGCTGCTTTACCCGGCACGGCAGGCTATGGGGGCGGGACTGGCCCAGGAACACGAGGTAGATGCTGACCTGGTTATGGGGGTGCCCGATTCGGCTACGGCCGCCGGCATCGGTTATGCCCGGGAATCGGGTATTCCCGTAGCGGAGGGATTGATTAAAAACCGCTATGTGGGGCGCACCTTTATTGAACCTGACCAGCGCATCAGGGACCTCGGCGTTAAGCTTAAGTTTAATCCCTTGCCCCAGATGCTGGACGGCGAGCGGCTGGTGGTGGTTGACGATAGTATTGTGCGCGGCACCACTACTCCCAGTGTGGTGAAGATACTGAGAAGGGCGGGTGCCAAAGAGGTTCACATGCGCATCTGCGCGCCGCCCATTCGCTACCCCTGCTTCTTCGGCGTGGATATGGCTACCCAGCGTGAACTGATTGCAGCTCAAAAAAGCATACCGGAAATCTGCAATTTTATCGGTGCTGATTCACTGGGCTATCTGAGCATTGAGGGACTGATAAAGGCGGTGGCTTTACCGAGGAACATTTTCTGTCTGGCTTGTTTTACTGGAGATTATCCGATACCTGTTCAGCTTGAGATGGATAAGCTGGCACTGGAGAGCATGGCGGCTGCCCATCGTTCCTGATATACTTTCTATTCTTAGATATCTTTTCCCACCCTGCCGCCCTCGCAGCATCCAAGGCTTACCCCTTGATTTTCTCCCTTCCACCGCCCCACTAAGGCTGTTCCGTTTTCTATATAATTACTTGTTATACTCCCTTGAGCATTTCATCGCATTTATGCCGGTTGGTGTCCCGGCAGCCTGCCAGGTGAATATGCGCCGATTAAACCACTCCAGCGGCATATCTACAGACCCACCAACACCCCCGTAAATTTCCTTGGCTATCTCGCTGAGGCGCAGGCCCAGTTTTTTGAAAAGGAAAAGATATCCCATACTCCAGAAGAAATTTGGCCGGTCTCCCCTTCTCTCGCACTGGTCGGTCTCCCAGGCAGTCCGGTAAGTAAAGGCTCTTAATGCCTCTATGTTCGCCGCCGCTTCTCCCAGCATAATTTCGATGTGAGAATGCTGGATAATCGGTTTGCCGCCCTGCACTCGTTGCCGGGCAAATTCAACCGCGTCATCATATACTCTTTGAATCTCCCCAAGGAAGCCAATCAACATCATCCATTTGTACGCCATACCGCCTTCAACCATGGTATAATAGCCCTTATTGACCTGCCCTATCATGGCGCTTTCCGGGACTCTCACGTTATCGAAGTAGGTTTGCGCATTGGCACATAGTTCTACTCCTGAGAATCTATTCAATATCTGGGACATACCCGGCGTGCTTGTAGGCAAAATGAAATGGGTTGCCGACTCGGTAATCGGTCCGTTTTTATCCGTCCGGCATAGTACGCCGAGAACGTCGGCTACAGCGCCGCCGCTACAGAACATCTTATCGCCATTGATAACCCACTCGTCACCATCCTTATAGGCAAATATATCCTGTAAGCCTGCTCCCGGTTCATCATAAGGGAGGTGCGGGTCCGACCCGCCGGATGGGCTGCTTACTGTACCTGCCAGCCATAATGTCGGGTCGTCCAGGAATTCTGTATAAAACTGCCTCTTCTGCTCCTCGGTGACGTAACGAGAGTGTGTCGTGGCACTGCAAATCATATACGGAGTGGCCAGTAATGTCGCTGCCCCCCCTGCCCGGTAGGCCATTTCTTCCGCAGCTATGGCCCGGGTTATATTGCCGCCGTAGTCCGGTGCTGTACCCCCGTATTTTGTGGGAACAGCGAGCTGGCGTAATCCTACCTCATGTAGTTTCTTCAGCAGGTCCCGGGGGAAAACAGCCTTCACCTCATCACAGGTCTTGGCATTATAAACCTTTTCTTCGATTTCCCTGATATGTTTGGGGTCTATTTCCCTCTCGCAGAAGTCCTTGACTAATTCCTTGATTTGCTTTTGCTCCTCGGTTAGTTCAAAGTCCACCCTACTGGCTCCTCCTGTTTGCATTCAGAATTTAGTGCGCAAATTGACAATATACACTATAGCTTGAGGAAGTCGCCATGTCAAACTCGCTCTATATATACACCGGCAAGCAACATAAAAATACCCTGGTTCTGTTTGGTTTTGGTTGATTTCATAGGCTCTCCCCCTGACCCCCTCTCAAACAGATTTATATTCGGTGCCCATTTTCAGTTTGTTTGAGAGGGGGAGTGATTATTGAGAGGGGGCTTCGCCCCCTCTCTTATATACACCCCTCTCCAGCCAGTAATAGTTACGGTGGCTTATGAGCGTTTCTGGCTGGAGAGGGGTCAGGGGTGAGGTAAGTATCCGCCAACCAAACGTAAATAAAACCGATACCTGGGCTACTTGACAGGGCACTATTTTTAATTTATAGTTGTATTAGAACAGGTGTTCGCTATTTCTGAAGCCAGTTTGGTGAGCCTTAATGAAGAAGCTCTCAGATAAGCAAAAGGATATTATCGGTTTCATTGACCGCTTTCTGGATGACAGGGGCTATCCGCCCACTATCCGGGATATACAAGCCGGGTGTGGCATCAGCTCAACTTCGGTGGTGGACTATAATCTGGATATACTGGAGAGGGAGGGCTACCTTCGCCGCCATGCCGAGGTATCACGTGGTATTGAGCTGCTCACCCACACACCGGCTTCAGAGTCAATGGTGCCGGTTATCGGGCAGATAGCGGCCGGTGAGCCGATACCGGTGCCTGACGCTGATAGCTGGGACGTTGCCGCGGCTTCGGAGACTCTGGGGATACCCCGGGAGCTGACGCGGGGTAAGGAAGGGGTTTATGCGCTGCGGGTGAAGGGGATGTCGATGGTAGATGCCCTGATTAATGACGGCGATATCGTCCTTATGCAGTATGGCAATGTGGCTGAGAACGGCGAAATGGCGGCGGTATGGCTCAAGGCGGAAAAGGAGGCTACCCTGAAGAAGGTCTACGTTGAACCAGACCGTATCCGGCTCCAACCGGCGAACAGCCAGATGCAGCCAATATATGTGGCGCCGGATAATGTTGAGATTCAGGGCAGGGTAATTGCTGTTATCCGGCAGGTAGCCTGAGGCGACTGTACAACCGTATTCTTTTTAGCTACCCAGAACAGTATGATTTCTTCGCAATAATTCGGAGGATAAGCATGACTTTTATGGTCACCGGCGGTTCAGGATTTATCGGGTCGCACATCGTCCGCGACCTGGTTCGGGAGGGTGAACAGGTAGTTGTTTACGACTGGTTCCCGGAGAAAAAAGGCTTGGAGAGACTGCTCAACGAAGAGGAAATTGAAAGCAATGTCAGGATTGTCCACGGTGATGTCACCGACTTCTCCCACCTCATCCGCACTCTCAAGGAAAATAATGTCGATAAGGTCATTCATATGGCGGCTATTATGATTCTTGAGTTTAATGCTAATCCTTTGTTAGGAGTTAAGGTGAATTGCGAAGGTACTGTCAGCGTCTTTGAAGCCGCCAGGTTTCTCGGGCTGAAAAAGGTGGTCTGGGCAAGCTCTGGCTCCGTGTTTGGGCCGGAGGATATGTATCCTCAGGAATATGTACCTAATGATGCCCCGCATTATCCCCAGAATATGTACGGGGCTGCCAAATCTTTTGATGAGTTCGTGGCCGCTTATTATGCACGCAGGTACGGCCTGGATATTACGGCGCTGAGGTTTGTTATGGTCTACGGTGCCGGGCAGGCACGGGGCAGAACGGCGGCCATTATCCGGCAGCTTGTCTATAATCCGGCGCTGGGGAAGCCGGGCAAAGTCCCCGCCGCCGGCGATAATGTCCTTGGCTGGACCTATGTTGATGATGCGGCCAGGGCTGTGGTAACGGCCAGCAAGGTTTCTCAAACCGAGACAAAGGCCTTTTCCGTTATGGGTGAGATTCATAAGGTTCAAGAGTTGGCTGACTATGTCGGGGAGCTTTTACCCGGTGCCGACATCACGCTGCTGCCTCTGGAACGGTCAGCCAGCCACACCATCATGACCTGCAAGTATGAGACCACGCGCATCGAGGAGGAACTCGGCTATCGTCCTCAGTGGACCATGAAACAGGGAATAAAAGAGACGATAAACATAGTGAGGGGGGAGCACGGCCTGGCGCCACTTCCTTCGTGATTATTTATGCTTATAGACAGGGGTACACCAGTCGAGGTATTTGGAGTGGTTGCCTCTTATTACCCTGGCGTAGATTTCCTGCAACTTCCTGGTTATCTCACCAATCTCCCCGTCGCCAATCTTGCGGTGGTCTATTTCGGCTACCGGGGTTATATTGGCGGCGGTGCCGGTAAGAAAACACTCATCGGCGATATAGAGTTCGCTGCGGTCGATTGACCGGTGGATAGTCTCTATCCCCAGCTCGTTTTTAGCCAGCTCTATTACCGTATTTCGGGTAATGCCCATGAGGATATTGTTATAGGTGGCCGGCGTGACCAGCTTTCTGTCTATGACCAGGAAGATATTCTCGCCGCTCCCCTCGGAGATATGGCCGTCGGGAGCCAGCATGATTGCCTCATCAAAGCCGTTGCCGACGGCTTCTGTTTTTGCCAGGGCATTGTTGATGTAAATGCCGGTGGCTTTAATCTGCGGGGGAATTACGTTATCTTCAGGGCGGTGCCAGGATGAAACGCAGCACCGGGCTTTATCCATATCCAGATAAGGTCCCCAGGGAATAACGAACATCAAGAAGTCGTCCTCCAGGTCATGCAGGCGTACCCCCAGAGCCTGGGAGCTTTTATAAGCCAGGGGGCGTATGTAAACATCTTCCTGAAAAGCGCACTTTTCTAAAAGTTCAATGGTTATCTGGAATAATTCGCCTGTGGAGTAGGGCAGTTTAATATTCAGCACCCGGCACCCTTTTTCCAGCCGTTCGTAGTGCTCTTGAAGGCGGAAGATGTAAATTTGCTGCTGCTCGCTGTTCCAGTTGCCCCTGATGCCCT
>CAYWRT010000137.1:0-6097 GCA_964460815.1 uncultured Dehalococcoidaceae bacterium
TAGCCCTGGTAGACCAGCCCTCTATCCCACATCTGTTTTATCGCCCACCAGACACTCTCGATGTAGCCATTGTCCATGGTGATATACGGGTGTTCCAGGTCAACCCAGAAGCCAATGCGCTCGGTCATCTTATTCCATTCCCTGAGATAGTGGAAAACACTCTCACGGCAGCGGTTATTAAATTTATCAATGCCATATTCCTCAATCTGCGCCTTGCCCGAAAAGCCAAGCTCCCTTTCCACCTCAAGCTCCACCGGCAGGCCATGCGTATCCCAGCCGGCAATACGCGGGGCATAATAACCCTTCATTACCTTGTAGCGCGGTATAATGTCCTTGAAGATGCGAGCCAGCACATGATGGATGCCCGGGCTGCCATTGGCGGTGGGGGGACCCTCATAAAGCACGAAGCGCGGGCCGCCCTGCCGGGCGGCTACGCTCCGGTGGAAGATGCTATTATCTTTCCACAAGGCCAGTATTTTCTCCTCAAGTTGGGGAAAATTCACCCGGCTACTGACCGGATTAAACATAACCAGTCCCCCCTTTATAAAATAAAAGTCTCGTCTTACAGGGACGAGACTTTATAACTCCCGCGGTACCACCCTATTTCCCCCGCCCTCAGGCAGAGGCACTCTCTCAGGACACAAACCTATGTCCTCGTCCCGGATAACGGCTGACGAAACCGACCAGGCCTACCGGGCAGACCAACCACAGTCCGCCGTTCGGTTGGTAGCTCAGGAGTGATTTTCAGGGGAAGGACACATCTGCTTCCACCATGCCAGACTCGCTGGGTGTCCCTTATCCCGCCTACTCTTCTCCGTCACTGCCTTTCTCAGCTAAAGATTAGCATAATCCAATAATTAAATCAACGGGGCTAAACGCTCCTGGGTGAAATAACCACCTTCCGGGTCTCACCCATGCCGGTGCTCTTAGTGGTAACATCAGGGTGGTCAACCAGGGCAAGGTGGATAATGCGCCTGTCAAAAGCCGACATCGGTTCCATGGTAAAGGGTATCCCCTTAACCCTTACCTGCTCGGCCAGTCTTCGAGCTAAAGCCCGCAGCCCTTCACAGCGGCGCCGCTTATAGCCTTCCACATCAATCACTATCGGTATCTTCGCCTGCATCTGATGAGTCATGATAAGTCTGATAACATGCTGTAAAGAAGCCAGGGTTTGCCCACGACGCCCAATTAAAATTCCCAGGTCGTCACCTTCTATATTCAGACCAACCGAAGAGGTATTTCCCTCCTCGTCTTCATCGGTAAATTCATCGGAAAGTGTAACGGAAGCCGGTATATCCATCAAGCCCAAAAGCGTCTCAAGGACATTCCTGGCGGCTTCAAAAATATCACTCTGCTTCTCAGACATCTCCATTACTGTAATTACCTCTCCCTGATAATAGTCTCCTCATTCAGAGCCTGGTATACCGGGCTTACTTTTTCCGGCGGCGGTGAGACCTGTCCTTACCCGGCTGATACCTCATCTTGTCGGGCTTAGCCGGATAGCTCAGCCCCTGGTCTCTTTTTTGTTCGTCACCCCTCATATCAATATCAGCCCCGACATCATCTACAGATTTCTCTTCAGAGTCGGTGACGAATTTGACATACTTTTTATCTTGCTCAACCTCCTGACCCGCTCCTCGAGTGAGGCCACCCCACCCGGTAACCCGGTATTGCAGAAAAATCCTGACAATGCTGGAGGCTACCCAGTAAAGAGACAGTCCGGCGGGAAATGTCAGAGCCAGGAAAGCAAACATCAACGGCATCATCCACAGCATCATCTGGCTTTGTGACTGTTGTTTGGGGTCGGTCGGCATCGTCATGGACATCTTCTGCTGAAGCCACATTGTGCCTCCAACCAGGATGGCTAATATCATATTGCCTTCAGCCAGGTTCAACCCCAGGAATTCATTGCTCAGGGGTAACACCGAATACACCACCGGCCAGGAGTAAAGATATTTGGACAATTTCAGCAGGCCTTCCGGCGCTACTGCCAGGGTCAGCATGATGGACTGGTAGAGAGCAATCCAGACCGGCATCTGGATTACCATGGTTATGGCACAGCCCGCCGGCTTCACACCGGATTCCTTATATAATCTCATCTGCTCCTGCCCCAGTTTCTGCCTGTCTTTAGCGTACTTCTTCTGGATTTCGGCAAGCTTGGGCTGGAGCTCCTGCATCGCCTTGGTGGACTGAATCTGCTTCCGGGTAAGAGGCAGCATACAGAGATTGACAATAATGGTCAGGGCAATGATAGCCAGTCCGAAGTTATCAGCCAGATAATGAGACATCACAATAAGGACGTTGATTACCGGCTGCTGTATTATCAGTTCCCACGGATTCAATGGTATCTACCTCAATCTTTACTCCCCAAGGAAATAGGCCTTAACGCGGCACCGGTAGTGGCATTTATCCGATGAAGAGTCAGGTCCTGGGTATGAATGTAAACCACCCCTTCACTGGCACAAAGCGGGCCGTATATCTCTTCTTCAATTTTAGCCAGTTGCTTGAGCTCATGGCGACCGGTATCTATGGCATAGATAACGCCCTTCCTCGAAGCCAGGATGATGGAGTTGTCAACCACCACCGGCGAAGAGGATACCGGGCTGTCAAGTTCAAATTCAGCCACCTTATCCCCGGTGTCAGCCTGAAGGGCGTAGACCCTGTCATCAAGACAGGCGGCATAGATAGTATTATCATAGACCACCGGTGTCGCCCAGAACCAGTTGTCCGGCTTGTTCTCATCCTCATCAGTCGGGAACTGCCAAATTTGTTTACCAGTAGCAGCATCTATGGCATAAAGGTGCCGGTCAAAGGAACCAATATAAACCATGCCATTATAAACTAAAGGAGTAGCGATAATAGCACCCTGTGTCTCAAAAGGCGGCCACTTTTCCTTGCCTGTTTCAGTGTCTATAGCATAGAGTTTTTTATCGAAGGAGCCAATAAATAACGTATCGCCACTGACGGCTGGTGTTGACCAGATTTTCTCCCCGGTTTCAAACTCCCATAGTTTATCACCGGTAGCCGCATCCAGGGCGTAAACCTTACCATCAGAGCTGCCGAAAAAGACCCTGTCCTGAGCTACTACCGGCCCGCCAACAATTGGTTCCAGATTATCCTCAACCGGATAGACCCACCTTTTGGATAGCGCCGCCATGGCAAAGGCATACACCTTTCCATTGTAGCCGCCAATATAAACCATGTCCCCGGATATGGCCGGAGTACCATAGATAGCCGCGCCGGCGGCTCCAGCCCCACAGCCTCCCCCGTATGACGGGGCACAGCCAAACAAGCCACCGGCCTGACCGGCCGCTTTGAGAGCCTCCGACCACTGACGGCTCTCATCAGCTAAATTGACCGCCACCAGCCGGCCCTCCTTGGAACCCACCCACAAGGTGCCGTCAGATACCGCTCCTCCTGACCAGCCGACAGGTCGCAGACCCGTAACGCAACCAAAACCGGCCAGTCCGGTGACGATAAGCATAACCATCAGGAGCAATATCCTGCCGGCTCGCCACTTACCCTGCTTCAAAGGCACCAAATTCCCTGCCCCCCATTGAGAAGGTTAAATGAGGTACACCGCCTTAAATTCAATAACATTTTGTCCCTGACAGACATAAGGAATAAACGGGCGGGATTGATAAATAATCTCTATCATACCATTAAATAAGCCCTGGCATCACGGCACCGGGTCATAACCACCCGGGTGGAAGGGATGACAGCGTGCAATCCGCCTTATGCCCAAACCCACCCCCTTGAAAATACCAAATTTTAATATAGCCTCATAGGTATACTGAGAGCAGGTTGGTGTAAAACGGCAGGACGGTGGCATAACCCGTGACAGCGTTAACTGATAAAGTTTAATTAGCTCCAGGGCGAACCCCTTCATATTTCCCCACTAATAATCCAGCTCGGGATAACAACCCCCGAACCGACTTCCCGAGACTGGCATAACTGGCCCTCGCTGCCTGAGAACGAGCAATAAATATAATGTCCCATCCCGGTTGCAGCGGAGTCTGCCTTATTATCTCACGAAGCAAACGCTTTACCCTGTTCCTCTCCACGGCTTTACCCACTCGACGGCTAACCGTAAAGCCGTATCGGGATGAGCCAAGCCCATTAGGTAATGCCTTCATCACTACGACATTACTTACCCACGAGCTGCCTTCATCATAGACTAATCCAAATTGTGCTCTTTTAGTAAGATATTGCTCACCCCTCACGGCCGCACCTAACCCGATTACTGCCACCATTATACCACGGTCAATCTCTCACGACCCTTCAGTCGCCTTGATTTTAAGACGGCCCGACCACCACGCGTGCTCATTCTAGCCCGAAAGCCGTGCTCACGCTTCCTGGGAATACTCTTTGGTTGATATGTCCTTTTTGGCACTTTAACTCCCTATTAATAATGGACCACTTCAGGAGGATACAGGATACCGTAACTGGAGCCAATCCAGCAAGACTAGCTTTTTAAACCAACGCCTCCAGTCTTGCGGATATGGACTGACACATACGGTAATAGAGCCAGGTGCCGTGCCCTCTTTATAGCCATAGCCAGACGGCGTTGATGCTTAGCACAAGCACCACTTTTGCGTCGAGGCGTAATTTTGCCTCTATCCGATATGTAAGGGCGCAATAACGCCGGATCTTTATAGTCTATATTTTCAATCTTATCCCGACAAAATAAACAAACCCTGCGCTTGGGTATATACTTCGCCCGACTTGTCCTTCTGCCCCTGACTACTCTAGCTTGTGCCATCCTGCCCTCTTTGATTTACTCCAGACTCTGCCTTCCGCTTAAAACGGAAGGTCTTCCGGCTCCAGTTCCGTAACTCCGCTATCTTCCATCTTTTCATCCGGAAGTGGGGATGTGCCCCGCCTATCCAGGAATATTACCCTGTTGGCTATTACTTCGATTCGGGAATGCGGCTGCCCATCCTGCCCCTCCCAGTTTCGGGTATGTATCCTGCCCTCAGCATAGACAAGCCGACCCTTGGCCAGAAATTGATTGCACTGTTCCGCTAAACGGCTCCAGGCCACCACATTAAACCACTCTGTCTCCTGCCGGCGCTCACCTTCGGGGGAAGTATATACCCAGTTGGTGGCCACAGAAAAAGACGTTACCGGCTTGCCATTTGGGGTAAAACGCATCTCCGGTTCGTTGCCAACATTACCAATTATCGTTACCTTATTCAGACTCGGCATTATCCTTCACCTCCCCAAAGCATCTCAGGAGCTGGATAGTCTTTAAACTCAACTGCCCGATTTTATTAGCAGATGTCGCAGAATCTCCTCGGAAATTTTCAAGTTGGCTTCGAGCTCCTTACATCGCGCCGGGTTTAGCTTGAACCTGGCCAATACATAGTTACCCTCTAAAAAGTGTCCCACCGGATAAGCCAGCTTCTTCTTGCCCCATCGTTCCACATCGGAGATAACGCCATCCTTACCGGTAATAAACTGGCTTATACCGTTTATTTTACTCTCCAGAGACTCATCATCAACCTCCGGGCTGATAATGAACACCAGTTCATAATCCTGTAAGCGTTTATCCTCTACCTGTAGTACTTCCTTTTTTCTAGTAGCCATTTGTTTCTCTAATAAATTTTACGCTATTATACCATAAACCACAAGCATAAACAACAGTTAGTAAATGAGGGTTCTGTACCATCTGAGTTGAACAGCATAGTTAGCCTCGTTTATACTCTCAACAAGGAGAGTGTAAATGAGGAAGCAAAGATTAACGAGGGAGTTCGTGAGGGGATTGAATACAGCACTATTAGCTGACGAGAAGATTAGATACGAGAACAGTATGCCGGACTGTAAGGCCTGCCATAGCAACAAGAGCGTAGTTCTCTACGGTCACAATCGCAACCATGTTCAGCGGTACTTGTGTAAGGGTTGTGGCAAGGTGTTCTTGGAAAAAGATGCGCTACCAAAAATGCGAGTCACTATCAGGCAACTTGGAGACGTTATCGGGCAGTATTACGGCGGAATGTCGCTTAAGGAGCTGAGACGGCAATTCGAGCAACAGCATCAGGAGTCATTATCACGCTCTAGCTTCGATAGGTGGCTGACTAGGTTCTCCAAGATAGCT
>CAYWRT010000138.1:0-5947 GCA_964460815.1 uncultured Dehalococcoidaceae bacterium
TCAGCTGGTTTCTGGTATCAAGCAGCAGCGCCAGAAAATACTCCTTCTTTTTACCTTTTAGCCTGTTATGCACCAGACCGGCAACATCATCAGGGGTCTTCACCAGCGGCTTGTCCGCCGTCTCGGAGTAACCCTCCACCCGGCTGGCCAATTCCACGGCCGCCTTTATCTGGGCACCCTTGGCGATACCGATGCCCTTCACCTGGGACAGCTCCTCCAGTGAGGCACCGGCAATTCCCTTCAGGCTGCCAAACTGGCTGAGCAGCCTCTGGGCAGTTACCATTACCGACTCACCGGAAATGCCCCGCCCCAGAATAAGAGCCAGAATCTCCTGGGCAGACAGAGCCTCCACTCCCAGTCTTTGCAGCCTCTCTCTGGGACGCTCCGAAAGAGGCAAATCATGAATGGTCATTGAAGTGAATTGTCTTCGCTGCGGCTTCTCCATACCTGCCCAGTCTAGCACCAAGACAGAAAACTGGCAAGAGGTACTGGGTAATAACCACTATTTAATTTGGGAGAGTGTTATTCCCAGAATAAGGGTTGACTAGCTTCAAAAATCGCGCGGCAGCGTCTATTATCGGAACAGCCTCGTGATTCCCTCTAATGCAAATGTCCCGTCACCGAAGGAGAGTCGTGTTCTATTTAGTCCGACCCAAGGCGTGCAAAAGATGCGGGGGAGACCTCTCCCTGGAACGTGATGAATACGGTATCTATGTCGAATGTATCCAGTGTGGTGCCGTCTGGAGCAAGAAAGACGTGATACCACAGCGCCAGAAAACAAAAAGAACGCAATTGAAGCGGCCCAACCCCTAGTGTTTGCCCGCAGAGGCTGACTCCACCGCTGTAGTCGTCTTAATGGGCAGCCCCAACCTCAAGGGAAGCCCGCCACAGAGCATCCAGGCCATCCATATCAAAGCGATAAACCCTCTCTAAGGCCTCATCATAGCCGCTGCCCTGCCTGAATGTATTAAGCAGTTCAAACATTTTATCCTGTCCGTAGCTATCAATGAGAAATGCCACCAGGCTGTAGCTCTGGGCATAGGCAAGCGAGGACTCTTCAGCATAAGCCGAAAAGGGACTTGACAGGCTCTGCACTGAGATAAGGTTGTCCTCGCTTGCGGCTTTATTCAAGATGCTCGCAAACGATGCCTCCATCTCTCCCTCGTTATTCATCGCCAGACCTTCATCAAGCCATGTCGGCAGTTCACTATAGGGATTAAAGGTTACTTGGTGTATGACCAGATGCGTTAGTTCGTGAGCGACCGCCCGGGTTCCCCAGTCAAGGTTACCCGGCCCTATGCCAATAGCGATAATCCCGTACCGGGTAAAAGCCACCCCGCCCGTCCACTCCTGGGGAAAAATCATGGAGCCCCGTAAATCCTGTGAGCTGGCGTAAACATACATTTTTACCGGCCTCTCAAGCTCAGCGCCGGTATCCTCCGCCAGCCGAACCAGTGCTCCCTGAGCGGTCGCCATCAGCTCCCCGGCAAAGGAGTCGTCGCCTTGATACCAGTAGAGCGTTACCTTGCCCTCAGTGAGGCTGCGCCAGTCATAGCGATTGTCTTCAATCTGGATTCTGGCCTGGTCGGTTTTAACCTCATCGCCTCCAGCATCGGCCACTGTCCACCAATAAGATACGCTTGACCCCGGCGGCAACCCGCCCGTTTTCCTCATATCCCATATCCACTGCTCCGCCACCGAGGTCGCCGGCATGAATTCGATATAGACCTCACTGGTTATCCGGGCATGCTCCATGCGGTCAACCATATAGTGAAGACGGATATCAGTGATATTAACGTCGCTCTCGGCAGATAAGTTGAATTTCAGGCTTAAAGGAAAATCCATCTCCGCCGAGCTGGTGAGCACGGTCAACTCGCCGCCAGCCTTTGCCAGGCACGGGTTCAATAAAGCCAGCAGGCAGCAGATACCTATAACTGACAAGGTTACTTTTTTAATCATTCTTCTTTTCCCATTAAAGACCTCAGATAGGCAGTGATAAAGCCGTCCAGCTCCCCATCCAGCACGGCATCGGTGTTACTGGTCTCATAGCCGGTCCGGTGGTCCTTCACCATCTTGTAGGGATGTAGAACGTAGCTCCTGATCTGATTGCCCCACCCGGCCTCTATCCTCCTGCCCTTAAGTCTGGCCTTCTCCTCCTCTCTTTTGGCTAGCTCCCTCTCCAGAAGACGTGCCCGGAGTATCTTCAGGGCGATTTCTTTGTTCATGAACTGGGAACGCTCGCTCTGGCAGGTCACCACCAGTCCTGTCGGCAGGTGAGTCACCCTGACGGCACTGCTCGTTTTTTGCATGTGCTGTCCCCCGGGGCCGCTGGAGCGAAACGTGTCCACCTTTAAATCATCGGGGGCTATATCCAGGTCAACATCGGGCTCGGCTTCAGGCATAACCTCCACCAAGACAAAAGAGGTATGACGGGCGTGGTCAGCGTCGAAGGGGGAGAGCCGGACCAGCCGGTGGACGCCGTGCTCCGACTTTAAATAACCGGCGGCATAGTCCCCGTTCACCGCAATGACCGTGCTCTTTACCCCCGCTTCATCACCGGGTGAGGTATCCAGTATCTCCGTCGTATAGCCACGCCGTTCCGCCCAGCGGAGGTACATCCTCATCAGCATCTCTGCCCAGTCCTGAGATTCCGTGCCACCGGCACCGGCATGTATCGCCAGAATAGCATTCCTGGCATCATACTCGCTGCTGAAAGCCAGCTGGAATTCCAGCTCATCGAGGTGAGAGGACAGCTCATCCAGCTCGGATTGAATCTCCGCCTGAAGCGAGGCATCCTCCTCCGATAAGGAAATTAATTCAGCGATATCTTTAATCTTTTCCTCCAGTTCCCGCCACCTCTGCACCGTCTTCCTCTGTTCAGCAAGCTGGCGCATAACGCTCTGGGCATTAGCCTGGTCAAGCCAGAAATCGGGCTGAGCAGACTGTTTATCTAACCTGGCGATTTCTTCTTCTTTACCGGCAATGTCAAAGATGCACCAGCGCCATAGAAACTCTAGCCCGCAAATCCTCCAGCTTGTCCCTCAACTCCTGCATCTGTCCTCGCTCTTCCAGGTAAGAAGCCTTTCTTGATGGCCCCCAGACACCGTAGTGTGATTTTCTATCTTCAGATTGCCTCCCGCCGCCAGGTGGGCCAGCCGGGTCGGCTCGGGCAGGCGATAGCCCCGGCAGCATGCCAGTACCCAGTGAATAGCCGCTGGCAAGCTAACCCGGTGACCAATAGAGACATAGACCGGCTTCACTCCCGCCCTGGTGCGCAGGGCAGCCCCGATAACCTCATCCCCATCTATTAAATCGGCATAGCTGCCCGGTTCATTTCCCGGAACCTCATGGCGTCCACACAAACGGGACTTGGCGCAACCAATGGTGGGCGTATCCAGAAATAGTCCCAGGTGAGAAGCCAGGCCCATGCGCCGCGGATGGGCGATACCTTGACCATCAACCATGATGAGGTCAGGCGTAACCGAGAGGTTTTCACAGGCAGCCAGTATCAACGGCGCCTCTCGAAAGGACAGAAGCCCCGGAATATAGGGGAAATCAAGCCGGTCACTCACCACCTTTGCCTCAACAAGGTCAAGTTCAGGGTATCTCAGGACAACCACAGCCCCGGTACCCGTCCCAGCCTCTCTATCCACTGATATATCAACGCCGGCTATAAAACGCGGGGTGGTCTCACCAGCTCTGGAGACCTGTGCGGCCAGTTTCCTCTGGATTTCCATCGCCTGGGCAGGAATCATCTGCCAACCGTGCAACCTGGCTGCTTTCATACTATGATTATAACCTCAGTAACAAACTCTAAGCAACCTAAAATTTTATTAATTATTTTTTTCTTATCTTTTCCCACCCAGGCCGCCCTCGCATCATCAGTGGCTTATCCCGTAAGTTTATGCCCCACCACCCCACGTGGTATTAACTTTTTTTTCTTATCTATTCCCACCCTGCCACCCTCGGGGAAAATCCCCCTTAATTCCCCTTTTACAAAGGGGGACAATACTTCTTGAACAATAGGTCGTCTCCCTTTAGTAAAGGGAGACCGAGAGGGATTTTTAACGCTCTCAACCGCAGCTGATACGAGGGCGGTAGGGTGGGATTAGATTAGAAACGAGGGGGATTAAGGGGTAGAGGTTAATAAATACTATCCACTAGCAATTCTTTTAATTACCATTGACAGCCATGCAGTTATAGTGCATAATATGGGAAACATAAATATTTTATGAAAAGAAAGTTGGGTGATAATGCTGAAGATTAGGCTGCGGCGTGTGGGAGCCAGGAAGAAGCCCAGTTACCGAATTGTCGTCGCTGATGTTCGGGCACCCCGTGACGGGGCATTTGTTGATATTGTGGGACATTACAATCCCCTGACAGACCCGGAGACAATAGTTATCCAAGAGGAAAAAGCACTGCAATGGCTGAAGCAGGGGGCCAAACCGACAGATACTACTGCCAGACTGCTGGACAAGGCAGGTATTCTGGAAAAGTTCAAACTTGTCAAGGAGAAATCATGAAAGACCTAGTGGAGTACATCGCCAAGTCAATCGTCAATGAACCCGATGCAGTGAATGTTGATGAGGAAGAGAACGAGGAAGGTATCACGCTGAAGTTACACGTGGCTGATGATGACAAGGGGAGAATCATCGGCAAGCAGGGCCAGATTGCTCAGGCAATGCGCACCTTGCTCAGGGTAAAAGCAGCCAAAGCCTCCACCAGAGTCAGACTCGAAATTATGTAACATATTCTCCGGTAACAGGTTACTTCTTCGGAGATGGGCAGAAAAAGCTTCACACCTCCCGATATTGTGCCTCTTAGGCGAGATGCTCAGAAATCATAGGGCATTCTGTTAATATGGAGCACAGCCAAGATTATCCTCTGTCTGAAGGACAATACTATCATCACCAGATTATCGGTTTACAGGTAAAGACGACCCAGGGGGAATTACTGGGTAACATTACCGAGGTTCTCAGCGGCAAGAGTAATGACAACTATATAGTCCAGGGAGCCAGAGGAGAAATCCTTATCCCCGCCATCGAGGATGTTGTCAAAGCCATCGACCTTGACCGGGGATGCATGACCATTGAAGCCATTGAAGGGTTATTGAGCCTGAATGAAAAAAGCCGCTGAAGACAATCAGCGGCCTTATACGACACTCATCTACCCTGTAACTACAGCTTCCGCCTTCTTTTTATCTTATCGGCTACGGTAAGGCGCGCCATTGCCCGCCTGAGTGCCGCCTCACACCTGGCCTCATCCAAACCGGGGGTAGCACGCCTTTCAGCTAGCCTTTGCTCGGCCCGCTGCTTGGCTGCCTCAGCCCGGGCCGTATCAATTTCCTCAGCCCTCTCGGCAGTATCCGCCAGAATGATAACCCGGTCAGGTCGCACTTCAAGAAAGCCGCCGGATATGGCCAGGGAGTCCTCATCCCCTCCCCTCTTCAACCGCAGTTCACCTGCCTGGAGGGTGGTCATTAGCGGGGCGTGGTGTGGCAATATGCCCAGCTGCCCTTCAACACCGGGGGCGATAACCGCATCCACATCCTCGGAATAGACCACCCGCTCGGCGGTAACAATATCAGTCCTCAAACTAGACATTAGCCTCTGTCCCCAGACTCTTGGCGGCTTCCACAACCTCTTCTATGTTGCCCATCATATAAAAAGCCTGCTCCGGCAGGTCATCATATTTGCCCACTAAAATCTCCTTGAAACCACGCACTGTATCCTCTATCTTCACGTATTTCCCCTGTCTTCCCGTGAAGACCTCGGTGACAAACATGGGCTGGGACAGGAACCTCTGGATACGGCGGGCCCTGGCCACAGTAAGCTTGTCTTCCTCACTGAGCTCCTCGATGCCCAGTATGGCGATGATGTCCTGGAGGTCCTTGTACCGCTGCAATACCCTCTGCACTTCACGGGCTACCCGGTAGTGCTCCTCACCG
>CAYWRT010000139.1:0-5919 GCA_964460815.1 uncultured Dehalococcoidaceae bacterium
TTCTTCGGTGGCAACAGCTGACCGGCGCTATTATGGCCAAGGGCTTCGAGGACACAGCCCTATACGGCTACAGCCGCTTGGTGTCTCTTAACGAGGTAGGAGGCAGCCCGGGGTCCGCAGGCCTGTCTATTGATGACTTTCACCACTGGAATACGGCCCGACTGGAACGCTGTCCCCACGCACTCAATGCCACCTCCACCCATGACACTAAACGCAGCGAAGATGTCAGGGCCAGAATAAACGTGCTCTCCGAGATTCCTGAAGAATGGGAGAAACACCTGATTCAGTGGCGCCGGTGGAACCAGCCTAAAAAATGTAAAGCAAACGGACTGCCTGTCCCGGAACCTGACACAGAAATGCTGCTCTACCAGACGTTATTGGGTGCCTGGCCACTCTTTTCAGACGAAGTCCCCGATTTTAAGGAACGATTTAAGGCTTACCTGGTCAAAGCCGTGCGGGAGGCCAAGACCTATACCAGCTGGCTCTCCCCAAATTCAGACTACGAGGGTGCCCTTATTGCCTTCCTGGAGTCTATCCTGGAAAGCTACGGGCAAAACAAGTTCTTAGGGGACTTTTTGTCATTTCAGAAGAAAGTAGCCTTTCATGGAGCCCTCAACTCCCTGGCACAGGTGTTGCTCAAGACTACCCTTCCCGGGGTGCCTGATTTCTATCAGGGCATGGAGCTGTGGGACTTCAGCCTTGTCGACCCTGACAACAGGCGCCCGGTTAACTTTGAGAGGCGGCAGGAATATCTAGATTATTTTGTCGAACAAGAAGTCCGGGGGCAGCAATTACTTATCCAACAGGCACTGAACTCCTGGGAAAACGGCCGGGTCAAGCTTTATGTTACCCATAAGGCATTGAATACCCGCAAGTCCTGCGCAGATATATTCCAGGATGGAGATTACATACCGCTTAAAGTTGGAGGCCGGAGGCATGAGCATGTCTTTGCCTTTGTACGAAGCAGAGGGGACACATGGTTTATCATAGCAGTTCCCCGCCTGACGACCATGCTGGTACGTACCGGTGCCATGCCGGTGGGCCAGGGAGTATGGGGCGATGACCGGCTGCTTTTACCCAGGGGTGCCCCGGAACGCTGGCTTAATATTTTTACTGTCGAAACACTTGAGGTATCCAGTACCGGAAAGGGGATAGCTCTCTCCGGTGCACTGAATACATTCCCGGTGGCCTTCCTGAAAAGCCTGTGATATAAAAGTAGGCTCTTTGCGTACAGGGGGGCACCAGAGCCGGTAGAGAAGGAGGAGATACCATGAAGAAACCGAGCTTGCACGCACCTGATGTATCCAGTCGAGAAGAATTGCTGCACCACATCGAGCGCCTTACTGAATTACCTCTTCTAGTCTTTTCTTTCGCTATGATTCCGCTTCTAATAGGCCCTTTGATATGGGAACTCTCTCCGTCTGAAGAGTCAGTCTTTCTTACACTTGACTGGTTTATATGGGCATCATTTGCGGTAGATATGGGAATCAAGTTTGTGATAGCTCCTCAACGACTGCCTTACCTGCGCCGACACTGGCTTGAGGTACTGGTCGTAGTCGTTCCTTTTTTCAGGCCATTGCGTATTATTCGGATATTCCTCTTTGGCTCTCGGGCCTGGGTCGGGATGAGAAGGCTGGTAAATATTGATTTCTTGCTTGTCTACGGCATAGGTCTTGTTATCATAGCCGCTACAGTGGTTGCCTCAGTTGAAGGTGGGGAGAACGCCTCCATAAAATCCTTTCCCGATGCCCTCTGGTGGGCAGTGGTCACCATTACTACCGTGGGCTACGGAGATATGGTTCCGATAACCGCAACCGGTCGGGCTGTTGGCTTTATACTGATGCTCGGGGGTATAGCCTTCTTCAGCGGTCTGACGGCAAATTTCGCTTCCTTTCTCGTTAAAGGGCATGGCGACCCTCACCAAAAGGCTTTGACCAAGCTGGTATCCGAGGTGGAGAGCCTGCGGCAAGAAGTCGTAAAGTTGCGTGGAGGGGACTAATTGGCGGGCACTCTCGCCAGGTTATGGCACCGATATTTCAGACACTACCTGACGGCTGGACGGCAGCCCGGTACATCCTCTCCGTGTATTCCTTAAGCATCCGGCGTGTACAAAAGACGGGCACAATGGAACGCATTGCTTCCCTGACCATGCGAATCCAGCCGTGGGGTACGCCGCCCCTGTCTCTGGCGTAATAGAGAGGAACAATTTCCTTTTCTAATAAGCGGTAGAGGGCCTCGGCATCTGTTGTATCCTCTTCCTCTGGAGTAAAAGAGCTTTCTTCACCACCAATAGCCCATCCGTTGTTACCGTTATAGCCTTCATGCCACCAGCCATCTCGAACACTGAGATGTAGCACGCCATTTAGTGATGCCTTCATACCACTGGTCCCGGAGGCCTCCTGCAAGCGCCGGGGATTATTAAGCCACACGTCCACACCCTGAACCAGATAACGAGCCAGATGCATATCATAATTCTCCACAAAGGCGATACGACCCTGCAACTCATGAGCCAGGGCCAGGGAATAGACCTGCTGAACGAGGTGTTTGGAGGGGAAGTCGGCGGGGTGGGACTTCCCGGCAAATATAATCTGGACTGGATGCCAGTCATTATTGACAATTCGTTTTAGACGTTCGATGTCCCGGAAGATTAGCATTGGCCGCTTATACTCAGCAAAGCGGCGGGCAAAGGCAATGGTCAGTGTTTCCGGGTCGAGCAGCGTGCCCATGGCCAGCACCTCACTCGGCAAGCTATCGCCCTTACCCCAGCGCGTGCGCGCGCGCACGCGCACAGTACTCATAAGCTTGTTCTTGAGTAACTGATGAACTGACCAGAGCTCCTCATCAGGAATGTCTGCCAGGTGCTCCCACAGTCTGCCATCATCGTATTTATTTATCCAGTCCTTTCCCAGATACTTTTCGAAGAGATAGTACAGCTCAGAAGCAATCCAGGTCGGAACGTGTATTCCGTTGGTAACACGCGCTATTGGCACCCGTTCTTCTGGAACATCCGGCCAGATTCCATGCCACATCCTTCGGGTAACCTGCCCGTGAAGCTGGCTCACCGCACAGCGGTGGTTGGCCAGCCTCATGGAAAGTGCGCTCATATTGAAATCCCCGGTTTCTGAACCGTCTCGCTGGCCTAACTGGAAGAACGTTTCCCGGTCAATTCCCAGGGATTCCCAATAATCATTAAAATACTTCTCCATAAGCTGAGGCTGGAAGACATCATGACCGGCCAGCACCGGTGTATGAGTAGTAAACACGGTTGTTGATTGTACTCGGCTCACAGCTTCCGTAAAACTCGTTCCTTTAACCATTTCTTCTCGGACGCGCTCCAGCATCATGAAAGCGGTATGGCCTTCATTAGCGTGCCAGACGACCGGATTTATGTCAAGCGCCCTCAGGACACGCACACCACCGATTCCCAGTACAATTTCCTGTTGCAGGCGCTGTTCCCGGTCAGCGACATAGAGACGTGCCGATAACTGCCGATACGGTGCCGGATTTCCCTCAAGATTGGTATCCAGCAGATAAATGTTCGTGCGACCGGCACGTACCTGCCATACTGTAATTTTCAAAGTAGTATCGCCCAGCCGGACCTCAGCCAAAAAGGTAGTACCTTTTTTAGAAAGAACACGATTTATAGGTGCCTTGTCAAAGTCAAGCTGTTCGTAAATTTCGTTTTGGCAACTGTCCACACTCGCACAGAGCTGCTGGTGGAAGTATCCCTGAGGGTACATAAACCCCACGGCGACCATAGGCAAACCCATATCGCTTGCCTCTTTGCAAATATCACCGGCCAGAATCCCCAGGCCTCCTGCATATATGGGTAGCGAATTATGGATGGCATACTCCATGGAAAAATAGGCCAGCGGGCTATTTAGCAAGTTGGGATAATTACCGGTAAGCCAGGTATGAGAAGCGGACATATCGGCATCAAAGGTGGACATGACTGAGTCATATAAATTGAGAAAAGACGGGTCAGCGACGGCTGTTTGCAATGTCTCCGGACTTACCTCCTGTAACTCCCTTACCGGGTTATGACCGCTCAATTTCCATAACTGATAATCCAGAGTGCGAAACACACTACGTGCCTGGGGATGCCAGCTCCACCACAAATTATAGGCAAGCTCTTCGAGCCTGCCTATACGTTCTGGTATTTTGGGTTCAGCCATAAGATTTTCCCTTCGCAGTATTTCTGACCTTGCTAAGATTATACTCTACCCTGACACAGGAAGCTAAGTCAATGATGCAGGTGCGGTAGTGTTAAGGAAAACCGCTGAGTATACCGTGCAGCTGATGTGCTTCAGCGTAAAATATCAACTGCTCTCCGCAGAACACATGCACATTTCCTGCTCATGGGGCAATCGTCAAATGGTCATCTCAGCTACCCCACTTGCCACGGGATAACCGGTACAGACAGTAGTCCCACAGGTTGCCTGACAGATTACCAATCCGTATCATTCGCAGCACCAGATTTATAGCCTTGGCCTTTTCCGTTCCGTATGTATGCTCAAACCTCTGTACAGCCTCTGCGTCGGGACTTGCGTTGGACTCCGCCCAGTGCTGGGCGTAAAGGAGTGCCACTGCTTCCTCGGGGGGACACGTCTCCAGGCTGCCAGCCAGCAGTGCGGCGGCCTCCTGCTGACTAACTCCGCTTTTTAAGCCCTGCCTGGCATGCAGGTACGAGCAATACCGGCACCCATACACTGCGGTGACGGCCAGCATCAGCCTCTCTCTGAACGCTGGCGAGATTGTTCTACCCGAACCTATCCTGGTAAGTCCTCTTATGTTGCGGGCCAGGTACAGGACATCGTTGGACAGTTCTCTGGCGCTGGTATAGAAACGTTTGCTGAACTTCATAGGTACTCAGTCTCGCTCAAAACCAACCCTAAATCTGCGGGTCGTCCGTTCTCGTTTATCCCAATTTGCTCCAGTCGTTTGCGGCGGCACCCCCTCAATTCCCATTATAGGCACGCAGCCCCGCTGCTGGCAATGTTAATTCCGCAAGAGAGCATTGCTGAAAGGGATATTGCTGAGCTGATTAACTCAAATAACTGGCCAGAGGGTTAAGTTCATCTTTAGCTGGCCGGTTAGCCTAGAACGGCAATCATGAAGCCTCCCCGAAATGGAAGGATTTTTATTTTTTCAATTCTTCTGTCCACGGACTGGCTTTCAGGGGCAGAGCATTCTTTCTCAAACCGGACTAACTTTTTAGCATAAATTTCGTTATAAACCTTAGAGTGCTTGTGATACTTTCTTAATTGCAGCGTATAAATAAGTAGACAGGGATAAAATCAAGGGGGTTATTGACCATGAAGAGACTGATAAAGAAACATCAAGGTATCTATTTTACCATTGCCGTTGTGGTATCCCTTTTCCTGATTTTTAGTTCCGGTTGCACTCACGAGCCGGAGCCTCCTGCGGATGAGCCGCAGGACCAGGTTGAAGACCGCTTACCTGATAGTCCTCAGAAAAAAGTTGATGACTGGATTACCAGTCCAGCACCAGAGTCGGAAAAGGGTCAAAGCGGGCTGCTTGGGAAATCATCAGCACCCGCGCCGACACCAGCACCCACCCCGGCACCAATGCCAGCCCCGGCCATCAACTTACAATCACCAGCATCCAGTGGTGCTGGAAATATCGGTCTGGCGGCGGGCGGCGCCAAGGACATCAACAACTTCCGGGAGAATATCAAGAATGACTACCTGCCACTGCCGACTGATGTTACGTATGAGGGGCTATTCTACGATTACTATTTCGACACGGGCCAGCGTGAAGAATGCCAGAAGCTGTTCTGTCCATCTTACAGCTATGCTGTCACCCGGGACCCGTTCTCTGGTGAAGAGGAGTATTACCTGTCTGTGGGCCTGAATTCAGGGATGAAGGAGAGCGATTTCCAGAGGAAGAAGCTCAACC
>CAYWRT010000140.1:0-5341 GCA_964460815.1 uncultured Dehalococcoidaceae bacterium
CTTCGCCATTTATGTGATGGACAATGTAACCCCGGCCGACCCGGAAGCTCAGGAAAGCAATATCCTTACGGTGCCCCTGTACCATGTCGCCGGGATTCAGGCGATGATGGCGGCTATCTATGGAGGCCGGACGCTGGTCATGGAGCGCCAGTTTGAACCCAAGGAATGGATGGAGCTGGTGGAGAGGGAGCAAGCCAACCGCGCCATGATGGTGCCCACCATGCTGAAGCAGTTGCTGGACCACCCCGATTTTGGCAAGCATGACCTGAGCAGCTTGAGGGTGATAACCTACGGTGCTGCCCCCATGCCCATTCCGGTTATAAGAAAGGCGCTGGAGGTCTTCCCCGGCGTGAGCTTTATCAATGCCTTCGGCCAGACGGAGACAGCCTCCACCATCACTGCCCTGGGGCCGGAAGACCATGTCCTCACCGGCACCGAGGAGGAAAGAGAGAAGAAGCTGAAGAGGCTGGCTTCTATCGGCAAACCCATGGCTGATGTTGAGATGAAGGTCGTTGATGAGGATGGGAAAGCACTCTCTGTCGGCGAGGTCGGCGAGATTCTCGCCAAGGGGCCCAGGGTCATGACCGGTTACTGGAAGGACGAAGAAAAGACAGCCAAGACCATTGATAAGGACGGCTGGGTGCATACCGGCGATGTTGGTTATGTGGATGAGGACGGCTACTATTTCCTGTCGGGCCGGTCCAGTGACATGATTATCCGCGCCGGGGAGAATATATCCCCCGAAGAGCTTGAGAACGTGATACGCGAACACCCTAAGGTGGAGGATGTCGCTGTCATCGGCGTCCCTGACGAGACCTGGGGCGAGGAACCCCGCGCCTTGGTGATTCCCAAGAAGGGCGAGAATCCCACGGAAGAAGAGATAATGGAGTACTGCCGTAAGCACCTTGCCAGCTTCAAGAGGCCACGGACGGTTGTTTTTGTTGACGACCTCCCCCGCAACCCCATGGGCAAGCTCATCAAGCGGGAAATAAGAGATAAGTACGGAAAACCGTAGAAAAGATGAAATCCACCCCCTGTGTCCCCCTCCTTTACCAAAGGAGGGGGAATTTTATATAAGGCCGGGATAGTTTTAATAAAGCTGGAACAGCCTTTTTGGGTTTACATTATTAAAAATCGTTAGCAATAGTGAAGATAGAAGCGACTGCACCTTTTGCTGTAGATTTTGATATGGTATGACTTTTTGTTTCTTCCTTTGAAAGGTGAACTAGATTCCTGAAGTGCCTTACCGAGTCTGATAAACGAAAAATTCCCGCTTTTAGGAGTCCTTTTTGCTCATAGGTTTGGATGTAACCATCAAAACTGTTATTTATTGGCGTAATGCTTTTATGTTCTAAGTACAGTCTTAGCAACTCCTCAATCACACTACCCGCCAAAATCACGGCTGGTTTTGAAAATCCTAATGATGCGAGGGAAAATGCCTGCTCAACGTCACGGAAAATAATTTTTCTTTTGAACAAGTCTTTAATAAAGTTGATGTTTTTACCAAACCTTGTTTTAGTGATACCAAACTCCTCTTGGATAGCTTTCCAATTTGCTTTGCTTTCGGAGATTGAGTTTTTCTTATTATCTACGAAAGAGCTTATAGGGGTTTCTGTCGGGGCTGAATTTCTTTTAGTTTCAGTTTCTAATCCTAGAGTTTCCCAAGTCTGTATGATGGAGAGTATCGATGTTTCTCTTCTTTTTAAATTTTGTATATATTGGTTCTGGCGTACTTCAGAAAACTTGCCATTGATTTGATATTGTTCTGCTATCATTTGATATTCGTATGAATCCCTTCCAAAAACGTTTTCAACCACACCTCTTATAGTCCTTATCCATAAAGGATATTCATAATTGTTGTATTTTAATTTTGCAAGATAAGGTATTTCTCCGAGCCTTTCTTTTAAATAATTTATCGCTTCTCTTTTATCCATTTATCTAAATCCTATTATATTTCATGTTATTACATATGTGAGATTCTATATCCATGTTTTGCGGGTGTCAAGATGATTGTGTAATAGATTAGATATCAAAGAGGTAGCGTTCGCCCCCTTCCTCCCCTTCCATGATGTTTTTCCCACCCGCCCGCCCTCGTATCATCGTTGTCCTACCCGAAGTTTCCCCCTTTCTCTCCTCCACCTGTGTGGTGGTTGGAGCAGAGAAGAAAGAAACAGCCCTTATTAAGGGGGGTGGGGGGCAAATATTACGGGATAAGCCTTGGATGCTGCGAGGGCGGCGGGTGGGAAAAGATAACGGGCGAGAAGGGGAAGGGTTATTAAATAATCACGGGGTTGAGTTTAATAAAGAACCCAGCACCACCACCGCCACATAAACCTTAGATATACTCGTCCCGCACCCGGGCAGGCTGCTCCCTCTTCTTGGCTTCTGCTGTTTCCGAATATCGGGATACAGCCCGGCCAATGAGGAAGGTCATGAAAAAGCCAGCAATTGCCATCAGGAACCAGGGCATTAGCTCGAAGATTACCGTAGTCTGAATGGTATTACCAATAATGCCCAGCACAGCGAAAAAAGCAGCAATAGACAAACAGATGCGTCCTGCCCTTCCCTTTGCGTGAAGTCTGGTACTCACCTTTTCCCGGTCATCCCGATGCTGTGGAATTTTGGCTACCCCCTTTGAAGGTACCTACCTTTTTACCACTTATCCCACCATTTGTCAACTTTTTGGGGCGTTTTATTTGTTTGAGAATGGCACCCAGATAGACCTTCGCCAGGTTTTTCCCGTGTTTGGGCAGGCGCTCCCGCTTTTTCTTCAGCTTATTATTTGGGCGCTCCCAGCCATCTTGGCGTCCTGTTCATGTAGTTGCGATAGGTATCGCCGTATTCCCCACAGCAGAACCGTTCCTCGGCAGGTGCCGTAAGAACTGTCGGGATTAAGCTTAGAATGGCAATCAATAAAAAGAGCCCCGAAGCGGAAGCAATGCCGATGCCTATATATTGCACAATGACACCGATATATATCGGGTGCCTTGAATAGCGGTATACTCCTGTGGTAATAGGTTCATCAACAGAGGTATTTACCCAGGGTATCTTGGCAATCTCAGTTATTATTAATCCCACGACAAAGAGGGCGATACCAGCATAAAGCAGCGGCGTCCCCAGCGGCAGCGGCAGGAAGATGGAGTATATGAAGAGAATAACCCACACTACCATCCCCAGGTTACTGATTATTTTTTCGGTCTTGCTATACGGAGGAGTAGCCCCTCCTTTTTTGGACATAACTTTGATATCGTACCTGAATATCGGCCAGTCAACGGGCACACTGTGAAGAAACACCCAGGCAACCGTGAAAATCCAGGTGTTCCAGATGCCTATTTCAAGACCCGGCATGAAAGACATGATTCCCCTCCCCAATCCTGTGTTTGACTTCTTATACTACTTCTTCTGATATTTGTCAATAGGGGAGGGGGTAGGGTATATGATGGGGAGGTTTGGGGGACAAATACTCGCGGGTTAAGCCGTAAATGGTGCGAGGGTGGCCGGGTGGGAATAGATAAGAAACGAGAAGGAGAGGCTTACCTCCCCCTCAGCCTTTTCATCACCGCATCCAGATAGACCCTCGCCAGGTTTTTCCCGTGCTTGGGTATGCGCTCCCGCTTCTTCCTGAGCTTCCTGTCGCGGCGCTCCTGGCGTGTCTCGGTACTGTTATCGTTCACCAGCTGAACTTGCCCATAATTTTCTTATTTCTTTTTCTCCGCCTCTATAGCATCCCACAGCATTTCCGCCGTATGGGCGGCTGTCCGGCCAACCAGGTCAGAGCACTTTTCAAACATACCGGCTTCCTCGGCCAGTTCTCTCTGCCACGGAATCTGAAAGTCGTAGTAAGCACCACCACCAAATCTGGTGCGGATATCATGGCAGGTAGCCGAACCGAATTCTTTTTCAAACCACTTGTAGAGTTTGCCTACCGGCACTCCCGAGTCCTTAAGCTTTTCAAAGTTACCGATATCTTCCCGCTCCCGCCCGTACTTTAAGCTGAGCATCAGGCTGGCACCCAGCAGCGCCCCGCAGTTATCTCCCATCATCCCAACGCCGCCGCCCAGCCCGCTGGCTGCCTTAAAGATGTTATCATCACGCATGTCAAACACGTCTTGCAACGCAAGAATTATGCACTGGCTTCAGCCGTGATATTGTAGCTCATGGCTATACCCCTTATCGCGGGCTCGCCTGGCGGCTTCCTCTTTGCTTTTAGGTGCCATTAATCTGTCTCCTTTATTTTTTTATTTCGGCGTAGTCAAATTCCTTCCACAGTTCAATGATGCGGTCCCTAATCAGGGCGGCTTTCTCAAACTCAAGGGCTCGGGCGGCGGCCTTCATCTGGGCTTCCAGTTCTTTGATGAGGCGGGTGATATCCTCCCTGGTAGCCGGGGCTTCAACAGTATAGGCGGCGCGGGTTTCGGCCACCGCTTTTACCCGTTCGGTGATGTCCCTGATGGCTTTCCTTATGCCCTGCGGAGTGATGCCGTGTTTCCGGTTGTAGTCTTCCTGTACCTGGCGGCGGCGTTTGGTCTCGTCTATAGCTGCCTGCATGGACCTGGTGACATTGTCGGCATACATGATGACATGCCCGTCAATGTGGCGGGCGGCACGCCCCATAGTCTGGACCAAGGCTTGCTTTGACCTCAGATAGCCTTCTTTGTCGGCATCCAGGATGGCTACCAGGCTGACCTCGGGCAGGTCAAGCCCTTCCCGAAGCAGGTTTATGCCCACGACGACATCGTAAACGCCGAGCCGGAGGTCTCGCAGTATCTCAATCCTTTCCAGCGTGTTAATCTCGGAATGGAGGTAATGGGTCTTGATTCCCATCTCAATAAGGTAGTCAGCCAGTTCCTCAGCCATTCTCTTGGTCAGGGTGGTTACCAGGCAGCGGGTGCCTCTGTCCACCCGGGTCTTGACCTGCTCCAGGAGGTCGTCAATCTGCCCCCGTGTCGGCTTGACCTCAACCGTGGGCTCCAGGAGGCCGGTAGGCCTGACCAGTTGCTCCACTACCTGCTGGCTGTGCTCATATTCGTAGTCAGCGGGTGTAGCTGACGTATAAACACTCTGGTTGGTACGCTGCTGGAACTCGTCAAAATTGAGGGGGCGGTTGTCCAGAGCTGAAGGCAGGCGGAAGCCATATTCTACCAGGGTTTCCTTGCGGGAGCGGTCGCCGTGGTACATGCCTCGTATCTGGGGGAGGGTCATGTGTGATTCGTCAATAAACAGAAGGAAGTCGTCGGGGAAGTAGTCAAGCAGCGTCCAGGGGGGGCTGCCCGGTACCCGTCCGGATAGATGCCGGGAGTAGTTCTCCACCCCGGTGCAGTACCCCGCCTCCCGGAGCATC
>CAYWRT010000140.1:5351-5911 GCA_964460815.1 uncultured Dehalococcoidaceae bacterium
GCCGGGTGGCTTCCAGTATTTTCTCCTGCTGTCTCAGCTCGCCTAATCTTTCTGTCAGTTCCTTCTGTATGCCTTCAATAGCCAGCAGCAGCTTTTCATGGGAGGTGACAAAGTGCTTGGCGGGGTAGATGTCTACCGAGTCCAGCTCGGACAGCAGCTCGCCGGTGAGCGGGTCTACCTCCACGATGCGGTCAATTTCATCGCCAAAGAACTCAATACGCAGGGCAAGCTCCTCATAAGAAGGCTGGATTTCGAGGGTGTCGCCGCGGATGCGGAACTTGCCCCGGCTGAAGTCAATGTCGTTGCGCTCGTATTGCATGTCTACCAGCTGGCGGAGGAGCTTCTGCCGTTCGTAGGTGGTACCCCGTTTCAGGCTGGCGACAAAGCTGTGGTATTCCGAAGGTTCACCCAGTCCGTAGATACAGGATACCGAGGCGACAATGAGCACGTCGCGGCGCTCAAAGAGGGCGCGGGTGGCAGCGTGACGGAGCTTGTCAATCTCCTCGTTAATATCCACCTCTTTTTCAATGTAGGTGTCGGTGCGGGGGACATATGCCTCG
>CAYWRT010000141.1:0-5814 GCA_964460815.1 uncultured Dehalococcoidaceae bacterium
ATCGTCTATGATACTGGGACAATCTGATTCAAATGACCGGCTGTTAAAATACTGGCGGCAGGCGGTTTCATGTAGATTTAAGGAACTCAGTGTCTGAGCAGAAGTAGAGAATTGAGAATAGCCGAGGTTATTTTTATTGTTCGATAAATTTTCTCACCCGCCGAGCGCCGATGTTACGATAGAAATACAGACATCCCGATGTTTGTGCAATGGTAGGTAGTTCTAGCGGCATAACTCCCTGAATCTCTATGCTATCTCTTGTCCTTTTTTTTAGCTGCCTGTTCTTCTTTCTTCGCTCGCTTCTCAGCCGCTTTAGCTTCCTTAGCCTCTTTATTTCTCCCCAATATGCTGAGGGCTGTGACCTTATTACTCCATGCGTTGACGTTGTCCGGTTCAAGTTCGGTTACCCTCATGAAAGCCTCAAGGGCCTCCTCATGTCTCTCCAATCTGCCTAGGACTATACCCTTATTATTCCATGCGATGACATTCTTCGGGTCAAGTTCTATGACCTTCATAAAAGCCTCGAGGGCCTCTTCATTTAACCCCAATCGTTTCAGGGTTATACCCTCCTCCATTAGCGTGGTGACATCGTCGGAGCCTTCGGTTTTCTTGACTTCCTCAGTCTTTACCCTTGCCTCTTCTCCAGCCGCCTGTTCAGCTTCTTGCTTCTCTAGCTTCTCGGTGTCTTTAGCTTTTTGGGCTTCTTCGGTTTCTCTGTTGGGTATCTCGGTAACCAGCTGAAGTTTCCTCTCGGCTTCAGTTATTGCGGTACCTAAACGTTCAAATCCAGCCTTTATATCTGTTTCATCGCTAGCGGGGGCCACCGGCGTGACTACTTCCTCAGTTACTTGTCGTGAGCTCATCACAGTTTCTCTATCAGGTATCTCGGTAGCCAGCTCCAGTTTCCTCTCGGCTTCAGTAATTACAGTAGCTAGATGTTCAAGTTCAGCCTGTATATTTGTTTCGATTTCACCGATGAGCTGTTCAACGCTTGTAGTTACCTGAGTGAGCAGCTGTGATGTATCGCTTTCCAGCCTACTCCTTGCCTCAGAGGCAACCCGGGCAAGTCTTGTGCCACGCTCGATGACTTCTGTGATAATTTGTACCGTTTTCTTCCTGGCCTCACTGATGACTCTTGCCGATTCCTGCCGAGCTTCTGCGTAGGCTTTTTCACGGGATTCTCTTACTATTTGCTCTGCTTCCTCTCTTGATTTGGCCATTATCTTATCCGATTCGACTTTCGCCTCTTGTATCGCTTGAGCAATAGCCTTACCGGCTTCCTCTTTGGCCCTGGCAATAATCTGGCTCGAATCCTGCTCCGCTCGCTCTTGCAGTTTGTTCCTTTCCACCTCCAGAGCCTGCGCGATTCTTTCCCTGTATTCTTGAATTATGCTTTCCGTCTCGCCAACTTTAGGCTCCAGTGACCCCAGTATATTTGCCATGTTAATCCCCCTTTTCCCCGGTTGATTTCGCTAGTTCGTGCCCCGACTACCGAATACCTGCAGCATCTTTGTACCGGCGACCTTGTTCGATGTCAAGGTGCATAAATTTGACACAGTTTAATACAGTTTGATGCAGGTGTAACCGTATGATATTAATACCACGACCTGTAACTTTGGTGAACAATACTAGCCCCAGTTTTAACTGCGGGATTTACCCCAATTTAGAGAATGACCTGACCCGGTAATTTGGTTCATCTTTTCAGACTAAGATTAAAAGGGACGCTCTTGCTAACACTGTGTCGTAACATTGACGATTGTCGTAGCTACATTCCGCACGGCCAAACGTGTAGCTAACAAAGTGGCTTAAAGAACAAAAAGAACAGCTACTTATAAAAGGTTAAAATATTTCAGGGCAGAACAATTTAACTAAATCGCTGAAGAGCATCGTCTTAAGTAGCCCGGCATCCTGCCTTTCCTTTATAAAGGTAAGGGAGCTTTTCATACCCTCAAACCACTCGGGACCCCCATTCGCTTTCGTTCGCGAATTCTCCATCCAGCAAAACCACCTTACCTCCTGGTGTGTTCCGTCCTTGATTCTGAGCTCTATGGCATCCCGAAGAGCCTGTTCGTACTGCGAAGCTGACAGCTTCGTAATGTTGTCTCAGAAATAATTACCCGCGTCTATGGCATCCTGATACGGGATTACATCGCCTGCGGCATTCCATAAATGCACTGAAGGCCTGGGGCATAACGCAAAATTATGACCCGACGCCCGGTAGGGTGCGGTAGCCTGGTAAGGAAAAGAAGTGATTGATGGTCTAATATGGTACCACTTAAAACCGAGAGCATCGCAGATATCATAGGTATATTTATCCCTGTGAGAATTCGGCCTCCTGCCGCCCAGCACCGGCCTCCCGATTATGTCTTCCAAAGCCTTTTTCTTGTCAGATATGAATTTTAGCTGAACTTCGTAGTTATCCTCTAATTCTTCAATACCTGCCCAGTTTAGTTCTAGCTCGAAGCCGGCATCTGCCAGTTCCCTTAAATAGTCATCGCTCAGAACACCTTCGTCTAACTCCAGGTCGCATACGAAACCCCTCTTGACCATTTCATCTATCCGCCTTGAAACCTGCTCCTGTGTTTCCATTCCCCCAATAGACATGCACATTGGAATAGGGATTCGCGCGTGACCCGAGTAGTTGTTCCAGAGATGTTGAGCGTATATATGGTCTTTCAAAGCGACCGCCGTGCCAAAAACTGTCTCTGTAGTACAGTAGGGGCAGGCATACGCAATCCTCGAAGAACGCCCGCCAGGGGGCAAAGCATCACCAGCTACTATCCGGGTGTCCTTTGGAGATTCCCTTTTTGAAATGTATTTCTGTGCAGACATTTTGTTCCTTCTTAATTATAGATTATTTTTAATTTTAACAAGTTTCACCTTCGATTCCAAGTTTATAATCAGATTCCGCATGGACGGAGAATAATGAGGTAAAATGGCGAAAGGTTGAGTAGTAACTTCTCTATCTCGATGGAGAAACGGAGAATTACTTAGCTATTGAAGCAGGATACAATTTATCGGATTTCGATGGAAATATTAAGGCTTGAATAGCCGACCAGCCCCAACCGAGCAGAACCTACAGTTCCACCAGCTTGACGGTATAGACATCAGGGATGGCCAGTATCTGCTGCTGCCGTTCTTCAGGCAGGGGCTCGTCCAGGGTCAACACCAGTAGGGCCTGCCCCCTGGGCTTGAGGCGACCCAGGTGCATGGAGCTGATATTTATATCGGCATCACCGGTTATCTTGCCTACCGCCCCGATGAATCCAGGGCGGTCCCGGTGGTCACTGAACAGGAAGTAAGACCCGGGAGTGGGCACAATATCAAGCCAGTAGTCATTAACCCGTACAATGTGTGATTCCCCGTGCATCACCGTACCGGCTACGGTAAAAATCCCGGTGCTGGTAGCCATTTCCACGGTAAGAAGGCTGGCATAGTTCTCGCAGGTAGCCTCTTTCTCCTCCACCACGGTCAGACCGCGCCTGGCAGCTACCAGGTTACAGTTGACCAGGTTGACCCTCTCCTCGCTAATGCCCTCCAGCAGACCGCCCAGAACCGCCGCCTTGAGGGCGTTGGTGTCATAATTGGCAATATCCCCCTCATACCTGATACGGATAGACGCCGCCTGTCCCTCAGCCAGCCTGTAGACCAGCTTGCACACCATGGGAGCCAGCTCTATAAAAGGAGCCAGCGCTGCCAGCGTTTCTGACGGAATATACGGAACGTTGACCGCCGCCCTGGCCGGTTTCCCCGCAAAGACATCAACAATCTGCTCAGCAACATCCCTGGCCGCCAGAATTTGCGCCTCGGCTGTGGAAGCACCTAAGTGGGGAGTAACGATGATATTATCCTCTCCAAAAAGGATGCTCTCGGTTACTGGCTCCTTTTCAAAGACATCTATAGCGGCACCGGCTACCCTCTTCTCCCTGATTGCCTTGACCAGTGCTTTTTCATCAATCAGTCCACCCCGGGCACAGTTAATAATGCGAACCGAAGGCTTGACCAGAGCCAGTTCTTTAGCCCCGAGCAGCCCCCGCGTCTGGGCAGTCAGCGGCAGATGTAGGCTGACGAAGTCTGACTCCCTGAGCAAACGCTTTAAATCAACAAGTTCTACCTGGAGGTTTTTTGCATATTCAACGGAAACCAGGGGGTCACTGCCCAGCAGCTTCATCTCAAATCCCTGGGCACGTTTGGCTACCTCAGAGCCAACATTGCCCAGACCGATAATGCCCAGCGTCTTGCCTCTCAGCTCAGTGCCCATGAAATCGCTGCGCCGCCATACGCCGGTCCTGAGCACCGCATTAGCCTGGGGAATATTACGGGCCAATGCCAGCATAAGAGCCACAGCGTGCTCAGCTGCCGAGACCGTATTGCCGGTAGGGGCATTGACCACCAGGATGCCACATCTTGTCGCCGCCTCAATATCTACATTGTCTATGCCCACGCCGGCTCGAGCGATAACCTGCAGCTTCTTACCAGCCTCGATTATCTCAGCGGTAACCTTGGTCTGACTGCGCACCATCAGGGCTTCATAATCACCGATGATGGAAATAAGTTCTTCCGGTGTCAGCTTACTCTTAACATCCACCTGAGCGCAGTCACGCAGGACGGCTATGCCTTCCTCAGAAACAGAATCAGTAACCAATACTTTCATTGATTCACCTGCCAAGATTTCTCCCCTTAAAGAACCAATTCTTATTTATTGCCTCCAGCTCAAGCCATAACTCAACCTGTAAAGCCCGACCTGGGCAGGGCTGACTTCAGGGCGGACATCACGCCTTTAATATCATCCTCGGACACCCAGCCCAGGTGACCGATACGGAATATCTTACCATCCAGATGCTGCTGCCCGCCAGCCAGCACAATTTTATGTTCTTCCCTCATAATCTGCCGCATTTTTTTAATGTCAAGCCCGTCCTTAGCCGCTACTGCCGTAACCGTATTGGAGGCGTGGCTCTCCTCGGCAAAAAGGGGCAGCCCCAGCGCCTTCACGCCATCCCGGGTCACCTGGCCAATTCGGGCCTGCTTGGTGGTGATGTTTTTCAGGCCCTCTTTAAGCATCATCTCCAGCGCCACCGAAAGCGCAAACACCACCGAAACAGCCGGCGTCCAGGGATTCTGCCCTCTCTCCAGATAAGTCTTGGCTTTGGTAAAGTCCCAGTAAAAGCGGGGCATCTTTGCCACCGAGTGTGCCTGCCAGGCCTTCGGGCTGACGCTGACCATGGCCAGACCCGGGGGCACCATCCACCCCTTTTGGGAACCGGTGACGACCACGTCACAGCCCCAGTCATCAACCGGCAGGTCAATTGAGCCCAGACTGCTGATGGCGTCAACTATCAGCAGCTTACCAGCTTCTTTCACTACCTTGCTGATGGCACCCAGGTCATTGGTGACGCCGGTAGATGTCTCATTATGGGTCACCAGCACCGCTTTGATGTCCGGATTGGCTTTAATAGCCTTAGCAACAGCATCGGGGTCAGCCGCCCGGCCCCACTCCACCTTGAGGGAAACGACCCCGGCACCAAACTGCTGGGCAATGCTGGCAAAGCGGTCGCCAAAAACACCGATGGAGACGGATAATACCCTGTCTCCCGGGGATAGCATGTTAACCGCGGCTGCCTCCAGGCCGCCGGTACCGGAACCGGTAAGTATGAAAACATCATTTTTAGTCTGGAACACCTGCTTCAGTTTGTCCGTGACATCATTGAGCATCTTCTGGAATTCCGGCCCGCGATGGTCTATCATCTGCTTCCCCATCGCCTGGAGGACCTCCGGCGGGCACGGCGTCGGTCCGGGAATGCGTAACTGTGCCAT
>CAYWRT010000142.1:0-5812 GCA_964460815.1 uncultured Dehalococcoidaceae bacterium
CCCAAGATTCGGGCTATGGAGATTATCGCCGAGCTGGAGCCGGACAAAAGGGGGCCCTATGCCGGGGCGGTCGGCTATTTTGATTTTTCCGGAAACATGGATACCGCCATCGCCATCCGTACCATTGTTATCAAGGATGGTCTTGCCTATGTCCAGTCGGGGGGTGGCGTTGTTGCCGACAGCGTCCCCGCGCTGGAATACCAGGAAAGCCTGAACAAAGCCCAGGCACTGCTGACAGCCATCGAGCAGGCGGAGGCCGGTTAAACATGCTGTTACTGATTGATAACTATGACAGCTTTACCTACAACCTCTTCCAGTACCTGAGCGAACTGGGAGAAGAGATAACCGTGGTCAGGAACGACCGGATGAGCCTTGACGAGATGGAGAACCTCTCGCCCGAGCGGATTGTCGTTTCCCCCGGTCCGGGGACTCCGCAGCAGGCGGGCATCTCCAACGAGGTTATCCGCCGCTTTGGTGCCCGTATACCCGTTTTAGGTGTATGCCTCGGGCACCAGTGCATCGGCTACGCCTACGGAGCCAGGGTCGGCCATGCCGGCGAAATCAAGCACGGCAAGTCTTCCCTTATTTATCATGACGGTAAGGGGGTCTTTAAAGGGTTGCTTAATCCCTTCCCCGCCATTCGCTATCACTCGCTGGCGGTAAAGCGGGAGGGCCTGCCGGACTGCCTTGAGGTCAGTGCCTGGACGGATAATAATATCATCATGGGTCTGCGCCACCGCCAGTTTCCGGTGGAGGGCGTCCAGTTCCACCCGGAATCAATCATGACCGGGGTAGGCAAGGACTTATTAAGGAATTTTTTGGAAATGGGGAAATAAAATCCCCCTTAGTCCCCGTGTGAAAACCCCCTTATTCCCCCTTTACGAAAGGGGGACAAAAGGGACGGTTAAGAGTGGTGAATATAAAGGAAAATGGCATCGTCTCCCTTTGTAAAGGGAGACGGAGAGGGATTCCGGGGTGGGGAAAAGGGGATAAAACTACGGGCTAAGCAGAAAATGACGCGGGGCAGCAGGGCAAACTAGCGGGCTAAGCCGTAGATGAAGCAGGGGCGGCAGGGTGGGAAAAGATAAAAAACGATGGGGGGAGGGGTAACATAAAAAAATGAATTTACCGAAACCGAAGACCATAGCAATAATACTAATAATAATTGGCATCGTGTTTATTGTATTGATGTTTTTTCATCCGATTTCGGAAATCGCCTTGGCAGTAGCCGGGTTGGGATTTATCTTATCAGGATTTATACAATTAGGACAAGCCCGTAATAGCGAGCAGAATAAAAAGCAGTTCGAACAGCTCATGACCAAGTTGAGCGAGATACAGCAGGGGCTTGAAAAGGTAGAGCAGCCCAGAGGGACAGGCGTGGTTATCGCCGACGTGATAGGCTCCGGGTTGAAGTACTACACCGAACATATGACCAAGCCAAAGAAGGAAGAAGAGAATGATTAAAGAAGCCATCAACACCCTGGTCTCCGGAAAATCCCTCAGCTTTGAGGAAGCCTCCGGGGCCATGGAAGATATATTCAGCGGCGAGGCGACACCGTCACAGATTGCCGCCTTCCTGACCGCCCTGCGCATCAAAGGGGAAACCGCCGATGAGATTGCCGGAATGGCCAGTGTCATGCGCTCAAAAGCGACGCCGGTAAAAGTATCCGGCCCCACTATTGACGTCGTCGGCACCGGCGGCGATGCCTCCGGCAGCTTCAATATCTCCACCGCCGCCGCCTTTGTGGCCGCTGGCGCCGGACTCAGGGTAGCCAAGCACGGCAACCGCGCCGCCTCCAGCCAGTGCGGCGCCGCCGATGTCCTTGAGGCGCTGGGGGTAAAAATCGACCTCGACGCTGGGGCGGTAGCCGAGTGCATTGAGACAGTCGGCATCGGCTTCATGTTCGCCCCCGTCTTCCACCCGGCCATGAAGCACGCCGCCCCCACCCGCCGCGAGATTGGCATCCGCACCGTTTTCAATATCCTCGGCCCGCTGACCAACCCGGCCCGGGTCGAGCACATGCTGCTCGGCGTTCCCAGCGAGGAGCTGGGCCACAAGATTGCCGCCGTCCTTTATCGTCTGGGCACCAGGCATTCCCTGATAGTGCATGGCTTGAATGGCATGGATGAAATCTCCATAAGCGGCGGCTCGCTGGTCTGGGAAGTCAGTGAAAAAAAATTATCGCCTCCATATGAGGTCTCACCTGATAGCTTCGGGCTGAAGGAGTCAGGTACGGCTGAAATTAAAGGAGGCACACCCGAAGGGAATGCCGGGGCGCTGCGCCGAATCCTGGACGGCAAAAAAGGTGCCCGGCGCGACGTGGTGGTCATGAACGCCGCCGCGGCGCTGGTCGCCGGCAACCTGACATCGGACCTCAAAGCCGGTGCCCGCCTTGCCGAAGAGGCGATTGACAGTGGCCGGGCCCGAGAAAAACTTGATAGACTGGTGGAGTTGAGCCAGAGTCTGGGGTAATCATGATAGCTACGATACTGGATAAGATTATTGCTGATAAACGGTACGAGGTTGAACAGAAGAAGCCGTGTCTGCCGGTATCGGCCCTGAAGGAACGCCTTGTCCGGCGGAAAGCACTGCGGGATTTTGCCGGCGCCCTCAGCGGGGAAGGCATCAAATTGATTGCCGAGGTAAAGAAGGCATCACCCTCAAGGGGCGTTCTCTGCCCTGATTTCAACCCCATGGCACTGGCCAAGACCTATGCTCAGGGTGGGGCCGCCGCCATCTCAGTTTTAACCGAGGTAAGCCACTTTCAGGGCAGCCTTAAATACCTGATAGCGATAAGGGAAGAGACGAGCATCCCTCTATTGAGGAAGGACTTTATCTTTGATGAATATCAGGTCTACGAGTCTGCCGCCTTTGGTGCCGATGCCCTGCTGCTGATAGCGGCTATCCTCAGCCAGGAACAGCTCGAAGAAATGCTAGCACTGAGCCATAGCCTCGGCCTGGGCTGCCTGGTTGAGGTACACGATGAAAACGAGCTGGAAAAGGCTCTCCTCGGCGGCGCCGAGATTATCGGCATCAACAACCGTGACCTCAACACCTTCACCGTGGATATCAACACCACCCGCCGCCTGCGCCCCCTCATTCCCGAGGGGCGAATCGTGGTCAGCGAGAGTGGTATCAATAACAGAGACGATATAACAAAAATAAAGGAGTGGGGAGTCAATGCCGTGCTGGTGGGCGAGGCTCTGGTCACCGCCGGCAGTATCCCGGCCAAGATGGAGGAACTATTGCTATGATACGTATCAAGATTTGTGGTATCAGAGAGGAGGCCCACGCCCTGGCGGCGGCTGAGGCTGGAGCCGATTTTATCGGTCTGGTCTTCGCTCCCAGCCCGCGGCAGGTGACCCCGGCCCGCGCGGAAAAGATAGTCTCGGCACTGAAAAAAACGGGAGCCAAGACCGAGGCAGTCGGCGTCTTTGTCAACACAACGGTTGCCAGGGTAAAAAAGATTGCCGGTTCCTGTCAACTGGACTGGGTTCAGCTTAGCGGCGATGAACCCTGGGCATACTGCCATGAGCTGACCCTGCCGGTAATCAAGGTAGTCCGGGTAAGCCGGCACTACCAGCCGGCACTGGTCTGCACCGACCTGGCCTACGGGAGAAAAATCCTGCGCACTCAGAAACACCTTTTCCTCCTTGACTCCAACGCCAGACTCAGATACGGTGGCACCGGCAGGACCTTTGACTGGAAGCTGGCACAGCCGATAGCCAAAAGATTCCCGGTAATTGTCGCCGGCGGACTCACTCCGAAAAACGTCGCTGAGGCAATCAGGACAATCGAACCATGGGGAGTAGATGTCTCTTCGGGTGTCGAAACCAGAGGTGCCAAAGACATGGCTAAAATAACGAAGTTCATTGAAGCCGTGAGGGGAGTTGATGAAAGATAGACCCGATGCCCGTGGTTACTTCGGGCAATACGGCGGCAAATTCGTGCCGGAAACGCTGATACCCGCCCTCAGCGAGCTGGAACTGGCTTATGCCGACGCCATGTCTGATAGTGATTTCCGGAGGGAGTTCAGCCATTTGTGCCGGGATTATATTGGCCGTCCCACACCCCTCTATCATGCCCGGAAGCTGTCAGCCAGAATTGGTGGTGCTGCTATTCTGCTGAAACGAGAAGACCTTGCCCATACCGGAGCCCACAAGATTAACAACGCCTTGGGACAGGGACTGCTCGCCAAACGCATGGGCAAAACCCGGATAATAGCCGAGACCGGTGCCGGTCAGCACGGCGTAGCGGTGGCGGTGGTGTGCGCCATGCTGGGGCTTGAGTGCCTGATATACATGGGGGAGGAAGATATTCACCGCCAGTTGCCGAATGTCCACCGCATCAAGCTGACAGGCGCCGAAGTACGTCCGGTTACCTCGGGCAGCCGTACCCTGAAAGACGCCATCAATGAAGCCATCCGCGACTGGGTCAGCAATGTTCATAATACCCATTACCTCCTCGGCTCGGTGGTCGGCCCCCACCCCTATCCCATGATAGTGCGTGACTTTCAGGCAATAATCGGGCAGGAAGCCAGAGAACAGGTCCTGGCAGACTACCAGCGTTTGCCCGACTACCTGGTTGCCTGTGTCGGCGGGGGCAGTAACAGCATCGGCCTCTTCCATCCCTTTTTCAGCGATAAGGACGTTAAATTCATTGGGGTTGAAGCCGGGGGGTGCGGCCTGGAGACCGGCGAACACTCGGCAGCCCTGCTCACCGGCAGGGCTGGCGTGCTGCACGGAACGAAGTCTTATATCATGGAGAGTGAACACGGCCAGATAAGGGAGACCCACAGCATCGCCCCGGGGCTGGACTATCCGGGGGTGGGGCCGGAACACAGCTACTACAAAGACACCGGGCGTGCCACCTACGTAGCCGTTACCGATGCTCAGGCACTAGAAGGCTTCAGGCTACTCAGCGCTACCGAGGGTATCATTCCGGCACTGGAGCCAGCCCACGCTATCTACTATGTCTCTAAACTGGCTGCCGGCCTGCCCCGGGAACAGCTTATTATCGTCAACCTGTCCGGTCGCGGCGATAAAGACCTGGAAATAGTCACCAAGGCACTGGGAATGGAGCTATGAGCCAGATTACATCCGTCTTTAAACCGGGTTATAAGGCGCTGATTGCCTATATCACCGTGGGCTACCCCGATATTGAAGCCACCCCGAAGATAGCCGCCGCTCTGGCCGACAGCGGCTGTGACATCATTGAGCTGGGTATCCCCTTCTCCGACCCCCTGGCTGACGGCGCTACCATCCAGAAGGCAAGCCATACGGCGCTGCAACAGGGGACCACCCCGCAGGTCTGCCTGGATGCAGCCCGTCAGCTACGGCAGAAGACGGCGATGCCACTTATTTTCATGACCTACTACAACCCGGTGCTTAACTTCGGGCTGGAAGCCTTCTGCCGGAGTTGCCAGAAAGCCGGAATAAATGGTTTAATAGTCCCTGACCTACCACCGGAAGAGGGGGCAGAGCTGGAAGCCGTAACCCGAAAGCATGACCTTGACCTTATATATCTCCTGGCGCCTACCAGCACCGGGGAACGCATTGCTAACGTGGCGGCAAGGTCACGGGGATTTATTTATCTGGTCTCTCTCACCGGCGTTACCGGAGCCAGAGATACCCTGCCTTCCGAGCTGGAGAGTTTCGTGGTAAAAGTCAGACAAAAGGCAAAACAGCCTCTCTGCGTTGGCTTCGGGGTATCCAATCAGGAGCAGGCAAAACGGGTAGCCGCCATAGCCGATGGTGTCATCGTGGGCAGCCGCCTCATTCAGCTAATAGAAGAAGATGCCACCCTGGCCTC
>CAYWRT010000143.1:0-5742 GCA_964460815.1 uncultured Dehalococcoidaceae bacterium
CAGGCCATGCTTCTTGTGGACGTATTCGGCAACACCCAGTCTGGTATCCTCCACATTCATCTGAACCAGTATTTCGCCATACCCCTGGTGGTAACGGCGGTAGACCTCGATGCGGCGGTCCATATCGGGTGCGGAAACAACCTTACCCCTGGCATCTCGCTCCAGCTGCGGGTCGATACCGCAAACATTTTCGCCACAGACCAGGGTTACGCCGCTGATAGCGGCACCAATAGCAAAATGCTCCCAGTTTTTACGGGCTATCTCGGTGGAGCCCAGGGCACCGGTAAAGATGGGCACTTTCATTTTGACCTTGATGTCCCAGCCGTATTCGGTCTCGGTGTCTACCGATGGGAATATAGCCGTGTCGGGGTCACCGACCACCCCCTCGGGCAGTCCCCTGGCTCCCAAAGCGTACCCCTGGATATTGAGATGCGAGTAATCAACGGGGTAGTCCTTGTCGCCTCCAGCGGTAATTTCCCCAAAGGGCCCGGGGTAAATTAGCTCCCGACCACGGAAGGTCGCCTTGAAGACCTCACAGTTGCCGGTACAGCCGTCAATACAGCGGGTGCAGAGGCCGCTCATCGGCACGACACTGCGGGAACGGTTGGCGGTTCGGGTAGCATCATTTGAATTAGGACGTTGCAGGTTCATTTTCTATTTCTCCTTTCTCCTAGATGATTACCGGTATGCCTTTTTCCTTAAGGTACTGCTTGGCCTGAGGTATGGATATCTCGCCGAAGTGGAAAATAGAGGCAGCCAGGACTGCCGAGGCTTTCCCCAGCGTCACGGCTTCATAAAGGTGCTCCAGCTTGCCGGCGCCGCCGGAGGCCGTAACCGGTATGGCGACGGCTTCGGCAACTGCCCTGGTCATCTCCAGGTCGTAGCCATCCCTGGTGCCATCGGCATCCTTACTGGTGAGCAGTATCTCCCCGGCCCCCAGCTCCCCCACCTTCCTGGCCCAGTCAACTATATCCAGCCCGGTAGCCTCTTCCCCACTCCTGACCACCACCTCCAGTCTGGGCAAGCTGCTACCCGGCGGGTTCTTCCTGCCATCAATAGCCACCACGAGTTTATCTCTGCCAAACTCACGGGCAGCCTCCCTGATAAGCTCCGGCTTCCTCACAGCAGCCGTGTTTATCGAAGCCTTATCCACGCCGAGCTTGAATAACTCCTTCATGTCATCAATACTGCCGATACCGCCACCGACAGCAAAGGGCACCGTAACTACCTCACAGACCCGCCTGACCCATTCCAGTCTCGTCTTCCGGTTCTGCACGGTGGCGAAGATATCCAGAAAAACAAGCTCATCGGCACCCTCCCGGCAATAGGCAGCGGCTGCCTCCACAGGGTCACGCGCATCCTTCAGGTCAACGAATTTGACCCCCTTGACCACCCTGCCCTCTCTGATGTCCAGACACGGTATAATCTTTATTGTTTCCACTTAGATACCTCCCGAAATCTTACTAAGTCACGATAATCGATAACAGCTTCCCGGAACCTTGTCAGTTCCTGATATTCCATAACCGTGCTCATGGCCAGGCTGGTGGCTTCGATACCGGCTTCTTCGGCAGCGGCTACCGGATTCAAACCGCCCAGCAGCACCATCCCCATTTTATTCAGGTCCACCGGTATTTCACATACGGGCTCGCTGGTATCTCCCATAATAACGAGCCCATGAATCCCCGCCTCATTCAGACCAGCCACAACCTCTTCGGCAATCGGACGGCAAATTGAGGGTATCTCACGGAAATTACCAAGTACCTCACCGTCGCCTTTCCTTATCACTTCTCTTAATGATGTCATTCTGGCCTTGATGAATATCGTAGAGGGGTCCAGGGAACAGCCGGCATAGTCAATTAGCTCGACAAAGCGAAGGGGTCTATAGTTTCGGAGTTGCAGTATGCCCCCGAACCGTGAGTTCACGGGGATACCAGCCTTGAGCATCGCGCCGTTAAAGACAATGCTGCAAACGGTAGCCAGTCCTATTTTCCCCGGAGGTACAGTTACCTCCCCAAGCTGTTCGCCATCGGTAGCTACAGCCACCAGGTCGCTGACACACAGCCCCGCTTCAAAGGCAGGCTTCATGGCATGAAGCGCACGGTCGAACTTTTCTGCGGGGAAAAAGGAGAGATTTACTGGAATCAGTCCGCAGCTCTTTTCACCATCAAAGCTGGTGCGAAAAGCCAGGGTTTCTATCTTGGAAATGGCAAAGCCAACCTTATCCTTGACCAGGGCCGACTTTACCTCTTCACTCCCCTTTCCGGTAATCACTCGACCATCACGCCGTCCCACAAGCTGTGTCAGCCCGCGCTCATCCATCAGCCTGAGATGATATCTTACTGCCCTTTCGCCCAGCTCAAAGCCAGAGTCTTTCAGGTGATGGGCAATAACCCTGGCACCAAGTGGTTCTGGAGAATCATTCAGGATTTTCAGGATGGCAAGCTCTTTTCTTTCCACACCCTGTGACACAAAAACCATTGTACAAACCATAAAAGGTAATAGGAAACCGTTTGCCGTATTTATTTAAACAGATTATACAGCCTCCATACAAGTTTGTCAATAAACCTCAACAATATTCTTCTACACCATTTCTTCAGTCAGCCTGTTTATCCGTTTTTTTATTGAATCAGTACATTTGTAGGAAATCTCCGAATACCCTGTCTGACAAAATGGCACATATGTTGACAAATGTCCACAGGCATTTTATAATTTTTAGTAATACCTGATATGAAACCTTGCTTAATGTAGCTTGTGGAGGTTATAATGAAAGAACTCAAGGAGAAGGTCAGGGAACTGCGAAAAAGGAAGGGATGGGCACAGGAGGATATGGCCAGGGAAATGGGTGTTAGTCTCTCTACAGTTCAACGCTGGGAGAACAGGGGCGGTAAGCCCACCCGCCTGGCCCGCCGGGAGCTAAGTAAGATTTTCCAGGAAGCGGGGATTGAAGGTGGTGATTAAGGGGTAAGACAATGTCCAAGCCATCTCAGCCCAGAATCATCGCAGGCATGCCAGCCTATAATGAAGAAAAATACATCGGCACCATGGTGCTTAATACTAGGCAGTATGTCGATGAGGTTATCGTTGTTGATGATGGCAGTGTTGATAACACCTCAGAAATCGCCAGACTTGCCGGAGCCTTCGTGGTGCGTCACCACGAAAACAGGGGATACGGTGCCGCTATCCAGAGCATACTTGCCGAAGCCAGGAATAGAGCCCCTGATGTTCTGATAATACTTGATGCTGATACTCAGCACAACCCAAAGGAGATCCCTAATCTGATAAGCCCCATTCGGGATGGATACGATTTTGTTATTGGCTCACGGAGACAGCAGAAGAGCAAAATTCCTTTACATCGCCGCATCGGGCAGAAAGTGCTGCTGCATTCAACCAATGTCCTCTCACAGGATAGACTCTCTGATTCCGAATCCGGATTCAGGGCATTTTCCGCTAAGGCGATATCGGCGCTGGCGTTAAGGGAAAGCGGCATGGCAGTATCAGCCGAGACCGTAGCCGAGGCGGCAAAACAGGGACTTAAGGTTACCGAAGTCCCTATTTCGGTTGCCTATAGCCGCGACAGCTCAACTCTGAATCCGGTGGCACATGGACTGGGAGTGCTCACCAGGATACTGGCCATGATTTCGGAGAGAAAACCCCTCTTCTTCTTTGGGTTTAGTGGAGCTATCCTGATTATTCTCGGACTTATCGCCGGCGTCAGGGTGCTCCATCTTTTCTCCAACAATGGCGTGTTACCAGTCGGCACGACAATGCTGGCGGTGCTCTTCCTGGTTATCGGGGCCTTTAGCATATTCACTGGCCTAATACTGCACGTTCTATCAAGGAGAGGACATTAAATCTCCATTGTGCTTACTTTACCAGGTCCAGGAAATTCTTAAACCATGCCCCCAGGATTCCCTCGAGGGATACCAAGAACCAGCCAGTAAATTAAGCAGGTATACTGTTACGAGCAAAAAGCATGCTTAAAGTAACGCTGATAAACCCCCCTCAATTCACCAGGTATCCTCAGCCGCCCGTCGGTCTGGCCATAATCGCCGCTGTGCTGGAAAGAGAGGGCTACCAGGTAAGGTTACTGGACGCGAACGCCTTGAGCCTCCAGCCGAATGACATAGCACCGCTGGTAACTGATGCCAATGTAGTTGGCCTCACCGCCATGACGCCCACAATAAGCGCCGCTATGAGCATTGCTCATCAGCTCAAGCAGGCGAATCCCGGTCTAACCATAATCCTGGGGGGAGCCCATGCCACTCTGCTCCCGGAGGAAACGCTGGCGGCTACCCCGGAAATAGACATAATAGTTAGAGGCGAGGGCGAAGAGACCATTACTGAGCTTTTACTGGGTCTCGGGGACCAGCCTTTAGATAGCATCCCGGGCATCAGCTACCGAGCCGACGGCCAGGTAATCAGCACGACCGCCAGGACGACAAGCGTCAACATGGATTCACTACCCTTCCCCGCCTACCACCTGCTGCCGAGGCGAAAATACAAACCACACCCACCTCATGGCTTAGCCTCGCCGTTTGCCGCTATTGTCACCAGCCGCGGTTGTCCCTACCGTTGCGCCTACTGCTCCAAACCCGTCTTCGGCAGTAAATTCAGGGCACAGAGTCCGGCACGGGTTGTCGAGGAAGTCGCGTACCTTAACGAGAAGTTCGGCATTAAAGAGGTTGCTTTTTATGATGATGTCTTTACCCTGGATAAGAAACGCGCCTACGACATAGCTGAAGCCATACTCAAAAAAGGAATAAAAATATTCTGGACATGCGAAGCCAGGGTCAACCTGGTGGATAGAGAATTGCTGTACCATATGAAGCAGGCTGGCTGCTATGCCATTGCCTACGGTATCGAATCAGCTTCGCCGGAGATACTTAAAACCCTGAGCAAAGACATTACCCTGGAGCAGGTGGAGGCGGCGGTCCGCACCAGCCGCGAGGTCGGATTGCAGACCATAGGCTATCTTATGCTCGGCTCTCCCGGCGAGACCCCGGAAACTATAAATCAGACGATTGAGTTTGCCAGGAAGCTGAAGCTTGACTTCGCCCAGTTTTCGGTTACCACCCCCTACCCCGGCACCGAGCTATACAACCTTTATGTGCAGGATGCGCCGTACAAAATCCCCTGGGAGAACTTTGTCTATGCCGGGACGGACAATCCAACGACGCCTGTTTTTGAGAGTGACCGGCTCAGTCGGGACGACCTCAAATACTGGACAAGGCGAGCCTACCGAAAATTTTACCTGCGCCCGGCTTATCTCTGGCAAAGGCTAAGGCGGCTGACCAATCTTGGTGCGCTGAAGATGAACCTCAAAGGCTTCGGTATGCTGCTGCGGAGCATTGTGCCCTCGCGGTAGATGTAAAAATAATCTCCAGCTTATCAAAATTTCTCAAACCAGCTTACCCATTGACTTAATCCCAAGAAAAGCTATTGCATTATCTAACAACTTGATTTACAATAGCCTCATCTTACAAGTTATGTGAAGGAGGGAGATATGGCTCACATTGAAAAAAGCATCATTATTAATGTACCACCGCAAAAAGTCTTTGACTACTTGGCTAATCCAGCGACTATGCATGAGTGGATTAGTGGCCTGATAGAGAGTAAAGACCTGCCGGAAGGTCCGGTGACGGTCGGTACTGCCTGGACTCAGGTCATAAGGGTGGCAGGTAGGAACGCTGAAATGCTTCGCAGGGTAACCGAATATGAGCCCCCGAGTAAATTCGTGTGTGA
>CAYWRT010000144.1:0-5720 GCA_964460815.1 uncultured Dehalococcoidaceae bacterium
ATTGCGTAAAAACTGATAGTTATTCTACCTCACCCCCTTGGGGCTTTGAGCAACCCCATCCCCCTTTATCCCCCTTCCCCTTGGTAAGGGGAAGGGGGAAGATATAGAAAGAGGGACTAGCGCCCCTCTCCGCAGGCTACCCCCTTATGGGGATGAGGTTGGCACTCTTTCTCTCATATTGGGGGTTGGGGAGCAAACTGCGGGCTAAGCCGCAGATGATACCGGGCGGCAGGGTGGGAATAGATAATAATGGAAAAGTTAAAAGCTGGCGCACAAAAGCTCGGGCTTTCTCTCAGCCCGGAACAGCTTGAGCAGTTCCGTGTCTATTCCCAGGAACTCATTGACTGGAATCAGCGTATAAACCTCACCACTATCACCGACTATGAGGAAGTGCAGGTAGGTCATTTCCTCGATTCGCTCACGGTAACAATGGTATTAAAGATGCCTTTGGGTGGTGAGAATTTTAGCGCTATTGATGTCGGCACCGGAGCCGGCCTGCCGGGAATACCGTTGCGAATCGTACTACCGGGTATCAGGCTGGTTTTACTTGAGGCCACCGCCAAAAAAGCGAAATTCCTGAATCACCTCACCGCCAGGCTTCGACTGGATAATGTTGAGGTCGTGGTGGGCCGGGCCGAGGGGGTCGCTCATGATGCTCGCTACCGGGAGAAATTTGACCTGGTGCTGTCCCGGGCGGTAGCGCCTCTGCCGGCTCTGGCGGAGCTAACCCTGCCCTTCTGTGCTGTGGGTGGCAGTTTTGTCGCCCAGAAAAAGGGAGATATTGGTGTTGAGTTAAAAAGTGCCAAACCGGCAATCACGGTGCTGGGTGGCAATCTGCGGGAAGTGAAGGCGGTTGACCTGGCGGAATTTGGCGATAAGCGCTATCTGGTGGTCATTGATAAGATAAAGCCAACACCCCGGGAATACCCCCGCCGCCCCGGCATACCGGCCAAGAGACCGCTGTAGCCGGGCAGTTTTAGGAAAGGCGGAGCCGCTTTTTAAATATAATGTCTGCACAGGCCACGGCATAAGCCCGTTACTAAGCCTGTTGCCACGATTGCAGACGGATAAATGGCTATGTTATGGTGTAGATGTAATCTCTACGTCTTACATATAGGAGGCTGAAATGGTTCTCACTAAGAAGGATTTCGCGGTACTGGACAAATTTAGCTTCGACATACCACCCGTAGGTGTTAAATTTCTGGTTAAAAAACCAGACACGGTTGGCAGGCTAAACGAAAAAATGACTTTATGTGAAATGCTCAAGAAGGCGCTTGAAGGGAATGCTTTCTATGCTGATGCCGATAACCATGCCTGTGATGCGGGGCTGCATGTGCTGGGGCAAACAGACCTCTCGGAGCCGTATATAAATGGAGAATATGGGACCGGGCTGGAGGTATTCGATTCTCCGCGTTCGGCAAGTAGACTGTACCTTCATATTTCCACGATAGACAGAGGTGTCGTTAATTATGTTGCCTTTTCGTCATTAGATAAGCTTACATTTGAGCCAGATATACTGGTTATCACCGCCGATACCGGCCAGGCGGAAATCTTGCTCAGGGCAATGAGCTATAAAACGGGGGGGATGTGGTTGAGCAAGTACACCAGCGCCATAGGATGCAGCTGGATTCTCGTTTATCCGTATCTCAGCGGGGAAATGAACTATATCACCACTGGCCTCGGCTTTGGTATGAGGCGCCGGAAACTATTTCGGGAAGGCCTGCAATTTATTTCCGTCCCCTTTGACCTGTTGCCTTCCCTGCTGCGGACATTGCAGGATATGCCCTGGGTGCCGACTCCCTACCAACCGGGTGGGCTGGAATATGTTAAAAAACTGCGTATTGATTTGGGGCTTGACCCGCCACAGTAATATTATGTTGTGCAATATTTGGGTCGCATCATGTCATAGAACAATCTAAGGAGCGGTTTGAGAGATGCATCGAGGTCGGATTGTCCTTTTACTTGTATTACTCTTGCTGGCCGTCGGCACCCTTGCCGGCTGTGGGTGCTCGGCGGAGTGGCGTTTCAAACAGGGTTACAAATTGGCTGACCAGGGCCGCTACACTGAGGCAATAGAAGAGTACACCAAGGCTATCCGCCTCGACCAAAATTATGCGGAGGCCTACGTTGACCGGGGCAATGTCTACTTCGCCCTGGGCCAGTTCGGGAAGGCCATAAGGGACTACAACGAAGCCATCCGCCTCAACCCCGATGATGGGGATGCCGGCTACAACCGGGGCAACGCCTATTATGCCCTGGGCCAGTTTGAACGGGCGATAGAGGACTACAACGAAGCCATCCGCCTCAACCCCCGGTATGCCGAGGCCTACTACAACCGGGGCAACGTCTACGTTGACCTGGAACAGTTTGAGCGGGCCGTAGAGGACTATGACGAAGCCATCCGCCTTAACCCCCAGTATGCCGAGGCCTACGCTAACCGGGGTAGCGCCTACTATGACCTGGGCCAGTTTGAGCGGGCTATAAAGGACTGCGATGAGGCTATCCGCCTCGACCCCCAGTATGCGGAGGCCTACTACAACCGGGGCAACGCCTATTATGACCTGGGCCAGCTTGAGCGGGTAATAAAGGACTACGACGAAGCCATCCGCCTCAACCCCCGGTATGCCGAGGCCTACTACAACCGGGGCAACGCCTACTTTGACCTGGGGCAGTTTGCGCGGGCGATAGAGGATTACGATGAAGCCATCCGCCTCGACCCACAGTACGCGGAGGCCTACGTTAACCGGGGCAACGTCTACTTTGACCTGGGCCAGTTTGAGCGGTCTATTGAGGACTACAGCGAGGCCATCGAGCTTGACCCCAGCCTGGCCCGGGCCTTCGTCAACAGGTCTCTTACCTATCTCAATAAGGGGCAGTATGACCTGACTATCGCCGACAGTGAAAAGGCCATCAAACTTGACCCCAACCTGGCCGAGGCCTACGGCAACAGGGCGTTTGCCTATAAAGAAAAAGGCAATAAAGCTAAGGCTATAGCTGACTTTGAGAAGTTCATCAGTCTCACTGACAATCCTCAGTGGGTTAAAATGGCCCGGCAGGAGATTGAAGAACTTTCAAAAATATAGGAACCGGCTCTTATCCTGGACGGCTGCCTGTCCCTCATGGAGATGCAATCCCGGTGCTCAGCCCAGAGTTTCGTAAACGCTTTTGGTGCGTTGAGCAATGGCTGTCCAGCTATAGCACATCTCTACCCTTTTCCTTCCATTTTCGCCGAGTCTCTTGGCTAAATCCCTATCCTTGAGTATCCGGTTCACGCTATCGGCAATTTGCCTTGGATTCCTGGGCTCAATCAGTATGCCGGTGACCTCAGGGATGACGACCTCCCTGATGCCACCCACAGCCGTAGCCACGACCGGAGTTTTACAGGCCATAGCTTCCAGATTCACAATTCCAAAGGGTTCGTATATTGAGGGACAGATGAAGACGCGGGCGCTGCTGTAGAGTTGTATGTATTCATCTTCGTTTAGTAATTTCCGTATCCACAGGACATTCTTCTTGGTCTTTACTTTCTCCATGATTCTTTCTTCATACTCTCCTGAATCATTGCCAACTGCTGCCATTACGAGCTGTACCTTGAGCTCATCGGCGGCATCAACCAGATATTCCATGCCTTTCTGCAAGTTCGGTCGTCCGACAAACAGGACATAATCATCTTCTATCTGGTATTCCTTCTTCAGACGGTCAGTTATCGGTGTGTATTGCCATTTACTGATGTCCACACCATTATGAATAACTTCTATTTTACTTTCAGGTACATTGAAGTTTTTCAGGACATCCTCTTTCATAGCCTCCGATACGGCAATAATCTTATCCGCGGACTCAATTCCTGTTTTTTCTAGCCAGGTACTCAGGTGGTAGCCTCTCCCCAGACTGTCCTGCTTCCAGGGACGCAGTGCCTCAATAGTATGGCTGGTGGCGATAAAGGGAATATTATAGAGCATCTTGGCAAGAAAGCCGGCGAAGTGCCCGTACCACGTGTGGGTATGAACCACATCTGAGTCTATCTTGTCATATACGGCAAAAAGGTTGGTGGACACTGTCTGCACGGCCAGCTCAAATTTACCTTCGTGAGCCGGTTTCCGCCATCCGTTATACCCGATAACCCTGAGGGTTTTTTCTTCGATTTTCTGGTCGCCAAAACATCTGACCTCGACCTGCATTATCTTGGACAGTTCCCGGGCCAGGTTTTTAACGTGCACGCCGGCACCACCATAGACGTATGGCGGGTATTCCCGTGATATCATTGTGACTTTCAACTTCTCACCTCAAAATATATATGGAGCAACTTTTTCCCTATTATAAAAATGAAGCGCCACCAGTCTAATAAAAAACCAACCCTTCCAGGTCGGTTTCACTATTGGCTAGGTATTATCCAAGTGACCATGTACAGATACTACTTCAACGCCCCCTTCAAAAGAACGCCGATTGGGTAAAGCTTAATATCTTATTCTGATTCCTCTTTTAGTTTCTTTTAATTAATTTTTAATTACCTGTCCCGGCAGACTTTGGTAATATTAATTACTAATATAAATATTATTATGTATTTGTTAGGTTTGGGTAGAGAATTGGTAAGAATATAGTTGAAATATATCGATAATTGGTTGGGAGACAGGTAACCCTGAACCAGTATTGATAAGTCTAGTGAAGTAACTTACTTCTGAGCAATTTTATGAGGCGGTAGGCCTGGACAGCGAGTATTGCCATGATGAAGCGGGGTATCCACAACCAGAAGGGGGGCAGGCCCAGCACGGCGAAAATGGACGGGTCCTCGGTCATGGAGTGATTGATACCGATAGAGATATGGAGGCGCTCCAGTTCATCCCCGGTCAGGTTGCCCTTCTTGGCCTCTTCCATGATATAAGCGCCGCCGTAAAATAGTCCGAAAATAACGGCGGTAAGCCACATCAGCGTTGTCCTCTGGGAAAGCCCCATGATTATCATCAGAGATTTGAAAAACCTGGGTATATAATCGAGCCATCCCAGTGATTGTAAACACTCCTGTAGAATCATGATGAACATAATGATGCCCAGTATCCTCAGGAGTAAGTAGATTGTATCTATCACCCAAGTTTTGAGGACCTCAAGAATCGGAGTAGAAGATGTAAGTGAAACCGGTATGACCACGCTCTGGCTGGTATCACCCATAAACTGGGATATGATAAGGACGGTGATAATGGCTGCGGCCAGACGAAAGAGGTCTGCTTTAATTGCGTTGAGGCCGGATTTGTGCTGGACGGTTCCTTCCAGGATGAAGGAGTGGGCAATAAGACCAAAGACAGCAATAAGGGTCATCTGCTCAATAGTAAAGGGAACCGCGGTAATGATGGCGACCACTGCGTAGAGGTTGAGCAGCATACTGGAGATAATGGGCAGGGCGGCCTCGGGGGGCAGGTTGAGCAGGCTCATTAACGGTTTCAGCAGGAAATAAATCTCGTTCAGCCAGCCGGCCCACTGGAGAAGGGTCACCAGAAAAGAAATAGGCAGAAAAATCTTGAGCATCCAGATAAAAGTATGCCATCCCTTTTTAACTCCGGCGAGAAATCCCCTTTTTAACTGGTCTTGAAAGTTAGACATCTCGATGCGTAATAATTTTCGGTGGTTTTTTATATCCTACTCGCTGGTTCACTTAAGGTCAATTTTCCTTCTTATCTATTCCCACCCTGCCGCCCTCGCATCATCTACGGCTTATCCCGTGGGTTTAT
>CAYWRT010000145.1:0-5655 GCA_964460815.1 uncultured Dehalococcoidaceae bacterium
CGGCAAACAGGTTGCCCACCATGAACATGCCGATGAGGGGAGCGGACATGGGGACGAACAGTATGACAATGATGGAGGCAATTATCGGGAATAGTATCTTTTCCCGGTTAGATACCTCGCGCAGTTGCGGTTTCATGTAGATGGCACGCTCTTTTTTGGAGGTAAGCAGCCTTATTATCGGCGGCTGAATGATTGGCACCAGTGCCATATACGAGTAGCAGGCCACAGCAGTAGCCCCGATGATATGGGGGGCCAGTACGGAGGTAACGAAAATAGTGGTCGGCCCCTCCGCCCCGCCGATTATCCCTATGGAAGCGGCTTCGGCTATGTTAAAGTAGCCGGTCCCCAGGGCAGCAAAGAAGGCAAAGTAGACACCGAACTGCGCGGCCGCACCGAGCAGGAGGGTTTTGGGGTTGGCCAGCATCGGGCCGAAATCGGTCAGGGCTCCCAGACAGAGGAAAATCAGGGGTGGTATAATCTGCCACATAATACCGTACTGAAATATTCTGGAGAGCAGGCCTACCGGCGTGGTCGGCAGGGGGGTCTGGGTGGTGGTCAGTATGACTGCCATCACCTCACCGGGCGCAACCTGCTGCCCCGGTGAAACCAGGACTTCCTTGACCCGGCCGGGGACAGGGGACAGAACTTCCCCTGTATCCAGCCTCAGGATGACATCGTTTTCCCCGATGCGGGTGGTTTCATCCACTTCGATGCTGACTACCCTGGCCGGCACTTCACCGGTGTTGGCTAGCGGCAACTCATAGTCCATCAAGCCGCCGAGGGGGAGGTTAATTAAAAGGATGGCGAAACCTATGGGCACCAGCAAAAGGGGCTCCATCTTCCTGGCGATTCCCAGGTAGATTAGAGCCCCCCCGATAAGCAGCATCAGCAGGTTGCCCCAGTAGAAGAATTGAAACCCCGTCTCAAATAGACCGAACATTGGCTATTAACTTATCAATATTCAATAACGGCGATTATCCCGCCGGGTTTAACCACCTGCTCAACGGCAACTCCTACCTCAATAATGGTGCCATCTACCGGCGCCAGTATCGGGTTCTCCATCTTCATAGATTCCAGTATGCAGAGTACATCCCCTTCTTTGACCTTATCTCCTGCTTTGACATTTACACCGACAATCTTACCGGTTATGGGAACTTCAACTGTCTCTCGTGCCAATTCTCAAGCTCCTTCCTGGCTGTCATCGCTTTTTTTCGTGGTTTCTCCGGTTTTGTTACCCAGCCGTCCGGTCAGCCAGATAACTACGGCCAGAATGATAAGCAGGGCGAAGACCATGCCAAAGCCAGCGCCGCCAACCTGCCCGGCCAGGCCCCAATCTACTGCCATTTTACCAGCCTGTCCTCACTTTCTCTGTTTGACCTGCCAAAAGCAGCGATTTTTAATATTAAAAGGGCGGCTGGCTCATCTGCTTGAGCCACCACCGCCCTATTATACAAAATTCTGGTCAGCCAGTCACGCTAGCTTATTTATCATCCCCGGTTAAAGCACCTATGGGTTCCGGGTGCACCACGATTTCCTCTCCCTCCAGGTCAATAACGACGGTATCCCCGGCCTGGAATTTGCCGCGAAGCAGGTCTTCCGATAGTTTGTCTTCAACCATGTTTTGAATAACACGACGTAAGGGACGCGCCCCGAAGACCTCATCATAACCCTTTTCGCCCAAGAAATCTTTAGCCGCCTCGGTTACTTTCAGCCCTATGCCCTTCTCAATCAACTGCTGGCTTACCGTAGTCATCATCAAATCAACTATTGACCGTATCTGCTCCTTGGTCAGGGAGTGGAAGACAACCACGCCGTCAACACGGTTGAGAAACTCGGGACGGAACGCCTTCTTCAGTTCACCAAGCAGGTTTTCCTTCATCCTCTCGTAGGACTGCTCGCGGGTTTTAGCCTCGTCACTGTGAGAAGTAAAACCAATGGTGGTGCCCTTCCGGATGAGTTCGGCACCAACATTGCTGGTCATGATAACGATGCTGTTGCGGAAATCAACCCGGCGCCCCTTGGCATCGGTCAGGTGGCCATCATCAAATATCTGGAGGAGCAGGTTAAACACATCGGGGTGAGCCTTCTCAATCTCATCCAGAAGTATGCAGCAGTACGACTTGCGTCTTACCGCTTCAGTGAGCTGCCCGCCTTCATCATAGCCGACATATCCCGGCGGTGCCCCGACCAGACGGGACACAGCAAACTTCTCCATAAACTCGGACATATCAATCCGAATCAGGGTATCCTCACTACCGAACATAAACTCGGAAAGAGTTCTGACCAGCTCGGTCTTACCAACGCCGGTTGGGCCAAGGAAGATAAAGTTACCAATGGGACGCCTGGGGTCCTTAAGGCCGGCCCGGGCTCGCCTTATCGCCTTAGCTATGGTGTTGATAGCCTCATCCTGGCCGATGATGCGGCGATGCAGTACCTCTTCCATATTGAGCAGGCGGCTGGTCTCATCACCGGCAATCTGCACTACCGGCACCCCTGTCCACATACTCACCACCTCGGCGATGTCTTCAGCCGTTACCTCCGGTTTCTCCTGTTCCTGCTCACTCCGCCATTCCTCTTCCAACTTCTTTATCTTATCGTCGATTTGAATTTCTCGCTCGCGCAGTTCCGCGGCATAATCATACTGCTGGGTAGCCAGGGCGGCATCCTTATCCTTGCGTATGCTATCGCCCAGCTGCTTGGCTTCCTTCAGGGTGATAGGCATGGTCCTGTGCCTAATCCGTACTCTTGATGCTGCCTCATCGACCAGGTCAATGGCTTTATCCGGCAGAAAGCGGTCGGGTATATACCGGGCGGCCAGGGTGGCGGCTGAACTCAGCGCCTCATCGCTTATGGATAAATGGTGATGCTCCTCGTAGCGCTCCTTGATGCCACGCAAAATCTCCAGCGTTTCGTCTGCCGAAGGCTCCTCTACCAGCACCGGCTGGAAGCGGCGCTCCAGAGCGGCATCCCTCTCCACATATTTACGGTAGTCATCAAGGGTGGTAGCGCCAATGCACTGTAATTCGCCTCGCGCCAGTGAAGGCTTGAGGATGTTGGCGGCGTCAACCGCCCCTTCCGCGGCACCAGCACCGACCATGGTATGGAACTCGTCAATAAAAAGCACGCAGTTAGCGGCTGTTTTTATTTCGTCAATAACCTTCTTGAGTCGTTCCTCAAACTCACCGCGGTATTTCGTCCCGGCGACCAATGAGCCCATATCCAGCGTTATTAGCCGCCTGTCTTCTAAAGTCTCAGGGACATCGCCAGCCACAATGCGGTGAGCCAGGCCCTCAACGATAGCTGTCTTGCCCACACCCGGTTCACCAATGAGGGCCGGGTTATTCTTGGTACGGCGGCTGAGGATTTGAATTAGCCGCTCAATCTCTTTATGCCGCCCGATAACCGGGTCGAGTTTCCCAGCGCGGGCGGCGGCGGTCAGGTCAATACCCAGCTGGTCCAGAGCCGGGGTGCGACTGGTACTGCGGCCGAGCTTGGCCCTGGGCGTGCCCTGGGTGAGTATATGAGCCGTTTCGGCGCGTGCCCGCTCAAGGGTAATGCCGAAGCTGTCGAGCACGCTGGAGGCTACCCCTTCCCCCTCGCGTAACAATCCCAGGAGAAGATGCTCGGTCCCAATATAGTTATGGCCCAGCTGGCGCGCCTCATCTATAGCCAGTTCAATAACCTTCTTGGCTCTGGGGGTAAGCCCGGTTTCACCGGTGCCCGGTTTCTCACCACGTCCAATAATGAATTCCACGGCTGAACGCACCTTACCCAGGCTGATGCCCAGGTTGGTCAGAACCCTGGCAGCCACTCCCTCTTCCTCACGCACCAAGCCAAGTAGAATGTGCTCGGTGCCAATATAGCTGTGGTTAAGGTTCCGCGCCTCTTCCTGAGCTATCGTGAGAACACGACGCGCCCTCTCTGAGAATTTCTCGAATCTGCTAGCCATTTTTCTTTCCTTAAGCTAACCGGCTTGATAACTATCCTGCCTATTTCTAATATTATAATAAACCGGATGGCAAAGCAAGTACGGGTCGCAGATTATGTTTCACATTAAAGTTCTGAACCGACTACGTTTATTTTTAGCCTCCTGGCAGTGGCATATTTTCCACAAAGGGTTGCCCCCTCAGTATCGTCTGCGCTGGGGCGTTTCACTTCCGTGTTCGAGATGGGAACGGGTGGTTCCACCCCGCTCTAACCACCAAGAGGCTAATCTCGACCTCATTAGCGTGATATTATTAACGACCTTGACTGAAACCACAGTATATTCTAACACAATATCCAGCATAATAAAAGAGCTAAACCGTAAATTTTTGTATAAAAGATGTAAAAATCCTGTATATATAAATGCTGGGGGGGTGTTAAGAGTAAGACTCCCTTGACAACCTCTGGGACAAGTGGTAGCTTATGTTAGGGATTTTCAGGATGGGGCGGCCTGTCTGGATACTACCTCTAAAGAAGGTCAGGAATTTATGCGTATTGGTTGAGCCGGTTAAAAGTGCTCGTGTTTAGCCGAGACGCTGAGTCAAGTTCTTAAGAATAACTAATGAGGTGGTAATATGGTCATCGAGCTGGTTCACATCGGGTTTGGCAATATCCTGGCGATGAGCCGGGTTATTGCTATTGCTTCACCAAATTCAGCACCTACCAAGCGCACTATCCATGAAGGAAGAAATAATGGGCTGGTAGTTGATATGACCAATGGGAGGAGAACCAAGGCGGTTATCTTTACCGATAGCGGGCATATTATCTTGGCGGCACTGGCGCCGGAAACCATTGCCAGCAGGCTGCAGGCAAGTCGGTCAAACATAGTGGTAAAGCCAGAACAAGGCGACAGTGAAGATGAGCCATGAAGATATTTCTCCGCTCCCCCCGCCAGCGAAACCCTTACTGATAGTTCTCTCCGGCCTCTCCGGAGTCGGCAAGGATGCGATTTTAACCGGCCTCAGGAAATCCAGCTATCCCCTTGAATTTATTACTACCGTAACCACACGTACCAAGCGCCCTAACGAGAGGAATGGCATCCACTACCACTTCATCTCAAGGCATAAGTTCCAGGAACTGATTGACCGCGATGAGCTGCTGGAATGGGCGAATGTTTACGGCAACTGGTATGGTGTACCCAAAGAGCCGGTCAGGCAGGCTCTGGACAGGAAGGAAGATGTCATTGTGAAGGTTGATGTTCAGGGAGCCGCCACCATCAAGAAAATCCTGCCTCAGGCAGTGTATATCTTCCTGGCACCACCAGCAATGGAAGAGCTGGTGCTGAGGCTCCAGCGACGTCGTACGGAATCACCATCAGACCTGGAGCTGCGTATCAAAACTGCCGAGGCAGAAATGGAGAAGCTGCCCCTGTTTGACTACATAGTCATTAATCGGCAGGGTGAAATTGACCGTGCCGTAGCCGATATTAAGGCCATTATTACAGCCGAAAAGTGCCGGGTAGCGCCCAGGGAGCTCAGCCTCTAAGCAGCTAGAACCACAGGTGCAAAAGCCAGGAAAATAAATAACCCAGCGCACCGCAGATAGGAAACGTCAATATCCAGGCAGCCACGATGTTGCCCGCTATACCCCAGCGCACTGCCGAAAACCGCATCGTCGACCCCACCCCCATAGTAGAAGCACTGATGAGGTGGGTAGTGCTTACTGGAATAC
>CAYWRT010000146.1:0-5596 GCA_964460815.1 uncultured Dehalococcoidaceae bacterium
AACGGCTACAGCCGAAGGTAGACCGCATAAATGAGCTTGAGCCCGAGTTTGAGAAACTCAGTGATTCTGAGCTTCGTGCCAAGACCGATGAGTTCAGAGCCAGACTCAAGGATGGTAGCTCGCCTGATGAGCTGCTGCCCGAGGCTTTCGCCGCTGTCCGCGAAGCCGCCAAGCGGACAATGGGGCAGCGCCACTTCGATGTGCAGTTAATGGGCGGCATCACCCTGCATCAGGGCAAGATTGCCGAGATGAAAACCGGCGAAGGTAAAACTCTGGTAGCGACACTACCCCTCTACCTCAATTCGCTTACCGGTAAGGGGTGCCACCTGGTCACGGTAAATGACTATCTGGCACGGCGAGACCCGTACTGGATGGGACCTATCTACCAGGCTCTGGGGGTAAGCGTCGCCAGCATCTACCCGATGCAGAACCCGGACGAGCATACCCCCGCCCGAATTTATGACCCGGACCACGACTCCGGGGATAGCCGCTGGCAGCACTTCCGCCCCATTCCCCGGCAGGAAGCCTATAAAGCCGATATTACCTATGGCACCAGCAGCGAGTTCGGCTTTGATTACCTCCGGGATAATATGGTTGCCGACCTGTCCCAGTGCGTACAGCGTCCTCTGAACTACGCCATTGTTGACGAGGTGGATAACCTCCTCATTGACGAGGCCCGCACCCCGCTCATCATCAGCGCCCCCGATGTGGAAGCAGGACAGCTATATCCGCTGTTCGCTCAACTGGTGCTTCGCCTGAAGCGGGATGAGGACTATGAGGTTAAGGAAAAAGAACGAAGTGCCGAGCTAACTGAAGCTGGCTGGGATAAGGTAGAGAGGATGCTGAAGCATGAAGGGGTATTAAAATCTGATACCAGTCTCTACCAAAATAGTCACCTGATGTACCATTTGAGAAATGCCCTCAGTGCTAAAGAGTTCTATAAAAGAGACCAGCAATATATGGTCAGCAAAGAACGCCAGGTCATTATTGTTGATGAGTTCACCGGCCGGTTGATGTACGGCCGCCGGTACTCCGAAGGGCTGCACCAGGCAATCGAGGCTAAAGAGCATGTCAAGATTGAGCAGGAGACTAAAACCTTTGCCACCATTACCATCCAGAACTACTTCCGCATGTATGAGAAGCTGGCGGGAATGACCGGTACGGCTGCCACCGAAGCCGAGGAGTTTTACAAGATATATAAGCTTGAGGTAACGGCTATCCCCACCAATAAGCCGATGATTCGCCAGGACTTCCCGGACCAGATTTATAAAACAGAGGAGGCTAAATTCCGGGCGGTGGTGCGCGAGATTAAGCAGCTTCACCAGGAAGAAAGGCCGGTGCTGGTCGGCACCGTATCTATTGAAAAGTCGGAGTACCTGAGCGGCCTGCTCATGAGGCAGGGCATCTCCTGCGAGATACTCAACGCCAAGCAGCACGAGAAGGAGGCGAGTATCATCGCCAAGGCGGGAGAGCCGGGGGCGGTTACTGTGGCCACCAATATGGCGGGGCGGGGCGTTGATATTATCCTGGGGGGCAATCCTGAGGGAACCGATGAGCATGAGTGGCAGGAAAAACACGGTAATATAATCGAGCGGGGCGGACTTCACATCATCGGCACGGAGCGCCACGAGGCGAGGCGAATTGACAACCAGCTCCGGGGTAGAGCCGGCAGGCAGGGCGACCCGGGAAGCACGCGTTTCTTTGCCTCACTGGAGGACGACATCATGCGCCGCTTCGGTGGCGAACGCATTAAGGGCTTTATGAGCTGGGTGGGCATGGATGAGGATACCCCTATTGAGAATGCCTTAATTACCAAGGCCATCACCGATGTGCAAAAACGCGTTGAAGGCTACCACTTTGACATGCGCAAGCATCTGGTGGAGTATGACGATGTCGTCAACAAGCACCGCGAACTTATCTACGAGGAGCGAAGGAAGATACTCAGTGGCGCCGACCTCAAGACAAACATACTGTCAATGGTGGCCGATGAGATAAATGGCGCTGTCGCCGCCCGTATTGGTGACCAGCACGGCATTAACTGGGATATACCCGGCCTGCTTAACGATATCACCACCATCTTCCCCCCACCCCCCTCACTTAACGCCGACACCCTGTCCGAGATGAATCCGAAACAAATCCAGGAGAAGCTGACGGAACTGTCTGAGGCTCTCTACGAGGCGCGGGAGAAGGAGATAGGTGCCGATAACATGAGGGTGCTGGAGAGGATGGTGATGCTGCGCACCATTGACCGGCTGTGGGTGGAGCACCTGACGGCGATGGAGAATGAAAGGCTCCAGGCAGGATGGGCTTCCTTACGCCAGATGAAGTCAACAGACGCATATAAGATGATAGGTAGCGAAAAATGGGAAAATCTGAAGTATTATATCCAGCATGATGTGGCTCACACCATATACCATGTGACCATTACCAAGCGGGAAGCCCCGGAACCGGAACCATCGCCAATGGCTAAGGCTATTAGCCCCGCGGGTAGCCACCAGCAGAGGGTAAAAGTCGGCGGCAGGAAGATAGGCCGCAACGACCCCTGTCCCTGCGGCAGCGGCAAGAAATACAAACACTGCTGTGGAAGGTAAACAGTTATGACCGACGAAGAACTGGAAACGTTAATTCAAGAGATGTCAGAGCAAATAGACAGGCTGGAAAACCCCGAAAAACCACTGACCAGAGAGGAAAAAAGGCAGAAAACTCTGCTTCAGCTACAGAAAGAAGCGCTGGAAAGGATAAAGACAGCCAAGGAGAAGGGCAACGTGTTGCAGGAAGTCAAAGCCGGCGTGGATTACACCCTGTTAAAAGAATACGGCAAGAAACACCCCCTGCTGATAAACTACATAAAATCGCAGGCAGGGTGGTATGGGTTCTGAGGGGGGGTTAGGCCCGCCACACATGCAAAACGCTGAAATTGCCGCTGTTTTTGATGATATTGCCGAGATGCTCAAGCTCAAAAAGGACAACATCTTCAAGATACGGGCTTACCAGAAGGTGGCACGCGCCATCGAGGCGCTGCCCGTAGCGGTGGAGCAACTGGTGGCCGAGAACAGGCTGAAGGAAATAACGGGGGCGGGGGAGGCGATTACCAGGAAGATTACCGAGCTGGTAACCACCGGCAGGCTCGGCTATTACGAAAGGCTCAAGGCGGAATTTCCGGAGCGGACTCACTCGGCTCAGGGTCAAGGGGCAGCATGACGGAGTTGAATAAACAATTGATTTCATCCGAGACGACCCCAACCAGCGACGCCGAGGCAATAAGGCATCTGGAGCAGGCTATCAGCGATGGCAAGCACTGGTATATCGCCCTGCTTGAGTCCATCGGGATGTGGGCCAGCGCCCGGGAAGTCCACAACGACCGCACCTATCAGTACCTTATTGACGGAGAAGCCTTTGACTGGCTGCTTCTGGCTGAGCGCCTGTGTGAGACGGCAGACAGCCTGCTGCCTGAAAACGAGAAGAATGCCCTGCTTTTTGAGGGCAGACCTCCGCTTGGCCTGAGCGCCAGGGAGGTCAAGCAACTTATCGGCGGCAGCAAGTACGGCCAATATCTCAATTACTTCTATGGTATTACTGTGGAAGAGGCTCTACTGCTGGCGGTACAGGAGGACCTGGACAAAGAGAGGCGAGTGCTTGGCTACCGGAGCAAAAATGAATACACTGATGAGGCTTACCGGAGAATATATAACACTACCAGAGAGGCACTGCTAAAGTGCTTCAGGCAGGACAGGGACTACCCCCAGCTTGAGTCAATCACGCTAACCGAGCTAAAAGAATTCACCTACTGGCTATTTAAATACCGGCTAAAACAATGTGAAAAAGCCAGGATTGCCAGTGATACCAGAAAGGCGCTGGGATACCTGAAACACCAGTGGAGCCAGAAGGGCGTTTTTGGGGCCCTGGCGACCGATATGGCCACTGAGCAAGCCTGACCGACACCCCGCCCGCCCCATTCAGATAACTACGCGTTGTCAGTACCCGCCGGCGCTCTCACCATGAGTACGGGCATACCGGCTCCCCGCAGCACCTTATCGGTAACACTGCCGAAGGCTAACTTCTTCCAACCTGACCTCCCGTGTGTTGACATAGCTATCATGTCGGCATGGATTTCGTCAGCCATTTTGAGAATCTCATCACCAGCATTGCCAGTAACTACTCTGATATTGATTGTAACTCCCTGGCTTTTCAATACTTCGCCGGTCTTTTCAAGGTAACTAATCACCCTCTGCTCAATCGAGTCCAGCTCTTCTTCGGTATAGGAAATCGGGGCGCTTGCCTCCCCAACCACTACCCAGTGTCTCATCTGGGTTATCACCCCCAGAAGAGTAACCTCTACCTTTGTCTCCGGCAACAGCTTGACTATGAGTTTCTCAACAACAGGCAAGGCGGCTTCACCCACTTTGGAGCCATCTAACGGGATAAGCACTCTCTCAACCATTCCCGCACCTCCTAAAATCTGGAACTTTGCTGTTTCAGCTTTTCCAGTTTATCAGTCAGAGTATAGAGTTTTTGACGCTCCTTTTCAACCACCGCCGCCGGCGCCCTGGTCAGAAAAGCCCGGTCTTCAAGCCTGCTTTTAAGGCGGTCTACCTCGGCCTGGCTGCGCTCTATCTCTTTCTGTATCCGCTTCTTCTCCACATCAAGGTCAAACATGCCAAAAAAGGGTATGCTCAATTTAATTCCTTGCGAGAGTATAAACTCCATTGTCATAGCATCTCCCCAAACTGGGCTTTCTCCACTAGTATCAGCGAAGTTAAGCGGGTTTACCTTGGCTAAGGTCTGTATGGTCTGAGCATGAGCACTGATAGCCGAGAGCAGGTCACCGGCATCAATATGTACTGGTAACAATTTACTACTTTCCACCTTGAATTCTAAGCGTTTATCGCGGATGCAGCGTATTATTTCTATTACGGAATTCATGGCCAGCTCTGATTCTGAGTCAATATCTGCCTCTCTGGCTTTCGGGTAAGGCGCTACCATTATTGATTCAATCGATTGCCAGTCTGAGGACAGGTATTTTTTTAGATTTTGCCACAGCTCTTCGGTGATAAAGGGCATAAAGGGGTGCAGGAGACGCAGAGAGGCCTCCAGCACATACACCAATACTGGTGCAGGTGATATTACGCCCTTTCTTGAGCGAAGGCGAATCTTGGCTATCTCAATATACCAGTCGCAGAACTCACCCCAGAGGAAATCATGGATTTGACGCTGCGCCTCCCCGAACTGGAAGTCCTCCATCAGATTAATCACACTGGATACCGTCCGACTCAGCCGCGACAGAATCCACCGGTCTTCCACCGGTAGTAAGTTCTGCTGTATTTTCAGTTCGGTGCCGGTTGGCTCAATACTCCTGACGACAAACCGGGTGGCATTCCACAGCTTGTTGGCAAAGTTGCGGCCGGCCTCCAGCTTGGTGGTGGAGAGCTTGCTGTCATTCCCGGGTCCTGTCCCGGTGATGACACCGAAGCGCAGGGCATCAGTGCCGTATTCTTCCAGGGTATCAAGCGGATTGAGCACATTGCCCCTGACCTTGCTCATCTTCTTCCCTCTTTCATCGCGCAGCAGACCGTGAAGGTAAACGGTGCGGAAGGGG
>CAYWRT010000147.1:0-5535 GCA_964460815.1 uncultured Dehalococcoidaceae bacterium
TGACCAAACTGCGTCAGAGAGACCTGCTCAAGGGTGAGTGCGGTGTTTGTAACTATAAACTCACCTGCTCCGGCTGCCGGGGCCGGGCTTATGAAGAAACCGGCGACATGATGGCGGCTGACCCCGGTTGCTGGCTGGCCTTGTCATCTTTAACCGATTCTAAAGCATAAAGCTCTCATGAAGGCAACGCGAATAAAAATATGCCAGCGGGTGGGTGATTAACAAGAGAAAAACGCCATTAAAAAGGAGGGGAAAATTGCCAAAAATAATGACGAAACACCACAAGATACAGTCCTCAATCCGTCACTGAAGCTGAGGCAAGCTGAGCCAGTCTGGCAGCTGGTTCTAAAATGATGTATTGCCAAAACCTAAAGGAGACAGGAGATGACTTTGAAGAGTGAATTAGCCGGCATCGTGGGTACCGAACATGTTTCAGATGATACCAGCGTCCTGGAAAGCTATTCAGGAGATTACAGTTTCACTCAGCCGAGAAGACCGAGCTGTGTTGTTTACCCCCAAAGCACTGAAGAGGTTCAGGGGATAGTCAGATATGCCAACGAGCACCATATACCAGTTACGCCTCGCTCCTCGGCCATCAGCTTCTACGGCGCCGGCATACCCGGCCAGGCGGGAATCGTAATGGACCTCACCAGAATGAACCGAATCCTGGGAGTAGATGAGCCGGATATCATGGTAAAGGTTGAGCCGGGTGTTACCTGGGCTCAGGTGCAGGAAGAGCTCGAGAAACACGGCATGATGGTTGGCACGCCGCTGCTGCCCCATCCGGCAAAATCCGTGCTCACGAGCGCCATGGAAAGAGAGCCCATAACCAATCCTAAGTACGAGTATGATGAGACATTTCTGGCTGGAGAGATGGTTTTAGCGAGCGGTGAGCTGTTCTACCTGGGCTCAGCCATGGGCAAAAGCCATAAGGGAGGCTCGCCTGAAGGCTTTATCCCGAGCGCCAGGCTTTTTCTGGGAGCCCAAGGCACCTTGGGTATAATAACCTGGGCAAACCTGAAGGCCATATATCTACCGGCCAGGGATAAGCTTTTCTTTATTCCTTTTGAAAGTATTGACGACCTGGTCGAGGCCGCTTACAGGATACAACGCCTTATGCTGGGCAGCGAGTGCTTGGCCCTGAATAGTCTTAACCTGGCCGCCATCCTGGCCGGGGAGACATCAGGTGAGCTTGAGTCTTTGAAAACAAGCCTGCCCCCGTGGACGCTTATTCTTTGTTTGTCAGGATTCCACAGACATCCTCAGGGAAGGATTGAGTACGAAGAAGAAGCCTTGATGAATATTGCCTCAGAGCTGGGTTTCGTGCCATCGCCCACATTACCGGGAATCCCCGGGCCGGGAGATACGGTAATTAAATTACTAAGGAAGCCGTGGAGCCAAGACACATACTGGAAATTCCTCTACAAGGGTTCCTGCCATGATGTCTTTTTCCACACCACCATGAACAGGGTACCGGAATTCACCAGGGCTATGGAGAGAGTGGCCGGTGAGCATGGATATCCCGCCACGGACATCGGCTTTTATCTACAGCCAATAGAGCAAGGACGAATCTCCTATTGCCAGTATGGTTTTCACTGTGACCCGAACGATGCTGATGACGTGGCAAGGGTCCGCCGCCTCTACCTCAAAGCCAGTGAGCTGGTAATAAATATGAGCGGCGTCTTTACCACCCCCTACGGTGTCTGGGCCGATATGGTATACAGCCGAGCTACTACCTTTACCTCAGTAATGAGGGTAGTCAAGGACGCTTTTGACCCCAATAATATCATGAATCCTGGCAAATTATGTTTTTAGAGGCATTGTCGCCAGGCGACAGAGGTAATCTGGGCGGAATCAAAGTCAGAAGGAGACAAGACAGATGCTAGAGGTGCAAAATAAATACTACCCGAGAGATGAGTACTATCACAAATACTACTACGACAGGAAAAAGGTTGCCTGGGCTTGCAGCCGGTGTTCTGCCTGCAAGTGGATAGACTCCTGGGAGGTCAAGAGTGCCCGGTTTGCTAAGGTCTGCCCATCCAACCTGAGATACCTGTTTGATGCTTACTCGTGTCAGGGTAGAATGGATATTGCCTGGGCGCTCATGGAGGGGACTCTGAAGTATGAAGACTCTGAAGAGCTGCTGAATGTAATTTATCGTTGCGACACCTGCGGTGGCTGTGACACCTCATGCAAGCGTGTTCGCGATGCCGAGCCCCTGAGAGTGATGCTCGAAACCAGAGCCAGACTGGTTGAGGACGGTCAGCTCCTACCCCAGCATATGCCTGTTATTGATAACCTCCGCAAAGAAGATAACATGATGATGGGTCGTAAGTCTGACCGCGGCAAATGGGCTGAGGGACTGGATGTCAAAGACCTTACCACAGAGTCGGCGGCTGTTGTTTTCCACGCCGGCTGTCAGCTAAGTTATGATGAGGAGAGATGGCAGGTGGCCAGGACAGCCATAACCATCCTTAAAGATGCTGGCGTTGATGTTGGCATAATGGGCCATGATGAGACATGCTGTGGTTGCCGGGCCTACGATATGGGGTACTGGGGGGAGTTTACTAAATATGCCGAACATAATATTGAAGCCTGGAAAACGGCCAAGGTGAAAACTGTGGTGACCGCCTGCGCCGATGGCTACTACGCCATGAAGCGTCTCTACCCCGATGTCGGCTCCGAGTTTGAAATCCTTCACATTACGGAATTCATCGAGCGCCTCATCAAAGAAGGCAGAATCAAATTCACCAAAACAATCCCGATGAAGGTTACCTACCATGACCCCTGCCACCTGGGAAGGCGTGCCAACGTCTACGTACCTGGCAAAGCCATCATGGGGGTCTATGAACCTCCCCGAGAGATACTCAAGAGCCTGCCGGGGCTGGAGCTGGTTGAGATGTACCGGATAAGGGAGTGTGCCTGGTGCTGCGGGGCTGGCGGCGGGGTCAGGGAAGCCTATCCCGATTTCTCCCTCTGGACCGCCACGGAGAGGATAGAAGAGGCGAAGTGCACCGGTGCTGAAGCCATAGTGAGTGCCTGCCCGTGGTGTGAGAGGAATTTCATTGACGCCATCAATGAAAGTGGTGCCAATATGAAAGTTTACGATATCGTGGAGCTTGTCCAGCAGGCGCTCTAATTAACAACAATAAAACATTGTGGGAGATGCAAAATGGCAATAGGAGACGAAAAACATAAACTGATATATCAGGAACTGGTCAATATCCTCGGGGCTGATTATGTGGCCGATGACCCGGCGATAATGGAAGCTTTCCGCCGGTCATTCACCACACCCTTTCATCCCACCAGACCAGAATTCATTGTATTACCCGGGAGCACCGAGGATGTGCAACAAATAATCAGGCTGGCTAACCGCTACCAGTTCCCGTACTCGGTAACCAGCACCGGACTTTTCCTGGCATCATGCTGTGCCGTAAAACCTTACTGGTGCTTTATCGACCCCAAGAGGTTGAATAAGATAGAGATAGATGAGAAGAACATGTATGCCATAGTCCAGCCCTATGTTACCATAGCCCAGCTTCAGGCCGAGATTATGAAGCTCGGGCTTTTTTATCCCATGCCCGGGGCCAGTGCGCAGGCCTCTGTCCTGGCCAACAGTACGTTCCATTCGGGACACTGGACGAGCTACCGTACGGGCCACGGTAATCATGTGCTCGGCGTGGAGTGGGTCTTACCGACCGGCGAGGTCCTGAGAACGGGTTCCCTGGCTATCCCCGGCGCCGGCTTCTGCTGGGGCGAGGGGCCCGGGCCAGACGCCAGAGGCATACTGCGCTCACATTACGGGCATCTAGGTACCCTGGGTATCACCACCAGACTGGCGGTCAAGCTTTTCCACTGGCCCGGCCCCAGTGTCTGGCCCACCGAAGGAGTACAGCCAGAAAAGAAAAGCATCCTGCCCGAGGAAAAATTCAAATATTACTTTATTACGTACCCCACTCTCGAAAAGTCCATTGAGGCGATACGCGAGATAGGTAAGTCAGAAATAGGGGAGGTGGTGATGAAGTTCACCCCCTGGGATTGTGTTTGCTGGGCATCGAACAGCTTTGAAGAATTCTGGAATAACTGGCACAGCGAATACTGGGATAATCAAATACGCAATGGCGGGCACATAGTCTGGGTCGGTCTCTGGGCTACCGCTTCCGAGAAGCAACTGGAATATGAGGATAAAGTACTGCAAGAGATTATTCATGATACTGGCGGTGAATTGATACCTGAGGAAATACACCAGTGGCTGAATTCATATTTAACACCTGATAGCATCAGAGACACGCATCGTTTGCGTTTCTTAAGAATTGGCGCGAGCATAGCCGTGACCGGCGTGACTTACGACTCCGTCGGTGGTGTCCAGAAACAACTGCAACGTGTACTGGAGATTAAAAATAAATATTCCCCGCCTCTGGGAAATACCGGTAATTCCATCAAATTCTGGCCGGGTAGCTTCAGCCGTACTGCCTTCACAGAATTCGACCTCCTGGACGAGAAGACGGAGGAAGCGGAAGGGGTCATGCAGCGACGGTCAGGCGATATCATGAAACAATGTATGGAAGGCTCACATATTGACCAGGTAGCGGTACTGAATGTAGGCAAAGTGGGGCCAGCCTTTCACAATGTCCACAAATTCCTAGCTCAGATTAAAAAGGGGCTCGACCCTAATAACCTGGCCAACCCCACACGATTGGTAGACATAGAAGCCATGGAGGAAACTAAGGCAAGCAATTGAGCCACTAAGGTTGACTGTCATCTGTAAATCATCAGCCTATCGCGGCAGGTCTTTTCTCCGGGCCTTATTCTTTATATACCAAAGGTACTGGCAATAAAGGACTATAGTAATGTAGGGCCTCTTGTGCTAATAATGATTAATACATGAAATTAAATAGGCGTCTTTATATGTAAATAATCTTATGGTATCAGGCAATGTTGGGTAATTCTTTCGGGCGAGTATCTGCTGCGGCTACTCTGCTATTAACGGTCATATTTTCACTATTAACAGGGATAGGTTTCGAAGCAGGTAGCCTGACACTGTCGCGTCCCGCGTTAGCAAGTACGGGACCAGACCTTGCCATTACGGCCATAACGTTGTCTCCGGAACTGCCCGAAGCCGGAGATACCGTGACGATAAGTATAATCGTAGAAAACCGTGGCACTGCCAATACTGATTCTTCACGCCTCACCGGCACTCTTGACGGTGAGGAGGTTCTCTCCATATGGCTGGCCCCTCTTACACCCGTGGCCAGTATCACCAAGACGTTTACCTGGCAGGCGGAAGTCGGCGACCACAGCTTCACGGCTCTGGCTGATGCCAATGACGTTGTTGACGAAAGCGACGAGACGAATAACTCCGCTATTGTCTCCTTCTCAACCCTGGCGGTGGACCTTCTTATCAAAGCAATCACCTGGACGCCTCAGTCCGTATCAGTCGGAGACACGGTGACCTTTGCGGTGTCAATTGAAAACGCGGGGGCCAAAACTTCAGCATGGTCGTCAGTGGATGTTCTAATCGATGGTATCTTACGC
>CAYWRT010000148.1:0-5502 GCA_964460815.1 uncultured Dehalococcoidaceae bacterium
TTAACCCCACCCCCCTCGGTTCTTATCTATTCCCACCCAGGCCACCCTCGCACCATCAGCGGCTTAGCCCTTAAAAATCCCTCGCACTCTCCCTTTATTAAAGGGAGACGACCCATTGTGCAAGAAGTATTGTCCCCCTTTTGTAAAGGGGGAATAAGGGGGATTTTATCCTCTCCATAAGGGCGGGTGGGCGGGAAAAGATATATAAAGTATTGGTAAGAGGAGCTTCACCCCTTTTGGACTCCCCTAGAAATCTCTTCTTACCCTGTCTGCCCAATACTAAGGAGTACAACCAAGCTCCTGAACTACTTTGTCAAATGCAAAGGGGAGCAACAAGGGTAGATTCTTTTGAGATAGATTTAGCCCCCACTCTGCTTTGCTTTTCCTGCCAGGATAATCACGGCTAGCCAGAAGTTTATTAGGTTTCAGCCAAGCAACTGATGGGATCAGGTAGAATTGGGGAGACTCGCCATCAAAGAAAAGAACAACTGCCATAAACAGGTTTGTATGGAGAGCGAATTTATCCTTTGGGAAAAAGATGTAGTTTAGGTTACGGACAGACCTGACTTGAATGTCGTAATATTTATCGCTGTCCTTTCTACAGACTGCAAGGTCTACGCCATGGTCATCCACCTCTGAGGAGTAGACATGAAATCCAGAAAGAAGAAATTCCATTCTAACTAGGTATTCTGCACATTTTCCTAATTGTAGAGGATTTAAACTACTCCAATTAAATTTACTGCTATTCATGTTTACGACCCCTACAGAACTATATATTTGGCTTCCTCTTGTGCCACTCGGTGGCCTGCTCGTAGGCGTAGGCGACTTTCAGGATGGTCTCCTCGGCAAAGGGCTTGCCGATAATCTGCATGCCTATGGGCAGTCCGTCGGCAAAGCCAGCCGGGACGGAGATGCCGGGCACACCGGCAATATTTATGGGCAGGGTGCAGACATCGCTCAGGTACATCTGGAGCGGGTCGTCCATCTTCTCCCCTATTTTAAAGGGGACGGTGGGGGAGGTGGGGGTCACCAGAGCATCATACTTTTCAAAGGCTTCATTAAACTCACGCCTTATCAGGGTGCGTACCTTCTGGGCTTTGAGATACCAGGCATCGTAATAGCCGGCGGAGAGGGCATAGGTGCCCAGCATGATGCGCCGCTTCACCTCGGGGCCAAAACCATACCCCCGCGTCTTTTCCATCGACTCCCACATGGTATCGGCTTCATAGGAGAAGCCGTATTTAACACCATCATACCGGGCCAGGTTAGCCGAAGCCTCAGACGGAGCAATGATATAATAGACCGCCAGGGCATGGGGGGTGTGGGGGAGCGATACCTCCCAATCCACCACCGCCCCCAGTTCTTCAAGCTTGCCGATAGCGGCTCTTATCGCGGCCCCTACCTCTGCCTGCATCCCCTCCACAAAATACTCCCTGGGGACGCCGAGGCGGAGCCCTTTCAAATCAGCCGTCAGGCTCCGGGTATAATCGGGCACCGGCTGAGGAACCGAAGTGGAGTCCCGGCTGTCAGCGCCGGCGATGGCATTGAGCAGGAGGGCACAATCAGTAACATCCTGTGTCAGGGGGCCAATCTGGTCAAGGGAACTGGCAAAGGCGACCAGCCCGTAGCGGCTCACCCGTCCGTAGGTGGGTTTCAGGCCGACAACGCTGCAAAACCCCGCCGGCTGGCGGATACTGCCGCCGGTATCCGAGCCCAGGGCGCAGACGGCTTCGCCGGCAGCCACCGCCACCGCCGAACCACCGCTGCTGCCACCGGGCACGCGGCCCAGGTCCCAGGGATTGCAGGTAACAAAAAAGGCTGAATTCTCCGTTGACGAACCCATGGCAAATTCGTCCATATTAGCTTTGCCCAAAGTAACCATATTATGTGCGTTTATTTTCTCAACCACAGTGGCATCATAGGGAGGCACAAAATTCTGAAGCATCTTTGACGAGCACGTTGTCCGTATCCCCTTGGTACACATAACGTCTTTAATGACAATCGGGATACCGGTAAGCGGACCGGTATTGCCGGCCGCTATGAGCTCATCAGCCCTCCGGGCCTGCTCCAGAGCCAGGTCATCAGTGACCGTCACCAGAGCATGAACCTTTGGTTCAACCTGCTGGATGCGCTCAAGATAAGCCCGGGTCAGCTCAACCGAAGAAAGCTGCTGGCTCCTGAGCAGACGGCTCGCCTCATGAATGGTAAGTCGCATACCGGTATTTACCTGCCTTATTCCCAGTGTTTTATTAGTTCCGCAAATTCCTCGGCTTCTCTGACACTCAACAGCACTGAGTAGTCCTTCCTGGTTGGTATATAGACCACGCTGGAACGCTCGGTGACAAACATCAGGGCTTTCTCATCGTTTTTCAGCTTGAACCAGCCCTCGGCATAGCCGGGCAAGCCGATGCCGTTGGTCCTTCTTTTCGGTTTATAATCAGAGTCTATATTCAAATTAATGACCTTCACCTCTTCCGCAACTACGTCACCCCTGGGTATGAGCCTTCCGTACAGGCCACCCCTGATGCGCAACCCTTCGTCGCTGACCCCAAAACTGACATGGCGCGATGAATAACCGATGAAGACAAACAGGGCGATAACGCAAACAAGAATCAGACTTATAATCAGGATAAAAATATAAGGCCCCGATGAGGCAGGAACGATACCAAATGTTTTCTCCATCTTCACTTTAACCTCCCCTGAATTCACTGCTCAAGCACCGCCCGAACTCTAAAGCAGTCCCCCTCTCTACGCGGCGCATTGGCCAGAATATCATCCGCCGGGAAAGAGGGTGCCGCTTCATCATCCCTGACGACACTCTGGAGGTCAATGGACTGGGCGGTGGGGGGGACATCGGTGGTATCCACCTGCTGCAATGCCTCGAAGTGCTCCAGAAGATGAGACAGTTGCTCGCTGAGCCGGTTAATCTCCGACTCGGTCAGGGCAACCCGGGCCAGGCGAGCGATATGCAGCACTTCTTCACGACCAAGCTTCATTATGAACCCCCGTTGCTTCTCAATATAAGGTATTTTACTCGCCAATTATAGCATTCGTATTCAGTCGCCCGCAACCGAACCCTGAATCAGGTCGCAATCCTGACACAAAGGCTATATAATAAGAAGTAAGGGGGTTCCCATTGACGGGGACGAAGGAGGCAAGTTATGCCGGACAGGGTGATGATATTTATTGATGGGAGTAACCTGTACCATTCTCTGAAGAACCACTTCGGCAGGACGGACCTTGATATCGGCAAATTCTGCCGTAAACTGCTGGGGCGGCGCCAGTTAATCAGAATCTATTACTACAATGCTAAAGTGGGACAGAAACAGGAGCCGGAGCGCTATAAACAGCAGCAGGCATTTTTCGCCGGCGTTAACGCGATACCCTATTCCGAACTGCGCCTGGGACGCCTGGTTTATACCAACTGGCCCAGCGTGCCGCCCTATGAAAAAGGTACCGACGTCCAGCTAGCCACCGACATGATAACCCATAACTTTAAAAACAATTACGATGTGGCTATTCTCGTTGCCGGCGATAATGACTACGCCGGCGCCGTGCAGGCAGTCAAGGATAATGGGAAGCACGTTGAGGTGGCTTTATTCGGCAAACAGGGTACTTCCCGACAACTAAGAGATTCTGCCGACAGGATAATACATATGAACACGCGGTTCCTGAAAGACTGCTGGAAATAAACGGCGGTCACCAGAATAAGCTGATGAGGGATAAAACCAGAAAAACCAGGGCGTTAAAGTCCCGGTTCGGCGCACAACTTTCCCGAGAAAAAGGCACGATTGTCAAGGACTGGGGCGGGAGATTGCCAATAGCCCTCATCTACCCAAACTCCTACTACCTTGGCATGTCCAATCTGGGAATCCAGGCTATCTACGGTCTATTAAATAGCCACTCTCACGTTGTCTGCGAACGTGTCTTCTGGGAAAAAGGGGATAAGAACCCCCCTTTATCACTGGAATCACGGCGACCACTCACCGACTTTGCTGTCCTGGCCTTCTCGGTTTCCTACGAACTGGACTACTTCAACGTGGTATCAATCCTTAAAGCCGGCGGTATACCTTTATATGCCGCCGCTCGTGACGAAAGGCACCCCCTGATTATCGCCGGTGGCCCCGGCATCACCGCCAACCCCACCCCCCTATCCCCATTCTTTGATTGCCTTGGCATCGGTGAGGCCGAGCCAATACTGCCCGCCGTACTCCCGGTACTGTTTGAGGGCACTGGCAGCCGGCGGGACAAACTGCTAAAGGCACTGGCTCCGCTGCCCGGCATCTATGTGCCCGCATATTTTTCTGGAACTCCCGTAGCCCGCCAGTGGGCCAGGAACCTGGACAACTTCGCCACTACCTCGGTTATACTCACCCCTGATACGGAGCTGGGTGATTTATATCTTATTGAGGTGGAGCGGGGCTGCCACCGGGGCTGTCGCTTCTGTCTGGTAAATACCGCCTTTGCCCCCGTACGCTTTCGTTCCGTGGACAGGCTAATCGAGCACGCCAGGCAGGGACTCCGTTATAGAAGACGCATCGGGCTAGTCGGGCCAGCCGTTGCCGACCACCCCCAGATTAAGGAGATACTGGTCAGTCTGCGCCGGATGGGAGCCGGGCTATCTATCAGCTCACTGCGGATAGGTTCTCTCTCCGGTGATATATTAAGCGAACTTTCTAAAGGTAAGGTGCAGACTATCACCATAGCCCCGGAGGCAGGCTCACCGCGATTGCGCCAGTTTATAAGAAAGGGCATCTCCGACAGCGAAATTCTGGAAGTAGTGGGCAAGGTCGCCGGGCAGCGCCTCAAGCAACTCAAGCTCTATTTCATGCTCGGCTTGCCTACGGAGACCGATGAGGATGTTGAAGACATCATCAGAATGACCCTGGCTGTCAAAGACATAATTGACAGGCATCAAAGCGGTACCCGCATCAGCCTGAATATGGCTCCCTTCGTGCCCAAGGCAGGTACTCCCTTCCAGTGGTTACCCATGGCCCCCCTGCCCGTGCTCAACCGCCGCCTGTCCCGACTTAAAAAGAGCCTGCCGCCAAAAGGAATCAGGGTCAAAGCCGAAAGCCCCGCCTGGAGTCAGGTTCAGGGTGTGCTGGCGCGGGGCGATGCCAGAGTAGCTGAGGTCCTGGCCAATACTGAAGAGGTATCACTATCCGGCTGGCGAAAGGCCTCAGAAAAATACCGTCTGGACGTTGATTTCTACGCTAACCAGAGGTGGGATACCTCACAGAAACTGCCCTGGGACATAATAGATACAGGCACCAGACCTGAGCACCTGAAAAGTGAGCTGGAAAAGGCTTTGGCAAATTGAATCTGGCACCGTTTGATAATCTAGGGAAGGAAGGATAATACTGTTATGCTAACATATCAGTTGCAGAATCGAGTTTACATGATAAAAGATGGCAAATCACTAGACTTTCCAAATGACGTTAGAATTGAAATCACTCTAAGTCCACCCGAACCGTTCGGTGCAGCAGCGGGCCCCTGTAG
>CAYWRT010000149.1:0-5464 GCA_964460815.1 uncultured Dehalococcoidaceae bacterium
GCAGCAACAACGATATGCGACGCATGTTGCTGGCTGGTGCGGACAAGGTCTCTATCAACACGGCGGCGGTACTTAATCCCGGCCTGATTAGAGAAGCCGCCAGTAAATTCGGCAGCCAGTGCATCGTGGTGGCGATAGATGCCAAACGAGTGAATGGAGTCAGCCAGCCCGCTTGGGAGGTCTACACCCACAGCGGCCAGGAGCCTGCCGGGATTGATGCCCTCGAATGGGCAAGACAGGCGGTAGCGCTTGGGGCTGGCGAATTATTGCTTACCAGTATGGATGCCGATGGTCACCGGGCAGGATATGACACCGCGCTTACCCGTGCCATCTCTGAGGCAGTGAATGTGCCGGTCATCGCCAGTGGTGGTGCCGGCAATCTGGAAAGCTTACATCAGGTGCTGGTGCTGGGTAAAGCCGATGCTGTCCTGGCGGCCAGTATCTTCCATTATGGAACCTACTCCATCCGTGACACCAAGAAATACCTGGCCCAGCAGGGAATACCGGTACGGATGTAGGGAGGAGGGAGATGATGAAGACTTATATAGCGCCAAAATTCTTAATAAAGCGAGACCCGGAGCGCTGTATCCAGTGCCAGGTCTGTGTCAACCAGTGCTCGTTTGAGGCGCATTACTATGATGCTGAGGATGACGAGGTGAGGAGCCGTGAGGAAAACTGCGTCGGCTGCCAGCGCTGCGTACTCTTTTGCCCCACCCGGGCGCTAACAATCAGTCGAAATCCGCAGGAATACCGGGACAACTATAACTGGCGACCCGAGGTTATTGAGGACATCATCAGGCAAGCCGAAAGTGGTGGGGTGCTCCTTACCGGAATGGGTGATGATAAGGGACAGCGCATTTACTGGGACCATCTGGTGCTTAACGCCAGCCAGGTAACCAACCCCTCTATTGACCCGCTCCGTGAGCCCATGGAGCTGACCACCTATCTGGGACGTAAGCCCGACCGGCTGGAACTCGAGCCGGAAACAGCAAATCTGGAAACGGAATTAACTCCCCAGGTCAAGCTGGAAGTCCCGGTCATGTTTGCCGCCATGTCCTACGGGGCGGTAAGCCTAAATGTGCATGAGTCCCTCGCCAGGGCAGCCACGGAAATGGGTACGCTATGGAATACCGGCGAAGGTGGGCTTCACCCCAGCCTGTACCGTTATGGAGGCAATACCATTGTCCAGGTGGCTTCTGGGCGCTTCGGCGTTCATGCCGATTACCTGGATGCCGCCAGAGTAATCGAGATTAAAATCGGCCAGGGAGCCAAGCCTGGAATTGGCGGACACCTTCCCGGTGAGAAAGTAAGCCGTGAGGTGTCTTTAACCAGGATGATTCCTCAAGGGACTGATGCCATATCGCCGGCGCCGCAGCATGACATCTACTCCATTGAGGACCTGGCGCAGCTTATCTATGCCCTGAAGGAGGCAACCAACTACACCAAGCCAATATCGGTGAAGATTGCCGCCGTTCACAACTCAGCCGCTATTGCCAGCGGTATGGTAAGGGGCGGTGCCGATATTATTGTCCTCGATGGACTTCGCGGGGCCACCGGGGCGGCGCCCAAGGTTATTCGCGACAACGTCGGCATTCCGATTGAGCTGGCGCTGGCTTCGGTGGACAGCCGGTTAAGGCAGGAGGGTATACGCAACCAGGCCTCTATCGTGGTCTCCGGTGGGATAAGAAGCAGTGGTGATGTGGCCAAGGCAATTGCCCTGGGGGCTGACGCCGTCTATATCGGGACATCCGCTCTCATTGCCCTGGGCTGCCATGTCTGCCAGCAGTGCCACACCGGCAAGTGTGCCTGGGGTATCTGTACCACCGACCTTCGCCTGACCAAGCGAGTCAACCCGGATATCGGTGCCCGCCGGCTGGCGAACCTGCTCCGGGGCTGGAGCCTTGAGCTTAAGGATATACTGGGCGGCCTTGGCGTCAACGCTCTGGAGAGTCTGCGGGGCAACCGCCTGCACTTAAGGGGTGTTGGGCTATCCGATACCGAACTCGAAATACTGGGCGTAAGAATGGCCGGGAGCTAGGAATGACAGACAGGAAGAACTCTGTAGTTAAGATAGATGCTGCCGGCGTTTACTATCGGGAGCTTAATACTGCCCTGAGAGAGGCGACCTCGAATGGTGCCCGAAAGATTGAACTCTATAACGTTCACGGGCAAAGGTATATCGGCACCGACCTGGATAAGCCGGTGGAGCTTGAGATATTTGGCACCCCGGGTAATGACCTGGGTGCGTTTATGAATGGCCCGAGAATTAGCGTACATGGCAATGCTCAGGACGGCTGTGGCAATACCATGAATGAGGGAGAGATAGTTGTTCACGGGCACGCCGGGGATATTATTGGTCTGTCAGCCCGAGGCGGCAAAATCTTCATAAAGGAAAGCGTCGGTTATCGGGCGGGCATTCATATGAAGGAGTACCAGGGCAAGAAGCCGGTACTCGTTATCGGCGGCACTGCCCAGGACTTCCTCGGCGAGTATATGGCCGGAGGCATTATGATTCTTCTGGGCTTGAACCTCGGTGAAGGCGAGCATCATAAAGCGCGGTTCATCGGCACCGGCATGCACGGCGGCGCTATCTACCTGAGAGGTAATGTTGAGGAGTATCAACTGGGCAGGGAGGTTGGTATTGCCGAACTGGAAGAGAACGACTTTCATATTCTGCAACAATTCGTTGGTGAGTTCGCTGACCACTTTGGCTATGATACCGGGGAAATACTGGAGCATAAATTCATAAAGCTGTTCCCGCGCTGGCTCCGGCCGTACGGAAGGCTTTATACCTATTAATAGGAGTTTGGTGATGCTGCGCCTGCTGATAATGACACCGGAAAGTAAAAAGTTGACAGGCCTCGGCCACAGCCTTGAGCGCAACGGTCTGGTTTGCTCGTTTACCTCTTATAATAATGGTGTCAGGGAGGCTATAGCCAGGCGGCAACCTGATGTCCTCCTCTTCGAGATGGACGGGAATTTACCGGATACGGAAATACTGGAGCTAATACGGAGCCTGAAAAAGGAAAGACGCTTGCCAGTCATCGCTCTAATCCACGGGGAGAGGCTGGCTGGCATTGATAATCAATTTGATATCGACGATTTTCTGACCAGTCCGTACGATGCTAAAGAACTCGTATTAAGGATAAATCGGCTTCTCCATAAAACCAGAAACATGAGCAGCGATGAACTGATTAAATGTGAAGGCTTAACCATAGACCTCGCCAAATGCGAGGTTACAGTAGAAGGCAGGGTGATAGAGCTAACCTTTAAGGAGTATGAACTGCTCAAGCTGATGGCCAGCAACAGGGGTCGTGTCTACACTCGCGAAGCCCTGCTCAACAAAGTCTGGGGCTATGACTATTATGGTGGTGATAGAACTGTGGATGTGCACGTGCGGAGACTCAGAAGCAAGGTTGAGGACCCCAAACACACCTTCATTGAAACGGTGAGAAACATCGGCTACAGATTCAGAAAGGGTGTAGAGCCGACGCTTCTACCGTAACACGAATTTAACCTGTCTGTAATCTGTTCGTAATATTAGTCTCTTATAATGAAGATATCTGAACCAACGGGAGGCTCAAGATGTCTATCAACACCGGTGACACCGCCTGGATTCTGATATCATCAGCACTGGTTATGCTGATGACCCCCGGTGTGGCTCTGTTTTATGGTGGCATGGTCAGGCGGAAAAATATCCTGTCTACGATTATGATGAGCTTTGTGTGTCTGGGCCTGGTCGGGATACTGTGGGTGCTCTACGGCTACAGCCTGGGTTTCGGCTCTGACAGTGGTAGTTTTATCGGGGGACTCGATTTTGTCGGTCTGGCGGGTGTGGGGCAAGAGCCCTCATCTGTTTATGCCAGCACGGTGCCTCACCTGGCTTTTATGATATTTCAGGCCATGTTTGCCATTATCACGGTAGCCTTAATCACTGGCGCTGTCGTGGAGCGAATCAAGTTTGGGGCTCTTCTTGTCTTCGCAGTTCTATGGATGACCGTAGTTTATTGTCCGGTGGCCCACTGGGTTTGGGGTAATGGCGGCTGGCTGGCTGGTCTTGGTGTTCTTGACTTCGCTGGTGGCGCCGTTGTTCATATCAATGCTGGTGTCTCGGCTCTGGCCCTTGTCTTATTATTGGGCCGGCGCCGGGGTTTCCCCCAGGAGCCGATGGAGGCTAATAATATTCCCATGGTGGTACTTGGTGCCGGTCTGCTCTGGTTCGGCTGGTTTGGTTTTAATGCCGGCAGCGCCTTGGCATCCGATGGCCTGGCCGCCAGTGCCTTTGTCGCTACCAATACTGCGGCGGCTGCGGCCGCCTTAACCTGGATGATAACCGGCTGGGTTCACCGCCGTCCGACTGTCCTTGGCACCGTCACTGGGGCTATTGCCGGGCTGGCTACTGTAACTCCAGCCGCTGGTTTTGTGACACCTCTGGAGGGTATCCCAATAGGCATCGCGGCGGCTATTGCTTGCTACTATATCATGCTATTATTAAAAACAAAACTCAACTTCGACGACTCTCTGGATGTCTTTGCTGTTCATGGCGTGGGGGGTATCTTGGGAATGCTGGCAACCGGCATATTCGCCACCCTGGCGGTCAATTCCGCCGGGGCCGATGGTCTGCTGGCCGGTAACGGAGCACAGCTCCTTAAGCAATTTATCGGCGTTGTCGCGGTTGGTGCCTATGCCTTCGTGGTAACCTGGATTCTGGGCAAACTGATCGATGTTGTCATCGGGTTGAGAGTGGGGCAAAAGGAAGAAACAGTCGGGCTGGACCTCTCCCAGCACGGTGAGAGGGCTTACGGAGGGTTACTGCGATGAAGAAAATAGAGGCCATTATCCGTGAAGAAAGGTTTAAGGCTGTCAAGGAGGCTCTTGAAGAGAAAAGTTATTTCGGTATGACCGTCAGCGAGGTAAGTGGCCGGGGTAAACAAAAGGGAATACCATTGCAATGGCGGGTGGGTGAATACCGGGTGGAACTGCTGCCCAAACTAAAGCTTGAGCTTGTGGTACTCGATGAAGATGTAACCGTGGCCATAGACGCCATCGTCAGGAACGCCAGGACGGGTGAGACAGGTGACGGCAAGATTTTTGTCCTGCCGGTGGAGGGCGTGGTGCGTGTCCGGACCGGCGATAGAGATGAAAACGCAATCTAGACAATTAAAAAAATTGATAATTTATGGCTTAATTTTATATAAACGAATATTATAATAAGAGGAGGCGACAATGACAAACAGAAGCAAAGAAGAGGCTAAGGATTATGTCCTGAAGATGGCTAAAGAACACGATGTCAAGTTCATCAGGCTGTGGTTTACCGACATTCTGGGTATTCTCAAGAGCTTCGCCATCACCGTGGAGGAACTGGAGGGGGCTCTGGAGGAAGGCATGGGCTTTGACGGGTCGTCAATTCAGGGATTTGCCCGCATCGACGAGAGCGACATGGTGGCCCTGCCCGACCCGGATA
>CAYWRT010000150.1:0-5455 GCA_964460815.1 uncultured Dehalococcoidaceae bacterium
GCATTTGGCTGGCGGTTGTTTGCCCCACCCCAAGCCCCCCACCACAGCTTTTTTCCTCCCACCCGAACCCGCCCTCGGCTCACCTACGGTTGAGAGCGTTAAAAATCCCTCTCGGTCTCCCTTTGTTAAAGGGAGACGACCCATCGTGCAAGAAGCGTTGTCCCCCTTTTGCAAAGGGGGACTAAGGGGGATTTCCCCCACGGGCTAAGCCTCTGATGATACGAGGGTGGCAGGGTGGGAAAAGATAAGAAAGAAAAAAGTTAATACCACGTGGGGGGGGGTGGGGAATACACTTACGGGATAAGCCACAGATGATGCTGGGCGGCAGGGTGGGAAAAGATAATCAGCGAAGGAGGGCCAGGGGAGAGAGCCTATGAAATCAACCAAAACAAAACGGAACCACCGCAACCTTGACTAGAAGAATCAGGCTAGTTAAAATACACATGGTCAATTCGTGCGATAAAGGCTGGCAACACACAACTGCTCTCTCGTAATTGAACGAAACCAGGCAGCTTATAGCATTCCAGATACGGCTGGTAAATCTGAATTTAGCGAGGAATTCGATGGAGGAAACACGTTTAGCCACGCATTTGAGGGACAGACCGGCACAATTAGGCGATGCCAGGAAGAACGGGGTTAAGATAATAGGCTACTTCCCCGGAAATTACGTACCGGAGGAAATAATTTATGCCTCTGGAGCCGTGCCATTATGCCTTATCCATGGCGGCAGTTTCCATACAGCCAATGCGGCGCTGTCAGTGGTACCACAGGTCATTTGCCCCTTTGCCAGGGCTCAGATTGGAGAGAGGCTGCTAAAGAGTAATCCGTATTACGGTATGATAGACATGCTGGTAGCACCGGTCACCTGCCAGCACCTGAAGAAGGTAGCCGAAGTATGGGAATATGACGGCGACCTGGAGATATTTAAGTTAGGCATTCCACATCAATACGAAAATGACTTCGAACTTGAATACTATGTCAATAGGTTAAGAGCGCTCAAGGACAGGCTTCAGGCATTTACGGGAAATGAAATAACCAGTGAGAGACTAGGTAGAGCCATCGACCTTTATAACAGGATGAGAGAACTCCTGAGGAAGATAAGTCTGATACGCCGTAGCTCCCCCCTGCTGCTCAGTGCTTTGGACTTCGTCAAATTGAATCATGCCTCTTTCTATGCTGACCCGGCTTTTATGGTTGATGTATTAGATACTGTTTATCGTGAACTTGAGGATAAACAACCGGATTCTAAAACAAACGCACCGAGAATTCTACTAATCGGGCCAAACATTGGCTACGGCGATTACAGAATCCTGGAACTAGTGGAGGCGGCTGGTGGTGAGATTGTCATCGAAGAGCTGTGCGAGGGTATCAGGTATTACTGGCATGAAATCGAAAATAAAGGCGATTTATTTCAATCTCTGGCCAGAGGATATCTGGTGGATAGAGTACCCTGTGCCTTCATGAGAAACTCAGCCAGAAAGAGGCTCGATTTTGCGCTTAAACTAATTAAGGACTTCAACGTATCCGGCGTAATATGGTACGAGTTGCTATGCTGCGAGACTTACGACGCTGAGTCATACTTTTTTGCCGAAAAGATGGGAGAGCAGAATATACCGATGCTTATTCTGGAATCAGACTACGGCACAGCCGATACAGGTCAACTCAAGACTCGCGTAGAAGCTTTTATCGAGATAACCAAGGGAGTGATTTAATCATGATGGAACTGCTTAAATTATGCGGCTTTAAAGCCCAGGAAATTAAGTCGGAGTTACCCAGAGTGGAGAAGGCGTTCAACAGGCTGGGAATAACCGCCGAGGATATCGAGCGAGGCCGGCAAAGGCTCATTAAGTATTACGATATAGAGCTGGAGGGCGTGCGCAAGGCCCTGCGTTTGTGTTTACTGGAGCTGGTCAATACCGTGCTGGCCAGAGAGGAAGGAAAAGCCAGGGTCCTCTACGGCTTTATGGCACCGGGCTGGGAGACAATTGGTGCCGCCCTGGTGACTGAATCCAAAGACGTGTTTTCAGTACACCATAGCTGGGCTTTCCTGCTGATAGTTGGCTGCATCTTTGATAAAGTAGTCCCCGTATTTGAGGCAGCGGAGAAGAAATGGCTCAAAGCCGGGGTGGTGGCTCATTGCAGTAATGTCAAGGCCACTTTTGGGCTGGTTGCCTCAGACCTGGTTCCAAGGCCTGACCTGGTGGTAACTTCAGGTTACCTGTGCGAGACGTCTCCCAAGACGCTTGATTTGCTTCATGAGCTTTATGACATGCCTGTATGCTGCTATGACACCTGTCTGGACAGAGAGTTTAAGGAATATTCCAAGGCAACCAAACGAATTGTTGCTTTATCCGCCAAAAGCCTGCGGAGACTCGTTGACCGGGTTCAGGAGGTTGTGGGTTTTGAGATAACGGAGGACATGCTATCGGAGGTAATAAACGCCAGAAAAGCCTTGAATACGGCTATGCGCAAATTACGGGGCATAATTGAAAACAGTGACCCGTTGCCGCTAAACGCCAGCCACGAGACCATCTGGATGTGCTTGAACTCGTTGACGCTGAGTATGGACACTCTGCCGGAGGCAATTGATGCCATAAACACGTTGTGTGAGGAATTGCAGGAGAGGGTCAGGCAGGGGGTGGGGGTGGTAGAGAAAGGAGCCCCGAGAATACTGGCTATTCTTCCCTCGCACCATGCCGACCCGAGACTGGAGCACCTGGTGGCTGAGATGGGTATAGCTATAGTGGCTTTAGATACCAACCTTTTCGTACCTTATGAGAAGACACCCAGAGACCCTTATGTTCGGATGTCCATAGGTTTACAGATATCGCTGAACACAAGCCTGCCAAGACGGCTCCTTATGATTGTGGAAGAATGCCAGAGATTAAATGTTGCCGGCGTACTGGACCGCTTTCACGTTGGGTGTCGCTCTATCGCCGGCGACGCCATAATATTTGAGAACGCTATAAAAAAGGAACTGGGTATACCCGTTTTATTAATGGAATGGGAGAACTTCGACCCCCGGGTTTACAATCATGAGCAATTCAAGAGTAGATTGGAAGTATTTAAGACGATGCTGACCGGAAGATAAATAAGGCTACTTTATAGAGCTTGTTCAAAAAGCGATTTAGTCGGGCTGTTAATAACCAGGCAAGAGGCTTCAAAGTGAAATTAGCTCAAGAGGCATACCAGGCCCTGGAGGATATTGTCGGTGCGGAATACATAACGCAGGAACCGGTAATCCTGGATACCTACAACCAGGTATGGGGAAACAAGTTTTTCTTCGATGAAAAACACTCGGTACGACCGGCGGCGGTGCTGCTGCCGGCAAATACCGGGGAAATTTCGGCCATAGTGAAGGTGTGCAATAGATACGGCATCCTGTTTAAAGCCTTCTCCTCGGGTTTTGAGTATCTCTCTCTCGACCTTGTGAGCGAGAAGAGCATCCTCCTCGACCTGAGAAGGATGAACCGCATCATAGAAATAGATGCCAAAAATATGCGGGCTGTGGTCGAGCCTTATGTCTCGGCGTACAGGCTGCAACTGGAAGCAGCCAGGTACGGCCTCTACACCGGCAGGATAGGTGTCGGCTACAGCGCCAATGTCATCGCCGCCTCCTGCTGCCATCATGGGGGACAGCACACCATACTTTTTACCAGCGGTTACGGGCGCAATGTTCTGGGGGTTGAGTGGGTATTACCCACCGGAGAAATATTAAATCTGGGCACGGGGGAGAGCGGCGGCGGGCTGTTCTCTGCCGACGGGCCGGGGTTCAGCCTGAGGGGCATACTGAGAGGTAGAACCGGAGCCAATGGCGGCCACGGTGTTATCACCAAAGCCAGCGTCAAGCTCTATCCCTGGTACGGCCCCCCCGAGTGGGAGCAGACGAAAAAACCGGGGGAACCGCCGTCACACGGGCAGCTGGACAGGGTGCCGGATGGCTATAAGATATTTATCGCCACCTTCCCCACCCTGGACGTTGCCCTGGAAGCCGCTGCCGGATTCGCTCAGTCCGAGTTATTATGCGCTTTTTCCATCAGCATGCTGAATACAGCCATTCCTCCGGAAGGAAATGACGAGGAATGGGCGATGATGCAAAAGCTAGACCCGGAGATGGAAGATGTGGTCAAACGCTCGCTGGTACTGGTTATAGGCGGTCAATCTGCCAGAGAGCTGGAGTACCGCGAGAAATGCGTCCTGGCGCTCACCGAAAAGTGGGGCGGCTGCTTTTTACCTCAGTTTAACGAACCGAGGGGGCTTGCCCGCTCTTTCATAGACCTGATATGGTCTACCGGCGTATCGCTTTTCCGCACCACCGGCGACTTCCTGCCATCATCTTCCAGTCCCGATGGCTCCCCAGATATGCTGAGAAAACTGTCGCAACAGGAAGGAGAGGTAGCCGAAGTTTATGAGCGGCAGGGGGCATTCTTCAGCCGTGGGGGCGGCGAGAGGCCGGTGACCTGGCGGCCGGAGGAGAACCTCTCTATAGGAGCCCAGGGCATATCCGTCGCCCTGTTTGACCCCTATGACCCGGCTTCTCTCAAGGCGGCCCGCGATTTTATGAATGAGCTGTTTGACCCCCAGGGCAAGTTCCGCAGATTCGGCATCGCCTCACGGGGCGGCTGCCTTCAAATAGAGCCGGTCACCCATGTCCACCAGAACTGGGGACATCTCTACGACAATTATGATGTCTGGCTGCGGAAGATAAAGAAGATGTTGGACCCCAATACGGTGGCGGACTGGTCAGCCTACATACCGCCTGAGTATCCTGATTATCCTAAAGAAGGTGATTACGTGCCACCATCTTTCGGGAAAGAAGAAAATTTATAGCCGGGTATGAATGTTTCCGCTTATTCCCCTTCCCTTTCAGTGCAGTGAAGGTAATTTAGTGGGGCTGTTAATAACCAGGCAAGAGGCTTCAAAGTGAAATTAGCTCAAGAGGCATACCAGGCCCTGGAGGATATTGTCGGTGCGGAATACATAACGCAGGAACCGGTAATCCTGGATACCTACAACCAGGTATGGGGAAACAAGTTTTTCTTCGATGAAAAACACTCGGTACGACCGGCGGCGGTGCTGCTGCCGGCAAATACCGGGGAAATTTCGGCCATAGTGAAGGTGTGCAATAAATACGGCATCCTGTTTAAAGCCTTCTCCTCGGGTTTTGAGTACCTGTCTCTCGCCCTTGAGAGCGAGAAGGGTATCATCCTGGACCTGAGAAGGATGAACCGTATTCTGGAAATTGATGCCAAGAATATGCGGGCCGTGGTCGAGCCTTACGTTTCCGTATACAGGCTGCAACTGGAAGCGGCCAGGTATGGCCTCTATACCGGCCGGATAGGAGTCGGCTATAGCGCTGGCGTAATCGCGGCTTCGTGCTGCCATCACGGCTGCCAGCATACCATGGTCTCTACCAGCGGTTACGGGCGCAATGTTCTGGGGGTTGAGTGGGTAT
>CAYWRT010000151.1:0-5207 GCA_964460815.1 uncultured Dehalococcoidaceae bacterium
AGCGACCAGCTATAGTTGCACCAGGCACCGAAGTGAACCGCCCAGAGGAAGGCATACGCATCTTCCGGCGACATCCCATTCTCGGGAATGGTAAGGCTTTTACGGGCAAGGGTTATCATTTCCTGAAAATCGCCGGAGGAAATCCGGGTCTTCACTTCTTGTTCCCACTGCCTGCGTTCCTCGCGCTTTGGTCGACCTTCCCTGCGGAAGCGCGGGCCACACTCCGGGCATTCTCCGCGCGGCCAAAGTATTCCATCCAAGCATTCCTCGCATTCATATGGCGAGTCATTAACCATATCACACCCCCTGAATAACTTATTTAACCGAGTCCCAGCCCCTCTACAGGGCTGGCCCCATTACGATGAGCCTCTATAGCCTCTTCCTGTTTTAAGCCCTGTGTATACCGACGGCTCATCGTGAGGTCTTCATGCCTCAGGAATAGCTGGAGCAGGAATGAGTCCTTGGCACCACGGAGATATTGGAGTGCGGCCGTATGCCGCAGCCGGTGCATGCGGCCAGTTCCATTTACTCCGGCGCGCTGTTTCAGACGAACGAACCACGAGTTGATGCCAGCCACGGTAAACTGCCTGCCTTCCTCAGTTATCCATAAGGCGTCGCACTTGGCGCGTTTCTTCCTCTCCAGCAGGTAAAACCAGATGGCCTTGGACGTTTTCGGCGAAAACGGACAAATACCTATCTTGCTCCCTTTGCCCATTACCCGAACCAGCCTCTGCTCTAAATCTATATCAGAAAGGCGGAGAAATGCCAGTTCGCTTGAACGCAATCCTGAGTCAAGGAACAGGAGAAGCATCCCCTTGTTGCGTAGGCCGCCAAAACGTGCCCCGCTCTTGATGTCGAGTTCGCAGACGGCCAGGAACCTTTTCAGTTCGTCAAGGCTATAGGGCTCAATTGGGGGTGGTGGGGGCGTCTTGTAACGGAGTCCTTTTATAGGATTTTCCTCAATAAGACCTTCTTCGACGCTCCAGTTAAACAGGCGCCTGACCGCCTTATAGTAGCGCCAGGCTTTTGAGGCTCGGGGCAAGGCGATTCTCCGAGCATTGTTCCCGGTCGTAAATTCGTAAGTGCGCGTTGCGACCCAGGTAAGGAATTCTCTGAAGTGCCTTACTTCCAGCTGGTCAACGCGTTCCGGCCAGGACTGGTTTTTGGAGTAGCTTACCAGAACTTTTAGATATTTGGAGTAAGACTCATTGGTCTTGGGGGAGCGACCTTCCGCCTGGAGGGAAAACAGGAACCCATCCAGCAGATCCTGCAGAGTGACAGCTTTTTGATTATGTTTCACCTTTCATTGCGGTCGGTCCCTTATTGTTTTTTACGAGTCTCCTGGTTGCTCTTAGCTTCGCTCTAGCTTTGAGCTCCGGAGAAGTCTCCTAGTCGCTCACGCTTGTGGTGGCAGCGGCTGGATTTGAACCAGCGACCAAGGGCTTATGAGTCCCCTGCTCTACCACTGAGCTACGCTGCCAGCAAACAGAAATATAGCACTAATTAAATCAGGCTGTCAATGCTGCTTGATGATATGGATATTGATAGCTTTAAAGGTGGCGTAATCAGCGAGAGCTTCTATAATAGCACCATTCACATCTATGGTCGCCATTTCGCCCTCGTTAGACACAACCGCCCCGTCCAGGATGTTCTCCATGCCGATGAACAAGGTTGGCGGTGGGTTCATCAAGCAGTAAGACCTCTCTCTGTCAAGCCCTCTGGCTTTGACGCAAAATAAGCCTTGTGTTAAAATCTACATCGGTGTTTGGTTTAGTGAAACCGGTAATATTCACATTGTTGAGAAGGTAGTAATATCTCATGGAAATCAAAAAGGTCGGGGTGGTCGGCTGTGGGCAGATGGGTGGTGGCATTGCTCAGGTATGTGCCCAATCGGGCTATGCGGTAATAGTCTCGGAAATCAATGATGAACTCCTGAAAAGAGGGCTGGCTTCAATTGATGCTTCGTTGACCAGGAGTGTGCAGAAAGAGAGAATTACCCAGCAGGACAGGGACAACACCCTGGCTCGGATTGAGGGCACCACTGATACCGGGGATTTCGGTGATTGCGACCTGGTCATAGAGGCTGCCATTGAGAATATTGATTTGAAGAAGAAGGTATTTGGCGAGCTGGATAAGGCCTGCCCCAAACAGGCCATTCTGGCTACCAATACCTCCTGCCTCTCCATCATTGACATGGCAGTGGCCACGAAAAGGCCGGATAAGGTATTGGGACTGCACTTCTTTAATCCGGTGCCGGTTATGAAACTTCTGGAAATAGTCAGGACGGTCGCTACCAGTGAAGAGACCCTTGAAGCGGGCAAGAACTTCGGTAAGTCCGTGGGTAAAACGATTGTCATTGCTCAGGATGCTCCGGGCTTTATTGTCAACCGTCTCATGGTACCGCAAATCCTTAATGCTATCCGGATGCTGGAGTCTGGCGTTGCCGCCAGAGAGGACATTGATACCGGTATGACTCTGGGTTTGAACCACCCGATGGGACCGCTGGCCCTGGCTGACCTGGTCGGGCTGGATACAATCCTTTTTATCGCCAATGGCATCTACGACGAGTTCAGGGATGCCCAGTATGCCGCCCCGACATTGCTCAGGAAGATGGTTGCCGCCGGCTGGCTGGGGCGAAAGGCGGGCAGGGGATTTTACGACTATTAAACAAATTCAGTCCGTTGTGCTGGCAGTTCTCAGCCAGCCGTTATAGTTAAAAGCTAGTATTAACCTGTGTTTTTCTCCGTAGTTCTAATCTGAAATGGCAAAGGAGAACGGTTATGAGTCTAGAAGGTAAAGTAGCTGTGGTTACGGGTGGTTCTGGCGGGTTGGGGAGGGTGCACTGCCTGTCTCTCGCCGGAGCTGGCTGCGATGTGGCGGTTATCGGGCACAGCCACCTGGAGAAGGCGGAAGGGGTGGTCAGGGAAATCCAGGCGATGGGGAGGAGGGCACTGGCGGTCAAGATGGACGTGGCGGACCTGGATGAGGTTCAGGCAGGTGTTAAGAGAGTGGAGGATGAGCTGGGTCCCGTTGATATCCTGGTCAATAACGCCGCTTTCGGCATTGTGCGGGCGGTTACCATCGCCAGAATGAGCAAGGAAGACTGGGACCGGGACCTGAGTGTCAACCTGACCGGGGCTTTCAATACCATCAAGTGCTGTATACCGGGTATGCTGGGGAGGGGCTGGGGCCGTATCATCAACATCTCCTCAATCACGGGTACCATGGGGGGTGCCGGCCAGTGCAGCTATGCCACTACCAAGGCCGGCCTGATTGGTCTTACCAAGACGGTGGCTCTGGAGGGCGCCCGTAAGGGTGTCACCTGTAACGCCATTGTGCTTGGGGTCTTCGATGGGGGCAGCTTCTACGAGGTAGCCCCGGAGTTCCAGGAGCGTATCATCAAGCGTATGGCCATACGCCGGGCGGGTAACCCTCAGGAGCTCAGCAATGTGCTTGTTTTCCTGGCTTCTGAGGAATCAAGCTACCTCACCGGTGAGGCTATTGAGGTAAGCGGCGGCGCCAGCTTATTCACCTTTTAGAGGGTGAAACTGGGGCATATCTAAATTAAGACTGGATACTTAATATCGCAAAACCGGTTAAAAGGAGGAAATTAATGAGCGAGGCTGTAATTGTCAGTGGTGTCAGGACAGCGATAGGTAACTATGGGGGAGCGCTGCAGGATGTCCCGGTGGTGAAGCTGGGCAGTATCGTTATCAAGGAGGCGCTCAAGAGAGCGGGCTTGAAACCGAAGAGAGACCCTGAGGTGTTAAGCTACGCGCCTGAGGCACTCAAGGACGTGGGTCTGATTGAGCTGGAGAAAAAGGGTTTTGACTGGGGGGATTCCCTACAGGAAGTAAGGGTAGACGAAGTTATCATGGGGAACGTGATTCAGGGGGGTCAGGGGCAGAATACTGGTCGCCAGGCGTCAATCTATGCCGGAATCCCCAAAGAGGTGAATGCCTATACGGTGAACAAGGTATGTGCCTCCGGCATGAAGGCTTTAGCCCTGGCAGCGCAGGCGATAAAATCGGGTGATGCTGAGGTTATCGTGGCCGGTGGCATGGAGAATATGAGTGCCGTTCCCTACTACTTCCCCAAAGCCAGGTGGGGAGCTAGAATGTTCAATGCCGAGATGGTTGATGGTATGGTTCACGATGGTCTCTGGGAGATATTTTATAACTACCACATGGGTATAACCTCAGAGAATATCGCCGAGAAATACGGCATCACCCGGGAAGAGCAGGACAGATTCGCCCTGGAGAGCAACAACCGGGCTCTGGCGGCGATTAGAGATGGTATATTTCAGCAGGAGATAGTTCCGGTTGAGGTCAAAGTGAAGAAGGAGACCAAAGCCTTTGATACCGATGAGCACCCCAGGGAAACCTCAATGGAGCTTCTCGGCAGGCTGCCGGCTGTATTCAAAGCAGATGGCGGCGTCACCGCCGGTAATGCCTCAGCCATAACGGATGCGGCGGCTGCCCTGATGGTCATGTCGGCGGAAAAAGCCAAGGAGCTTGGACTCAAGCCGATGGCCACTATCCGCTCCTATGCCAGTGGCGGTGTTGACCCGGCCTATATGGGTCTGGGTGTTGTCCCGGCGGCCAAGAAGGCGTTCAAGCTGGCCGGACTCAGCCTGAAGGACATGGACTATATCGAGCTGAACGAGGCCTTCGCCTCGCAATCGCTGGGTGTTATCAGGGAGCTGAATATAGATATGAGCAAGACGAACCTCCACGGCGGTGGTATATCGCTGGGGCACCCCATCGGCTGCACGGGGGCAAGGATTATAGTTACCCTTGCCTACGAAATGATGCGCCGGGACCTTCAGTTTGGCCTGGCGACCCTGTGCATTGGTGGCGGGCAGGGTATGGCCACCATCATTGAGAGGAAGTAGGGCGGGGGTATTTATTAACCTCATCCCCTGTGTTACTTTTGGAATGACCCCATCCCCCTTCCCCTTGATGAGGGGAGGGGGGAAATATTTTTAAAGAGGGGCTGGTGCCCCTCAAACTCCCCTTTTGGGGAAGATATTATCACCTCCCGTGTGGGGTGGGGTGGAAAACTACGGGATAAGCCACAGATGTTGCGAGGGCGGCAGGGTGGGAATAGATAAGAAAGAAAAAAAGTTAATCCCAGGTGGGGTGGTGGGGTACACGGTTGCGGGGTAAGCCGTAGATGCTACGGGGGTGGCGGGGGGATAACTACGG
>CAYWRT010000151.1:5217-5441 GCA_964460815.1 uncultured Dehalococcoidaceae bacterium
ATCCTGGTGGGGGGTGGGGGTTAAAGGTTTGGGGGTAATGCTTTTATTTTTTGGGGGGGGGGGGGGGCAAAACTACGGGCTAAGCCGCGGATGCTGCGAGGGTGGCCTGGGTGGGAATAGATATTTAAGACTACTTGCCCCTTTTTTCGTATTCGGGGCACCAGGTGGCGTTGGGACGCTCCGGGTTGCGGCAGGCCCCGCGCCAGTTCCACTTGCAGCTATCG
>CAYWRT010000152.1:0-5416 GCA_964460815.1 uncultured Dehalococcoidaceae bacterium
GGTAAAAAGAAGGAGTATTTTCTGGCGCTGCTGCTTGATACCAGAAACCAGCTGATAAGGGTAGCTGAAATTTCAGTCGGCAGCCTGGACAGCAGCATTGTGCACCCCAGAGAGGTATTCAAAGAGGCGATATCCGCCAGCGCCGCTTCGGTAATCTTTGCCCACAATCACCCTTCGGGTGATACCGAAGCCTCGGAGGATGACGTACAGTTGACCAAAAGGTTAGCCGAGGCGGGGGAGATTATGGGCATAGATGTCCTGGACCACATTATCATCGGAGACAAGAGCTATCTCAGCCTGAAAAGGGAAGGCTTGTTTTGAAGCTACCCTTCCAGCTTTAGCACCGAATGTATTTGCGTTGTCAATAAACCCTTTCTATTTATGCCTGTCACGCCTGCGCCCGAATACAAAAATAATGGAAAATGTCAGTGTATCCTGCGACTAATTTCTTTTCTACTTCATAAAACCGGGTAAGAACAGTGAGAGCTGCGGGAGAGCTATCAGCAGAGCTACCTCACATATGTCGGCTATGAGGAAAGGGACAATGCCCCGGAATATAGTCTGCATGGGCACATCTTTAGCTACTCCCCGGATAATATATACATTAAGACCAACCGGCGGGGTAATCAGGCCAATCTCAGTTACTCTGGTTATCAGTATTCCGAACCATATCGGATTAAAGCCCAGGGACATAGCTAGAGGGAAGAAAATCGGGGTAACCAGCAGCATTATGGCCATGCTGTCCATAACACAGCCAAGGAACAAATAAACGAGCAGTATAAGCACCAGTATAACATAGCGGTTCACCTCCAGCGCGGCGACACTATCTGCCAGCACAAAGGGTATCCGGCTTACCGCCAGAAAGTAGCCAAGAATCATGGCGCCCAGGATAATGACAAATATCATGGCCGTGGTCTTGCCGGTATCAGCAAGGCTGTTTTTAAAGGCCTGCCAGCCAAGCCTTCTCCTGGCCAGACCGAAAATGAAAGCGCCGAAGGCGCCAACCCCGGCCGCCTCAGTAGGGCTGAAAACACCCAGATAGATACCACCAATAACCAGGACAAATAGAGCCAGCACTATCCAGGTATTCTTGAGCGAGGTTATCTTGCCTGTAAAACTTGTCTTGGGACCGGGTGGTCCCATGAGCGGGTTGCTCTTGCAAAGGATATAAATGGTGACCATATAGAAAAAGGCTTCAAGTATACCGGGAATGAAACCAGCCAAAAAAAGCTTGCCTATGGACTGTTCCGTGATTATCCCGTAAAGGATGAGGATAACGCTCGGGGGTATCAAGATGCCGATGGTACCGCCAGCCGCCACCGCCCCGGTAGCCAGGCGGTCATCGTATTTATACCTCTTCATCTCCGGCAGAGCTACCGTGCCCATAGTAGCCGCTGTCGCCAGGCTGGAGCCGCTAATAGCCGCAAAACCGGCACAAGCACCCACGGTAGCCATCGCCAGACCACCGCGCAACTGGCCCAACCAGCTATGAACCGTATCATAGAGGTCCTTGCTCAATCCGGCAAAGAAGCAGAACGAACCCATGAGGATAAAAAGAGGGATAACACTCAGGTTGTAGTCAGCAAAAGTGCTGTAGACAACTGTCCGCAAGACGCCCAGCCCGCCGCCAAAGCTGGTCAAATAGGCAAAGCCGATAAAGCCCACCAGCCCCATGACAAAACCGATAGGCATACGCGAGAAAAGGAGCACCAGGAGGACACAAACGCCGATAATGCCCACGGTAAGTGGCGTCACTTCCGCACCGCCTCAGATAGAAATTCCAGGAAATTTGCCAGCAATACTAAAGTAAGAAAAGCACTCCCCAGACATACCAGACCGGCAAAAGGAAAACGAGGAATCAGCAACACCGTGGACTTCAACCCCGAGTCAATCAGGATTCCCATATATACGAAACCCTGCCAGGTTATCACCGAGAACAGGATAAAGCCAAGCAGTCCCGTGATACTATCAATAACCGCCTGAACGCGCTGTGGTAAATGACTGACTACGAGGTCCACCCTGACATGGCCCTTCAGGAAAGCACAGTAGGCCAGGCCAAAGGAGACCACTATCGCCATCATATATTCAGTTAAGTCAAGTGAGCCGACTATTGGCCGATTAAAAACATAGCGCAGGGTGACGTCACCTGCTGTCAGTACCATCATAACAGCCAGTACGCCCACCCCTGCGCCATGTAATACCCTAACCGCCGGGTGAACCAGTTTATTCAGCGAATCGGCTGCCCTACTTAACCACATTCCCGGCCAGTTCTCACGGTTATTTTATCATACCCAGCATTGTATCCAGTATTCCCTGTGCGTCAGGATGGCCGGCAGCCTCATTGTCCTTTACCCACTTATCCCACAAGGGCTGGGACATCTCCTTCAACTTCGCCGCATCCGCACCTGAAATTGTGGTCTCGATCATAGGATAGCCACCGTCTTTGATAATCTTCCTGGCTTCCACTTCGGCTGTATCAAACATGTTCTTGCCCCAGAACTTGGAGCCTTTGAGACCGCAGACACTCTCTATTTGCTCCTTGACATCGGAGGGCAGGCTGTTCCACTTATCGATATTCATCGACTGGGTGAAGTAGACGACATAACTGGGGAAGAAGGTATAGTATTTCACTACTTCGTAATGACGGAAGGAGATGAGTGCCTCCCAGGGATCCATCATGCCGTCCATCACCCCTTTCTGGAGATCGGCATAGGTGTCCGGCATACCAACCATCACCGGCGAAATGCCGAGCTGCTTGCCCAGGTCCGTTGGCGGTCCCCCGGTCAGCCTCAGCTTCATACCCTGAAAGTCAGCCAGTGTCTTGACCTGTTTTTCTGTCGTTATCAGGAAATACGGGTTGCTCGTCCAGGTCAGCAGCACATGGTTATCGGCAAATTGCTCGCTTATTGATGGGTATCCTTCATAGAGCTGCCACAGTATACCGCTGGCTTGCTCGGCACTCTCAAAGTCCAGAGCGGGTAAGCTTATCACATCAGCCAGTGTCGTCATACCTGCCCAGTAACCATGGAAACACCAGGCAACGTCAGCCACACCACCCTTGAGTGCCTCCCAGGCATCCGTGCCCTTGCACAGTGTCTGGGCATCATATATCTCAAATTTAACCCTGCCCTTGGTGGCATCTTCTATCTGTTTTAGCCATGGCTGCATGGCATTCTTCCCTTCCCAGCCATCCTTCGGGTTCTGGTCAGCATATTTCAGCGTTATTACCTCAGTTTCTTCTGCTCCACCACAACCACTCATAATCAGACCGGTTATCAATGCTATTGCCAAACAAATTACTATAAGCCTTTTCATGGCTACCTCCCTTGACTAAAGCTATTAACTACCTGACTCATCTTGCTAACCGCGTCACTCCATAGGCGTTACCTCCTTTATCTGTCTCGTGAGCTTGAGGTATTTCTATTACATGCTCAAATAGCAATTAAGTATCAACCGCTTTGAATAATATACTCTTGTATTCGTAAATGTCAAGGCTCAACGGAGGCTAAGTGGTAGACCTGGGCAATCCAGCTAATCGTGCCACTGCTATTCTGCAACCGGGCCTGTTTTTTACTTGTCTGAATATTTCTTAAGCTCCGCCAAACAGTCAACAATTCTCGGCATCGCATATCTGGTGGCATGAGGCGGGGCATTGCAGCAGGTCTTCACGATTAGTTTACCCTGACAAAACTGGTCGGCAGTTCCTTTAATAACTTCCGCTAATCTCGGATAACATTTTTCGGTTAGAGCCCTGGTGCCATAACTGTCCCGGTGAGTATCCATACCGCATATCCAGAAAAGCAATTCCGGCTTAAACTCTTTTACCCTTTCCGGGACCTCTCGTTTGACATTCTCAATCTCTTCTTCATCTGAAGAACCATGAGGAAAACAAAGTTTCGTCTTGCTTTCCATCCCGCTTCCGAAATCCTCATCCCAGGAATAACCGCCACAAAAACAGATATGTAAAACATCCTCATCATCTTTAAAAATATCCCTGACACCATCAGCATGATGAGTGTCAGTGTCCACTATGGCAAATCTCCTGGCTCCCAGTTTTTCCCGGGCATGTGGAATCCCGAGGCCGGTAACGCTGAAATAACAACCGCCCCAGGCATTGTCACGATGTGCGTGATGGCCGCCTACGCCGGCAATTACCAAGGCATTATCGATTTCTCCTTTTAAAACCTTTTCGGTAGCCAGCAGAACCCCGCCAACTGAATAGAGCGAGACTCGCCACCACTGAGTCCGCTTGACATCATCTATCCATTTTTGACTGTGTATCCGGGCGATTTCCTCTTCAGTGGCCGGCCGCGATTCAAAGAAAGTCACATTTGGCTCAGAGAAAATCCCCTCCTTTTTGATACCTAGAAACCCGTCTTCGACACCCATGGCCAGACTGCTGTAAGCTTCTTTGCCACAGACCTCATGATAAAATACGCCGGTTCTTTTCATACCAACACCTCCATTACCGTAAAAACTGCCCCCGGTTTACGGCTAGAATTTACCAGCCCCGGGAAGAAGCTGTTTATTCCATCTTAACTTACTTCCTTGCGTTCTGCCAAATATCTTTGGCAATCGACGTATGGATTGGCGTGAATTTACCAGGAGATAAAAGTATAATAAATGTAAATAAAAATAAAAGGGAGTGAATACGTAATAAGACTTACTTTAACAAATGTAAGAGCTGACGCAATAATATAAATTGAAACTAGTCTTGACAAAATACGAATTACAGGCTAAACTAACCACAAATAATCAATTACGGTTCCGGGCTTAATCGGGCGGGTGGCTCACGCCCAACAATGAATATAGATAAAAATACATCACAGCTAAAATGAAGCTTTTATATAAGTTGAAACAACCCAAGGGAGGTGAGATATGAGGTAGCATTAAATGTCAGGCCCACACATATCTAAAGGGAGGATTTATAATTAGATGAAGAAGAAATGTATATTGATTACTTGTCTGGTTATTGTGTCGCTGTTGTTACTGGTGGGAGCCTGCGCTGAACCAGAGCCAACGCCAACCCCAACACCAACACCAACACCAACACCAACACCGACACCGACACCAACACCTGTTGAGCCGGTACTAATAAAGTTAGGCTACGATACACCACCACCCACGGGTCTTGGCGTTCCCGCCGATTTCTTCGCCAAGGAGGTCACGGAAAGAACGGGGGGCCGGGTGACGGTGGAAACCTACCCCGCCGGTACGCTGAGCACCATGGCAAGCTCACTGGAAAGCCTCCGGGCCGGCGTAGCTGATGCTTATGTTATATCCTTCGGAGCTAACCGAGAGGAATTCCCGATACTTAGCTTTACCGGTCTCCCCGGTCTGGACTTCTTCCCCCATACAGACGCGCTGCTGAAGATGGAAACAAATACAGTCAGGGAAATCATTGCCAAATTCCCGG
>CAYWRT010000153.1:0-5380 GCA_964460815.1 uncultured Dehalococcoidaceae bacterium
CCCTCCTCTTCCGGGCGGAGGTAAACCTTATAGGTTCCGTTTTCACTCACGCTGTCCCGGCCCTCAGGGGATGCCGTCAGAGACATGGTGATAATGCGGTCTTGGATAGAGAAAGTGGCACTGGTAATATTCCGTGCCAGCGTCATCTGGGCGCCGCCAGCCGTACGGAGAAGCTCAGTGCCCACCAGGGAGTAGTCTATTGAAGAGTTGTCGGATAGCGTGAGCGCCAGCTCATCACCGCCGGTGGCAGTTCTGGCCCCCTGCCCGTCAAGGCTGAACCAGTGGGAGGCATTTTGCAGTTCATGCATGGCGATTAGCCTGTCATTGCCATACCCGGAGACGGTGATGATTTGATAGATAGCCGTACCCAGAAAACTGACGATAACCCCGGTGATAGCGACGGCAATGAGCAATTCAACTATGGTAACGCCTTCCTGTCCTTTCATCTGTTCACCTTGTAGTCTTCAACTATCATTACGTTCTCACTCTCTCGGGAGATAGTTACCGTTATTTTTTGTACATCAGCATCAGTACCCGGGACGGCGGTAACACCGACCGAGATGGCATAACCCTCCGGCAAATCAACGGCGGGATAGGTAGTGGCTTCGGAGTCATAGGGGTAGCTCTTGGTGTATTCTAGCTGAGTGCGTACCAGCCTCTGGGCTACGACTTCCTCATCCTGCTCGCCTACTGCGATTGACCCTGCCGAAAGGGCAACGACAAAGGCAACCACAGAGGTCCCTAGAATAGCCACGGCGACCAGCGTCTCTGCCAGCCCCAGACCCCTCTGTTCTTGAGCCCGTTTCTTTACCCGTGCCAGCCCCTCGCTTATTATCCCCATTCTTTCTACCTGACATAGACATTTAATGCATAGACCTCAGTATTGAATAGAGTGGTGTTATCATCGAAAGTGCAATGAAAACAACCGTCAGCCCGATGACCACCGTCAAAACGGGCTCTATCATCGCTATCAGAGTACTAATCCTCTGGTCAACTCTCTGCTCGTAAAAATCGCCGAGGGTGGCCAGGTTGGAGTCCAGGTTACCCGTCTTCTCCCCCACGACTACCATTTCCACCAGAAGTTTGGGGAATAAGTCAATCCCGGCCATCGGCTGAGACAAACCCTGTCCCTGCACCAGCTTCTCCTGGACTTCCCTCAATGCCTGGCGGATAATCCTGTTCCCCACGGTTTGAATCACGATATCCATTACCTGAGGCAACCGCAACCCGGCTTGGAGCATCATTGATACAGACTGACAGAACTGGCATATATTGCGCTCTATGGTGAGCTGACCAATTACCGGCACCCGCAACATCAACCTGTCTACGGTCAGTTTTCCGGCCGGCGACCTCACATAGCCAGCAATCAGAATCACCAGAGTAACCAACCCTCCCAAGAGGTAGAGCTTATAGTTGATAACAAAGCTGGCAACGGCGATAAGTAACTCTGTCATCCAGGGCAGCTCAGCCCCCAGCGAGTTGAATAGTTCTACCAGTGGTGGCAGAGCCACTGTAACCAGCAGGGCAGCCACCCCGATAGCCATGAGCAATACCACCGCCGGATATGCCAGGGCACGTGTTATTCTCTGCTTCGTGGTGGAGCGCTTCTCTATGTAGCTGGCTACCTGCCTGAGGCCGACCTCAAGGTTACCTACCTGTTCGCTGGCCTTAATCACCTGGCAGTGGGCATCAGAGAAGACCTGAGGGTACTTACCGAGTGCCTGGGAAAGCAGGTTGCCGGCCTGAAGCTCCTCAGCCAGCCCGGCGATTACCTCTTTTAAGGCAGCCTTGGAGGCCAGCCCCTCAAGCAGGTGCAGCGCCGTGAGGAGGGGAATACCGGACTCAATCAGGCTGGCCAGCTGTTTGGAAAAGTCAAGTATGTCCCGGGTCTTGATACCGAATAAGGAGGGAATCAGTTCTTGCCAACCCTGTTTTGGTCGTGCTTCCTCCAGACTGAGGATGCGCTGATAGCCTTGATGGTATAAGGCCTCCTCTGCCATACCTTCAGAAGTGACATCAATCATACCCTGCACAATCCTTTTATCGCCGGTATAGACTCTGTACTTATATGCCATGAGTACCTCTTATCAGCCAATGGAAAACACGCAACGCAACACCTCACTCACCGAGGTTATGCCTTCTTTTACCTTGAGCATGCCATCCTGTTTCATTGTCATCATTCCTTCCTTGAGCGCCTGTTCTTTAACCTCACCGGCACTGGCGCGATGGCCGCGATGGCGCAGCATCTTCCTGATTTCATCACTGGTAACCAGAAGCTCAAAAAGCCCGGTCCGTCCCCGATAGCCGGTGTCGACACAGAGGTTACACCCCGCCCCCTTCTGTAGTTGGGTGGGCTGCTGCCCAAGTTCCTCAAAGTAGGCTGCCTGCTCTTCTACCGAGGGCTGATAAGGGGTACGGCAGTTATTACAGATACAACGAACCATCCGCTGAGCAACAACCGCGGTCAGCGTCGAGGAAATAAGGGATGGTTCGACCCCGATATCCATCAGCCGGAATAATGCACCGACGGCATCATTGGCGTGAATTGAAGAGAGCACTAAATGTCCGGTAAGGGCCGCTTGCACTGCCGTTGTGGCCGTATCCGTATCCCGTATCTCACCCACCATAATGACATCAGGGTCATGTCTCATAATGCTTCTCAAGCCACCGGCAAAGGTTATCCCGGCTTTAGGATTAACCTGACCCTGGTTGATGTCCATGAAGCGGTATTCAATGGGGTCCTCAATCGTCATGATATTCAGCTCATTTCGGTCTAACTGGTTGATAGATGCATAGAGGGTAGTTGTCTTCCCCGAGCCAGTAGGCCCACTGACTAATATCATACCCAGGGGACTCTTCAGTAATGCCTTATATTTCTTGAGAATGTCAGGCTGAAAACCCAGTTCTGACAGGGTAAAAATGGCCAGAGACTTGTCCAGAATTCTTAATGTAACCCTTTCCCCGTAGGGCGTTTCCATAGTGGCCGCACGAATATCAACCTCCCGGCTCCCGGGGCTCCCCAGTTTTATTGAGAACTGCCCGTCCTGAGGTTGTCTTTGCTCGGCGATGTCCATCTCAGCCAGGATTTTTACCCTGGACACCAGTTGTGCATGAGTAGTCACGGGGAAATTGAACCTGTCATGCAGAATACCATCAATGCGGTAGCGAATCCGCAATCTGTCTTCCTGGGGTTCGATGTGGATGTCTGAGGCTCTATCTTTGACCGCCTGCGCAATGAGCAAGTCCAGGGTCTCGGCAACGGGTGTTTTAGCCGCAAATGATGTAGCCACCACTGCTTCTCTAGTTGCCGGGGCAAACTGGTCCATTTGTTTCTTAATTTCAGCACTGGAGCCATAGTTAAGGTCAATGGCTCGCTCAATATCAGAACGGACACCCAGTGCTACCTCAACCCTCATCTTTGCCTGAGCCTTGATATCCTCAATAATGCGAATATCCTCGGGGTCAGCCATTACCACCACCAGCGAGTCATTAATAACATCCAGTGGAATAAGGGTGTATTTCCTGGCCATATCTTCGGGAATCAAGCGCAGGGCATTAGGTTGAACCATGTGCCTCTTCAGGTCGATGAGCGGCATATTCAGCTGGATGCTGAGCACTGTGGCTAGTTCCTCAGCCTTGACCAGCCCCTGGTTTATTAAAATGTCGCTGAGTCTCCCCCCCTGCTGGCGCTGCAGCTCCAGGGCACTATCCAATTGCTGCGAGCTGATGAGGTTCTCCTCAACCAGCATCTCGCCCAGGCTTCTCCCGGTCTCTCTATCAGCGTACATGCCCTCTCTACCTCTATCCATTCTCTCTATCCCGAGTTCATGAATAATCCCTGTTTATCTCAGAGTAATAATGTGAACAACTGTCACTCTTATTCAACAAGACATCAGGCACTCAGGTGTGGAACTTGAGCGGAGTGCCGGGCACCAGCTTTTCGCGCCAGCAGGCTCTCTACCCTGCTTACTAGTACTCCGGGGTCTACCGGCTTGGTGACATAATCATCGGCGCCTACCTTTAACCCGGTGTCCTTGTCTATTTCCTGAGCTTTCGCTGAGAACATCAGAATGAGCATTTGAGAAGTATCAGGCTCAGAGCGCAGGCGGTGACAAATCTCGAAGCCATCCATACCCGGCAGCATGACATCCAGAATGATAAGGTCGGGTTTTTCATTATGCGCTTTCCGCATCCCTTCCAGACCATTTGATGCCGTCAGCACCTGGTAGCCCTTATGCCTGAGGGAATAATCAACTAGCCTCAGGGTGGCCGGGTCATCTTCAATAATTAAAACTTTCTTATCCATGGTCGTCTCCTTTATGGCCATTTAAAGGTAAGGTGAAACTAAAAGTGCTGCCTTTACCCACCTGGCTCTCTGCCTGGATATGTCCCCCATGTGCCTCAATAATCTGCTTTGAGATATAGAGCCCCAGTCCGGCACCACCCCTGGCTAACCTGTCTTCAGCCCGGTAGAACCTTTCAAAGAGGTGCGATATAGCCTCCTCAGGAATGCCGATACCCTGGTCGGTGACCTGGAACAAGAGCTCTCCGTTCCGGCTCTCGGCCTGAACCGTGATACTGCCGCCGGGGTCACTGAACTTGATAGCGTTACTGAGCAGGTTGATTACTACCTGTCTCAACCGGTCACCATCTGCCTCTATTTCGGGTAGCTCCGCCGGTATATCTTCGTTGAGTACGATATTCTTGTCACGGGCTAGGCTGTGAAAGCTCCTGATGGCGTCAATAAGGGTATCCCTTATCATCAGGGGCCGCTTGTTTATCTCAAATCGGCCAGATTCAAGACGCGACATATCCAGCAGGCCGTTAATAAGGTTACCAAGGTGCTGGGTTTCGCTATCTATAATCTGCAGGAATTCCTGCTGGGTCTCGGGGTCAGGCACTTCACCCCGGAGTATCAATTTGGCAAAGCCACTAATTGACTGGAGGGGCGTGCGCAGCTCATGCGAGACGTTGGAGAGAAACTCGGATTTCATCCGGTCGAGCTGGTGCAGCTTTTCCTCTGCCTGCTTTTGCTCGGTGATGTCCAGCCAGTGTGACAGCAAATACTTTAATGTGCCATTTTGACTTACCGGTGCCAGGCTCAGGGCCACCCAGAAACGCTCACCATTCTTTTTCTGGTAAATTCTTTCGGCTCTACCAGCATCACCGGCGAGAGCTTCAATTGTGACGGAGCCAAATTCCTCTCTTGATTCTTCCGGCCACCATGGCTGTGGAGCTTTATTTCCGGTAATCTCGGTTAAGGTAAAGCCTGTCAGCCTTTCAAACGCCGGATTCACATATCTTATTGAAGTGTCCGGGTCAACAACGACTATCGGATTTGGGGCGTTTTCCATCAGGCTGGTGCTGAATTCCTCGCTCT
>CAYWRT010000154.1:0-5255 GCA_964460815.1 uncultured Dehalococcoidaceae bacterium
AAACGGAGTCAAAGCTAATACCGAACCAACCAAACAGAACTACCGCTTTCAATTACCCCAGCTAGACATCTTTAAAGGCGATGCAGACATCACCGGGGCAGGACTTGGCTATCTGCCTCATATAGCTGGCTGTCTCTTCCGGCAGGGCCGGGCTGATACTGATGCCCGACCCCATTTCAAACCCGGCAATGGTGGTCAGCCTCGGTATTATCCTGATATGCCAGTGGTAGTACGGGTCCTCCTCATCAGCCGTAGTGGTGCTATCAATCATCAGGTTGTAGGCAGGATTGTTGAGCCCCTGATACAGGCAGAAGAGGGTGTCCTTAAGCACCCTGCCCAATTCGGCAAGATGAGTCGCCGGGAAGAGGCCAAAGGAGGAACAGTGCATCTTGGGCAAAATCCAGGTCTCGTAGGGCGCATGTGACGCGTAAGGATGGACAAGGACAAACTCCTCGGTCTCAGCCACAACTCGGCTGCTTGCCTTCTCCAGGTCCCAGGCAATCAAATCGCAGTAAAGGCATCTCCCCATATCGGCGTAATATTCATGGGCGACATCAAACTTGCGATTGTAGTAAGGAGCTATGATGGGTGTAGCCACCAGCTGGGAGTGAGGATGTACCAGGGACGTCCCGGCCGCCCAGCCATGATTCTTGAAAATAATAATATGCCTCAATCGCCTGTCCCGCTTCAAATCGTTGTACCTTTCCTGGTAGGCAACCAGCACCTTTTCTACATGCTCATAAGACATCATCGCCAGTGGAGTGTTATGAGATGGGCCGTCAATAATTACCTCGTGTGCGCCAAAACCGCCCATCTTACGAAAAAAGGGCCCTTCCTCCACCCTGGTAGTATCGCCTTCAGGCATTAACGCCGCAAACCGGTTGGGCACCACCCTCACCTCCCAACCCGTGGGTTCATTGGAACCGGGTATTCTAAAGACTTCGTCCGGTGTTTCCGCTTCATTACCGGGACAAAAAGGACAGGTCGAATCCCAGCTAGGCACATTATCAGTGGATTTTTTCTTGGGCTTCTGCTGTGGACGCTTACCCCTCTCCGGAGCCAGTATCACCCATTCCTTGGTGGTGACATCTTGCCTCAGTTCAGACATGCTATCCTTCGTCTCAGTATTAGACTAGGCGTCCAGCCCGCCCGGCGGTATGCCTATACCTTTATCCGGATTGGCTTCCGCTTGGGCCTGACCGTCTCACCGCTCTGGATCTCGTAACCGGGGAAATCACCCTCCACAACATTATCATAAATGATACAATTACGACCTATCTTATAGCCAGAAGGAATCACCGTCCGCTTGCCGACGATAGTAAGCCCCGTATTTAAGACCTTGGGGCTATTACGATTAATACGAAAATCGTCACCGAAGCCAACATGACAGTCAACCTCGACGACAACTTCCTTGTCCACTATGGAGCGGTCAATGACACTGTTCCGACCGACCTCGGTGCCGTCCATGATAATGGAGTCTTTAACTATAGCCCCTTCAGACACTATGACTCCAGGTGATAGGATGGAATGCTCCACGTGTCCCTCTATTTTACAGCCACTGGATAACAGGCAATTAGTAACGGTGGCTGAATTACAGATCTTGGTTGGGGGATACTCCGATTCCCTAGTGTATAAAGGCCAGTCAATATCTGAGAGGAAGGCTTGAGACATCGCCAGTATCTCCATATTGGCCTGCCAGTAGCTGTCCACAGTACCTATATCGCGCCAGTAACCATCAAAGACGTAAGCAAATACCTTGCCCTTGGCAGCCATCTTGGGAAAGATATTCCGGCCAAAATCATGCCCCGTCCTTCCCTCCAACCACTGACGCAGGATGTCCCTTTTAAAGATATAAACACCCATGGAAACAAGATTGCTTTCGGGATGCTTTATCTTTTCCTTAAAGCGGAGCACCTTCCCGCCTTCATCCACTATCAAGGTACCAAACCGATACAACTCCTCTTCCGGCATATGGGTGATCGCCAGGGTTACATCCGCCTCGTTTTCTCTATGAAATTCAAGCATGGCGGAGTAGTCCATCTTATAGATATGGTCGCCGCTGAGGATTAAGACCGTTTCAACATCCTCCGCTTCAATACGGTCAATGTTCTGATGGACGGCATCAGCTGTTCCCTTATACCAGTCCCGACCTTCCTCACGCGCCAGGTAAGGTTGCAGCAGTCTAATACTCCTGTCCGGAGGCACCAGTCCCCAGGGTGCACCGATGCCTATATGCTCGGTAAGAGAGACTGGCTGATACTGGGTAAGAACCATGATATTGTAAATACCGGAATTGACACAATTACTCAGGGTAAAATCTATAATCCGGTATTTACCGGCAAAAGGAACCGCCGGCTTAGCACGGCCCTGAGACAAGATGCTCAAGCGCTCGCCCATACCCCCTGCCAGAATAACAGCCAGTAACTTCTGCATAGCTGTTCACCATCACCTGACAGTATCTCAGGATAAGGTATGTACCTTACAAAGAAAATTCATTAGCAGATATAGCCACATTTATTTCCCAACCCATACCTTTCAGCCTTACAGCACCCAATCTATTCGTTTGATACACATTTGCCTAACCATGTTATACATATTACCCCAAGATGTCAACCCAAAAAACCTATTAATTTTAAAATACACTCAAAATTTCTTCAGCACATATAATACGGATTGACGAGCCCACCGGCGAAATAACCTGCATCCCGGCTCTATTTTCTATTGACAACAGATGTATAATATAATTTTATATATACTAATGTATTACTTTGCCTACGCCAGTAATCTAAACAAAAAGCAGATGCAGGAACGCTGCCCGGACAGCCAGCCCAAATTCATAGCTACCCTGCCCAATTACAAGCTGGTGTTCGCCGGCTGGTTCCGGGAGTGGAGAGGCGGCAAGGCCAGCATCAAGCCATTCCGCGGCGAGAAGGTACGCGGTGCTATCTACGAGGTAAGCGAGACATGCCTGAAACAACTGGATAAACACGAAGCCGGCTACATAAGGCTAAATGTAACTGTATTTGATGAAGATAATGAGCCTGTCCCGGCCATAACCTATATCAAGTCCGGGCAATTAGAAGAAACACAGCCGTCAAAGGAATATCTCGCTGTCATTCAGCAGGGCTACAGAGACTGGAGATTATTCTAGACAGATTTGCCGCTACTGACAGCTAAAGTGCTGACCAGGCACCGCAAGCCTTCCACATCACCAATCCGTATTCGAGACTGCTTATCAACACATCCCCCGACCCCATTACCTTGTTATCTATTCCCACCCAAGCCACCCAGCATCATCCACGGCTTACCCCGTAAGATATGCCCACCACCACCTTACAAGCGGGGATTATTTACGGGCTAAGCAATGGTTGACACGAGGGCGGCAGGGTGGGAAAAGATTGCAAACGAGGAAGATAAAGGGGAAGGGTCGAAAAATATTGTGGGGTGAGGGCAATAAACACTCCCTGTATTCAGAGATTGAATTATCCCCCAATCTAATGTATCATGACTACATTGATAAAATATGATATCGACTTAAGGAGTTATTTATGACCCCACAGAACTATGACATCAAAGACCCATCACTGGCCGAAGCCGGCAGACAGCGTATAGAGTGGGCTTACCGGGAGATGCCGGTGGTCAAGATAATCAGGGAGAGGTTCACCGCGGAAAAACCGTTTAAGGGTATTCGTATCTCCGGCTGCCTCCACATCACCACGGAGACAGCCAACCTAGCGCTGGCCCTGCAGGCAGGGGGTGCCGAGCTTACCCTCTGTGCTTCCAATCCGCTCAGCACCCAGGATGACGTGGCCTCGGCTCTGGTGGACTACGGCATTCCCACCAATGCCATCAAGGGCGAGGATGAGACAACCTACTACAAACATATCAATACCGCCCTGGACAATAAACCCAATCTCACCATTGATGATGGTGCCGACCTCGTCACCACGCTTCACACCAAGCGAAATGACCTGCTCGGCAACATCATCGGCGGCAGCGAGGAGACCACCACCGGGGTTATCCGCCTGCGCAGTTTGTATAAGTCCGGGCAACTGAAGTACCCCCTGATTGCGGTCAATGATGCTCAGACCAAGTACCTCTTTGATAACCGCTACGGCACCGGACAGAGCACCATAGATGGCATCACCCGTGCCACCAATATTCTGTGGGCGGGGAAAAAGGTGGTGGTCTGCGGCTATGGCTGGTGCGGACACGGAGTGGCTATGAGGGCCAAGGGAATGGGAGCCTACGTCATTATAGCTGAGGTGGAACCCGTCCGAGCCCTGGAAGCAGTTATGGACGGCTTTCAGGTGATGCCCCTGAGTGAAGCTGCCAAGTTGGGGGACGTCTTCATTACCGTTACCGGGGACAGGAGCGTCATTGACCAAGCCCACTTCCAGGTGATGAAGGACGGCGCCATCGTGGCTAATAGCGGACATTTCAACGTGGAAATTAATATCCCGGCTCTGGAGAGCTTGTCCAGTGGCAAACGCACCATACGAAACTTCGTTGATGAATACACCCTGACGGATGGCCGCCGCCTGTATCTGCTGGGTGAGGGCAGACTGATAAATCTGGCGGCGGCTGAAGGACACCCGGCTGTCGTTATGGATATGAGCTTCGCTAACCAGGCACTGTGTATGGAGTATCTGGTAAAAAACAAGGGGAAACTGGAGATTAAGGTCCATCCCGTGCCTGAAGAGATTGACAAAGAGATAGCCCGGCTAAAGCTCCGAGCGATGGGCGTTGAGATTGATAGCCTAACAGCGGAGCAAAAGAAGTATTTATCCAGCTGGGAAGAAGGGACATAGAAATTTGAATTTCTTTATGTAAACGGAGGGAAAATATGCCTAGTAGCTTTGCCACTTCATCTAATTATATGCTGACATCGGAATCAGTTACCGAGGGGCACCCGGACAAAATGTGTGACCAGATATCCGACGCCATTCTGGACGATATTCTGGGGAAAGACCCGTATGGCCGGGTAGCCTGCGAGGTGGCCACCACTACCGGAATGGTTATCGTTCTGGGAGAAATTACCACCAGCTGTTATGTTGATGTTCCGGAGATAGTGAGGAACGTGGTACGCGACATAGGCTATACCCGCCCTGAGTATGGCTTTGAATACCAGTCCATCGGGGTGATGGTATCAATCAAGGAGCAATCCAGCGACATTGACATGGGGGTAAGCAAGTCACTGGAGGCTAAAGAGAGTGCCGGGGTCAGCCATCTTGACGAAATAGGCGCCGGCGACC
>CAYWRT010000155.1:0-5221 GCA_964460815.1 uncultured Dehalococcoidaceae bacterium
GGGGACAATACTTTTTGCACGATGGGTCGTCTCCCTTTAATTAAAGGGAGACCGAAAGGGATTTAGTCGGGGAGTAGCTTGCGGAGAGGGGCACCAGCCCCTCTCACAAAATTTCCCCCTCTCCAAACATAATTATTTGCGGGGCTTGTACCATCTTGCTGTTTGGAGAGGGGGACGAAGGGGGTGAGGTCGAGATGCCGAACCGACCAAAACCGAACAGAGGTTTCTCAGCTTGACCCCTGAGGCTCTATCCTATATAGTGGTTGGGAGAGTGATACGAGAAGGAGTCACCCCGAATAATGAAAATCGCGGTTCAATGTGATTTCGATGGTACCATCACCGAGAAAGATGTTGCCTACATTTTACTTGACAACTTTGCCGACGGCAACTGGAGACAGCTACTACAAGATTATATGGCCGGCAAGATGGCGGTCGGGACTTTCAACAGAATGGCATTTGCCATGGTTAAAGCCGACCGGCAGACACTGATTGATTTTACCCTGAAGAGTGGCCAGGTGAAAGTACGGTCCGGTTTCGTCGAACTATTAAAATACTGCGGCCAAAAGGGCTTTGAGTTCATCATTGTCAGTAATGGCCTGTATTTCTACATAGACACCATTCTTGAGGACATGGGCATAAAGGGCATTGACATTTTTGCGGCACAAAGTCGGTTCAGTCCCGAAGGCATGAAGGTAAAATATGTGGGGCCGGACGGCAGCCAGATGGAATCCGGCTTTAAGGAAGCGTATACTGAGCTATTAAAGAGAAAGGGTTACAGCATCGTCTATGTTGGTAACGGCATTTCCGACATATATCCGGCCAGGCAGGCTGTTCGTGTTTTCGCCACCGACGAACTGCTGGAACTCTGCCGGAAGACAGAGCTTGATTGCACGCCCTTTGCCAACTTTCATGATGTCATCAGGGGTCTGGAGACTTTGTCGCCCGGCTAAGGCATTTTCAGGAGGATACCCACCGGGCAGTGGTCAGAGCCCATGACCTCAGTCATGATGAATGCCCTAGCAAGTGATGGCAGCAGGTCTTCACTGACGAAAAAGTAGTCAAGTCTCCAGCCCACGTTTCTGGCTCTCGCCCCCGACTTCAAATCCCACCACGTATACTGTCCCGGCTCCCTATTGAAATGGCGAAAGGTATCAACATAACCGTGGGCGACCAGCTTATCCATCCAGGCTCTCTCCTCAGGCAAGAAGCCGGAGGTCTTTGAGTTCTCCCTGGGCCGGGCCAGGTCTATTTCATTATGGGCGGTGTTGAGGTCGCCGCAGATGACCAGTCTCTTTCCCTTAGCCTTCAGGGTATCGGCGAACTGCAGGAAGACCTCATAGAAGTCCATCTTGTACTTCAGGCGGCTCTCGTCCTTCTTGCCGTTGGGAAAGTAGACATTAAGGAGGGTAAAACCGGGGTATTCGGCGATTACGACCCTTCCCTCCAGGTCAAGTTCGATAGTGCCCAGGTCATACCGGATACTGAGCGGTTTTTCTCTGGTGAAGATAGCCACGCCGCTGTAACCCTTCCTCTCTGGATAGTTCCAGTACGCATGGTAGCCTGCCGGTTCCTGCAAGTCTTTATCTAATTGTTCAAGATGGGCTTTTGTCTCCTGGAGCGCGATAATATCCGGAGATTCCCGGGATAGCCAGTCCAGAAAGCCCCTCCCCTTTACAGCCCTGATGCCATTGACGTTCCAGCACAGAAGCTTCATTTCTTTCACGACTAATGTCTCCCCAGTTTGATAACAGCCGTATAAATCTATTATACTAAAAATAGCAGCACTGGACATAGCTGCTATTTCCACGACAGTTTTCCAGTCTTACCTGATGCCCCGGAGGACGAAGAAGTATGCCAGAGAGTGTTTTCATAAACCTTACCAATGGTGGTCCGGTTCAGGTCTATGTGAAGGATGGAGAGATAGTGCGTGTCCGCCCCCTGGTCTTTGATGAGAAGGATGCCGCCTCCTGGACTATTAACGTAAATGGCCGGCAGTTCTCCCCGCTCAGGAAGGCTTGTGTGGCCAACTTTACCCTGACTGAGAAGGCAAGGGTCTACTCGGATGCCAGGATTAAATACCCTCTTAAAAGGGTAGACTTTGACCCCAGTGGTGAAAGACACCCCGAAACCAGGGGCAAGTCCGACTATAAAAGGATAAGCTGGGACGAAGCCCTGGATACAGTTGCCGGTCAGATGAAGAGAATCAGGAATACCTATGGGCCGGAAGCTATTATGTCCCGGGGTGGCTCTCACCATAACTGGGGAAATGTGGGCTATCGCACCGGAGCCTGGGCCAGATTTTTCAACCTGCTCGGTTTCACCGATATCCTGGACAACCCGGATAGCTGGGAAGGCTGGCACTGGGGGGCGACACACGCCTATGGCTTTTACTGGAGACTGGGCATGCCCGAACCGTTCGACCTGCTGGAGGATGCCTTAAAGAATACCGACATGATAGTACACTGGGGTAATGACCCCGACTCCACGCATGGTGTTTACGGTGGTCAGGACTCGGCTGTCTGGCGCCTGTGGCTTAGAGAACTGGGCAAGAAGCAGATTTTCATTGACCCCTTCTGTAATTATACCGCCGTTATCCTGGGCGATAAATGGATAGCTCCCCGACCGGGTACCGATGCCGCCATGGCGGAAGCCATTGCCTGTGTGTGGCTGAATGAGGATACCTATGATAAAGACTACGTAGCCACACGCACGGTTGGTTTTGAAGAGTTCAAAAATCACATCCTGGGTGAGGATGATGGCGTACCGAGGACGCCGGAGTGGGCTGCGGAGATATGTGATGTCCCGGCCTATACTATCAGGAGTCTGGCCAGAGAGTGGGCGTCACAGCGGGTAATGCTGGCCGCCGGCACCCGGGGTGGAGAATCAGGTATCTGCCGGCAGGCCTACGCTACGGAATGGGCGAGGCTGATGGTGCTGCTTCAGGCCATGCAGGGACTGGGCAAACCGGGGGTCAATATCTGGGGAACGGCCATGGGGCCGCCGTATAATGCCTCCTTAGAATTCCCGGGGTATACCGCCTGGGGCCCGGCAACTCTGAACAAACTGGCCAGAAAACCGGCCATCAACCCGGTCAAGCAGCGCATTTACCGTCTGCTTGTCCCGGAGGCTATTCTCAACCCCCCAATCCACTGGACTGGGGAAGGCTTCTGCGGGCAATCTCTGGAGCAGCAGTTTACCCCGTTTACCTATCCTGAACCCGGCTGTTCCGAGGTCAGGATGTTCTACCGCTACGGGGGCGGTTTCATCGGCACCATGACCGATACCAACAAGTGGATAGAGATGTACCGGAGCCCGAAGCTGGAATTTGTGGTTAACCAGGACTGCTGGTGGTGCACCGAGACCGGGCTGGCCGACATCATCCTGCCCGCCTGCACCAATTTTGAGCGAAATGACGTGGGTGAGTGGGCACAGGCTGGCGGGTACGGGCTCCACAGCTCAAACTCCTGTAACCATAGAGTAATCGTTTATCAGCAGAAGTGTATTGAGCCGCTCTACGAATCAAAGTCTGATTACCAGATATTCTCTGAACTCGCTGACAGGCTGGGGTTTAAGGAAGATTACACCGAGGGTAACTCGGAGGAAGACTGGATAGAGAAAATGATTTATGCCTCTGACCTGCCCGATTATATACCTTATGAAGAATTCAGGAAAAAGGGGTACTTCATAGTACCCATACCGGCAGATTACCAGCCAACACCGGGCATGCGGTGGTTCTACGAAGGCAGGGAGTGTGATACGCCGGATACGGCTAACCCGAAAAGAAACATGGGAAAAGGCAAGGAACTGGGAACATACAGCGGCAAAATAGAGTTTGTTTCCCAGAGCCTGCGGCAACACCTGCCGGATGATGAGGAAAGACCACCACTGCCGCGGTACATCCCCAGCTGGGAAGGGCATACCTCGGAGCTGGCGAAGAAATACCCCTTGCAGCTTATCGTACCGCATCCCAGATTTACTTTTCACACACAGCATGATGCTAAGGTGCCCTGGTTGGGAGAGATTCCGGGCCATCGTGTCTTAAAAGATGGCTATTACTGGCATACTGTCCGTGTTAATCCAGGGGATGCCGAAGCCAGGGGTATAAAAAATGGCGACATCATCAGGCTGTATAACGACCGCGGCGCTGTGCTGGGTATAGCCGATGTTACCGAGATGATGAGGTCAGGGGTGATTCACTCATATGGCAGTTCCGGGAAATATGACCCGGTAGAGCCGGGAAAGCCCGGCAGTGTGGACAGGGGTGGCTGTGTCAACATTCTGACTTCGGCACGGTTGATGTCCCGGAATACCCCCGGTATGGCGCCTAACTCCTGCCTTATAGAAATAGCCAAGTGGGAGACGTAGAAGCAACATCTTAAATAAGCTGTGCCATCTTTACCCACGGTTCACAGCCTGTTCGTTCAAACACCTGCCGACAGGTATCAATGATTCAGTGCTTTTAGACTCCAATCATAGCTTTTCAAGGAAATGACTACGCCCAGTTCTTCAGGTCATAATAACCCCTGGCAACGCGATAGCGGCAGATTTGCTGCCCTCCAAGCCAGAGCTGGGTTATCTTGGCATCCCTCAGGCACTTCTCAAAAGGGAAGTCCTCGGAAATCGCCATCGAGCCAAGCAGTTCGGCACCCTTGTTCACTATTTCCACCGACATGTCTGCGGCATAGACCCTGGTGGCGGCTGCCTTGGATATGAACTCCGGAGACCACGGCGGACCATATGTGTCAAGATGGTCAAACATGTAACTCAGGTTGTAAATGCTGGCCCTCATCATATCCAGTCCAACGGCCATATCGGCAATTATCCCCGCTACCATGCTGTGCTGCCTTACCGGCTTGAAGCCGCCCATACGAGTCCCCGTGTAATCCAGCACTATCTCAAAAGCCCGCTCCGCAATTCCCAGAGAGATCGTTGCCGAATGATGCCCGGTGGCCGCTTCGAACAAGTGGTAAATATTAGCATCCATACCGGGACCGGCAACCCGTAATTCCTTGGGCACCCGAACATTATCATAATGTACCGAGGTATTTATGGATGTCCTGAACAGCATCTTCTTTTCCGGTTTGCCAAATGTCAGCCCCGGGGTATCCTTGGGAACATAAATCAGGGCAACACCATCATCCCCGGCATCGGGATTGGTGGTACAAACGGTCAGGTAGCATTCCGCAATCCCGCCATGAGTCGGCCAGGACTTGTTCCCGTT
>CAYWRT010000156.1:0-5206 GCA_964460815.1 uncultured Dehalococcoidaceae bacterium
GCGTGGTATTCACTTTTCCTTTCATATCTTTTCCCACCCTGCCGCCCTCGCAACATTTTTGGCTTATCCCGTGGGACTTTTATGGGTTAAATAGCAGATGAGCCGAGGGTGGGTTTGGGTGGGAAGTAAAAAACTGCGCTGTGGGGCTTGGGGTGGGGAAGAGAAAAGGGGGAGTAGCCTGCGGAGGAAGGCGTGTGCACAATAACACTTTCAGGGTCTATAGTGCCGGTTACTCCTACATTCTCGCCGTCAAGCCATACCGTGATACCAAGCATATCTAATGAAGACTCATAGTCTGATTATACCCAATTTGAGTTTCGCGTATGCCTCCCATTTTTACGGTTGGCAGCGGCACGCGTCCTCCAGGCCTATTGATTTGGCACGCAGGGGTAGTGTACAATCAGGGTACATCCCAGACCACTCTACTCATTTCAAATATTATTCGACCGTAATGGTCGAGAAAGGAGAGAAAAAGTAATGCCAGCAGATACGATTATCCAGCAGTTAGCCGATTTTGCGCTCAAAACCAGGTGGGAGGACCTGCCGCCATCCATTGTGCAGGAGACCAAAATGATACTTATGGACTCGATAGGCTGCGCACTGGTAGCTTCACAAACCGACAAGGGAAAAATTAATTTTTCCCTGGCGAAACGGTTCGGAGGTACGCCGGAAGCTTCGGTCATCGGCAGCGGCTTTAAAGTCGCTCTGTCTACGGCGACGATGATTAACGGTGAACTGATGTTTACCCCCGACTATATTTCCATGATAGCCAGCGGCAATGAACCCTCCTACGTTCTTCCGGCTATCCTGGCTATGGCGGAGAGTACGGGAGCCTCGGGCAAGGAGCTTATCCTTTCTACGGCCATCGGCCTGGAGATATCCACCCGGTTGGCCAGAGCCACGCTGCGGCAGACCATCGACCCTAATGACCCCAAACCGATACCGGTCCTGCATCAACTAAAGCGCCACGGAAATGCCTATTCCAATTTCGGCGCGGCTGCCGGTGCCGGCAGGCTTATCCGGCTGGACCGGACTCAAATGGCACATGCCCTGGGCATTGCCGGGCACATGTGTGCGGTCATGACACACGGCAGATACGGCTCGGCCGGCCAGCGCTGGACGCTAAAATACGGAGCGCCCGGATGGCAGAGCACCGGGGCTATGTCAGCCGTGCTTTATGCCCAGATGGGATATACCGGTGATTTAACCCAGCTGGACGATGCTGAGAACGGGTTCTGGTATTTAGTCGGTTACCTGGACTGGTATCCGAAACACATCACCGAGGAACTGGGCAAGACCTGGCTTTATAATTACGGAATGCAATATAAACCTTACCCTACCTGCTCAATGTGGCACGGCGTACTGTATTGTCTTTACGAAATCATCGAAAAAAACAACCTTTCTCCCGAAGAAATAGAGGGTGTCAAAGCCTACGCTATGGTACCTATGGACCACCCCCTGTACGGCAATAAAGCGGTAAATGAGATAGCCGATGCTCAGTTCAATGCCCGTTACATACTTTCCGTGGCGGCCCATAGAGTCAAAATAGGTATAGACTGGCTGGACCCTGAGACGATGAGTAACCCTGACATACTGCGCTTTATGGACAAGGTCACCTGGGAAGAATATCACACACCTTCACCCAGAGACCCCTCGGTTGTCCCGGCCAAGGTCGAGGTAACCGCCAGAGGGAAAAAATTCAGCGCGGAAAAAGATTATCCCCATGGTAAAGTCGGCACGGAATCCGCCCTGACCCAGGATGAGCTGATAGCCAAATTCAGGCACAACGCCGTACGGGTCCTGACCAGGGGGAAAATAGATAAAGCCGTCAAGAACTTTTTGAAACTCGAGGATGTGAAGAATATTGAGCAGCTCATGAGGGAAGTGACGATATAACCCTGGTCACGACCTGGCTGTCATTGTCTGGCGCCACGGAACGCCGCAAATGCCTGGTTCCGGAGCGGTGGTGTTTGGTTTCCAAACGTGTACTGCTCCCCCTTTCTTCTATTCTCTTTGTTTTACTCCATCCTTATTGGGGAGCAGTATAAAACACCCTCATTAGTGTTAATAGATTTCCAGCACGAAATGTAATAATATAGAAGATAAAGCGGGAGACGAAAGATAGGGACTTTTCGCGACAAAGCCAACCTGCCCGGTGCCGCTCCACAGACTACATAAATAACTCCACAGGTAATTATTACTCAACTACATTAAAGTATTAAGTAAGGAGTTAGATAGATGGCTAACAAGGTAATTATCAGCATACTGGTTTTGCTGGCGATTCTCATGGGAGGGGTTGGCTATTACTCTTATACACTGAGCCAGCAGATTGACGACCTGGGTGAGCAATTAGCCGCCTTTGAAATGGAGCAAACAGCCCGTGTTGATACTGTAAATGATGAACTTATCACCCTGCGGACAGAAACTCTAACGAGCCTTGGCGCTCTGGAAGACAGCATAAAAGAAACCGGTGGTGAGATTGACGCTCTGGAGGGAGAGATAGGGATAGCCAAAAATCGAATGGCCAGCCTTGAAGACGAAATAGGCGGAGTCGCATCTCAGGTTGATACCCTGGAGGACAAAATCACCGGTGCCATTGCCGAATTTTCCAGCTCCGTGATGGACGCCAGCGAAGTATACCAGGAGATTCTCCAGGCTACCGTCAGGATTAGTGATGGACAGAGTGTAGCTGGCTCAGGTTTTATACTGGATACTGAATCCCATGTAGTAACTAACTACCACGTTGTTGACGGGCTCTCGCAAATATATGTCCTCCTGCATGATGGCAGGATTTCCAGGGCAACCAATATCGGTTACTGCCAGTTCAGCGATATCGCTGTACTCAAGCTTGAAGACAATCCGGCCATTGAACCACCGCCACTGGCGGATTCCAGTCAGGTGAGAATCGGGGAACCGGTGGTGGCTATTGGCAGCCCTTTCGACCTGAGGGACACCCTGACTGCTGGCATTATCAGTCAGGTTAACCGGCTTGCCGAGTTAGCGAACCTGCTCCAGTTTGATGCCGCCGTGAACCCGGGTAACTCCGGATGTCCTCTGGCTAATGCCAACGGTGAGGTCATCGGTATGTGCGTCTCCCGCATCAACGCCGTCGAAGGCGACGGCATCAGCTACGCTATCTCTGCTAACAAGGTTAAGCGGGTTACCACAGCGTTAATTGCCCAGGGGTACTTTGATTACCCCTGGATTGGAGTCGGGATAACCGACCTCACCCCGCAAATCGTGCAGGACAGAGATTTAGAAACGGCCAACGGGGTCTTGGTTATGGAAGTTTTTAGCGATAGTCCGGCTGCAGCAGCCGGAATTGAAGTTGATGATATTATAGTGTCTATTGACGGTGCACCAGCCAGAGATGGTGATGACCTTACCTCCTATCTGGGAGAATTTACAAGCCCGGGGGATATCGCCGTAATTGGCATTATACGTGGCACCACCGAAATGGAGCTATCCGTAGATGTGGGCAAACTTCAGGAATAGCTGGCAAAATCAGTTGACTCTTCCGTATTTGAGGAAGACGCCAAGCTTCCTTCTGATGAGTAATGTCAGCCCCAACCAGAGCAGTACTGCCATTCCCGCTGCCTCCGGCACGTACACCACAGGGTCTGACACCAGAGCCTGAAATATGTTTGATAGCCAGTGGGTCAGTTCGCCCCGGGCAAAGGTGAAACCCAGAAACGGCCAGAATAAAGTCGTGGGAGCACGCCACATCTGGTCAAAGATAAGGTGAAGGAAGGTGCCAGAGGCAAGGGTAAGCAACCAGACCTGTCGTCTGCTTTTATAGAGGTAAAAACCAATGGCCGTAATTATAATAAGGAAGAGGAGCGTATGTGAGAATATGCGGCCGTTGCTGAAGGTTTCCCGGAAGAAATACTGCCCCACCGGTTTATCAATAATGTCCGGTAAAAGCGAGCCTACGAGCAGAAGCCTTATATCTACATAGCTTGATAGAGAAGTAAACCATGATATCTTTCTGATTTGAATGGAATGGCGGTTTTTCACAACGCCAGCTAATAGCGTCGCCGCACCGAGCGTAATTCCGGTATGTCCCAATATCAGCATCTTGTAATAACTTTTCATCCCATTGTAGCATGTAATCATGGTTAATTACAGTATATAAATCTTGGGTTCTGTTGTGGGGAAAGTCTAACAAGGAGGGGGGTCAGGGTAGGGTGAAAAAACAACCCAGGGCAAACAGAACCAGGTTTTGTGTCATCCCCACCCTTGACTGCCGGGATTCGAGCGGGTAGACTGATTGAGGCTGGCTAATGATGAAAATTATCGGACTTACTGGCGGCATAGGCAGTGGCAAGAGCACGGTGTCGCGGTTTCTGGCGGAACTGGGGGCAATCATCCTGGATGCGGACAAGGTCGGGCATGAAGCCCTCAGGCCGGGGAGTGAAGTCTGGGAAAACGTTATTAATGAGTTTGGTAAAAGCATGGTTACTGCCAGCGGTGACATTGACCGTGCCAGGCTGGGCGAACTGGTTTTCAATAACCCCGAGGCTCGCTCGCGCCTGAACCAGATAATGCACCCTCCAATGTACAATATGGTCAAGGCTCGACTTGAAAAGTACCGCCAACAGGGAGTTGATGAGATAGTGCTCGAAGCGCCTCTTTTGATAGAGGCCGGCTGGACGCCGCTGGTTAACGAGGTCTGGGTCACGGTTGCCCCCGAGGCTACGGTGCTCAATCGAATCAGGGAAAGGGCCGGGCTTTCCGAACGGGAAGCCCGGGCACGAATCAATGCCCAGCTATCCAACAAGGAAAGAATAAAGCATGCCGACGTGGTTATTGAGACTGATTGCAGCCTTGATGAGCTGAAAGCCAGAGTACTGGGACTGTGGGTTAATCATAAGACACGGTTTAGCAGCTTCATGCCTTGAGCCACATGCGGGGCAAAACGATGGGTGCTGCCTGGTCTTGGTGGCTTCGGCATCTTAACCTCGACCCCTTCAGGTTATATCTGACAACCCCATCCCCCTTTATCCCCCTTCCCCTTGATAAGGGGAAGGGGGAATATTTTTAAGAGAGGGGCTGACGCCCCTCTCCGCAGGCTACTCCCCTATTTGGGATGGAGGCTGCACTCTCTTCCTCATATATGGGGGGTGGGTAGAGAACTATGGGATAAGCCACTGATGATGCTGGGTGGCAGGGTGGGAAAAGATATGAAAGGGGGGTGGGTGGGGTA
>CAYWRT010000157.1:0-5190 GCA_964460815.1 uncultured Dehalococcoidaceae bacterium
TTATCCCATAGTTATTTCCGCCACCCCAAAGGAGAGTAGCCTGCGGAGAGGGGGCTATGCCCCCTCTCTTGTGTATACCCCTCTCCAGCCAGCATTAGCTGCGGTGTTCTATGAATGTATCAGGCTGGAGAGGGGTCAGGGGTGAGGTAAGCACCCTCCAACCAAAGCCAATAAAACCTCATAAATTTGACACTGCCCGGGCGACAGTTTATTGTTATTAAAGAGGGAGACTTGCCGGTGACTAACTTAGCTACTTTGCAGGAAACTCTGAGGTTTACCTTCAACAACCCCTCCCTGCTGGAGCAGGCTCTGGTTCATAGCTCCTATGTTAATGAGAACCCCGGTTCGGTCTCCGGTCACAATGAAAGGCTTGAGTTTCTGGGGGACGCTGTCCTGGGTTTTATTATTGCCGAAAAGCTATATCAGGACTTCCCCGACCTCAGTGAGGGCGAGATGACCAAGCTTCGCTCGGCGCTGGTGCGGCGGGACACCCTGGCCCGCGTGGCTCGAGCTGTCAGGCTTGGCGATTTTCTTTATCTGGGAAAGGGTGAAGATGCCAGCGGGGGGCGGGGCAAGACGGCTAATCTGGCGGGGGCTCTGGAAGCCGTGATAGCCGCCACATTTCTTGACCAGGGTGTATCTGCCACCAGAGACCTTGTTTTAGGCTTGCTTGGTGAAGAGTTGGCGAAAGCGGTCAGCCAGGGCACCGGAGGTGATTACAAGTCGCGATTACAGGAGCTTATACAATCCAGATTACAGTCGACGCCTGCCTATCGCCTGGTGGAAGAGGCAGGTCCGGACCACGACAAAAGGTTCACAGTTGAGGTAATGGCTGGCGATAAGGTACTGGGCATGGGTACCGGGAGAAGCAAGAAGCTTGCCGAAACCGAAGCCGCCCGCTCAGCATTAGAACGGCTGGCCAACAGCTTTACAGATTAGATTTCCTTTGTTAAACTATGATGAACACTTCCTTTGGTGTGTATTATGGAGGTGTTATTATGGGCAAGCGCGATTACAGGCATAGAGAGCCCAAAAAGGCAAAAAGGGATGTCAGGAAGTTGCCCCCGGTCAGTATTCTGCCAACACCGGTAAATGTGGAAGTGGTTAAGAAGAGGAAGAGGAGCGAGGGGGAGGAGGCAGAAGGATAGCCGCTTTTTCAGGCTAGGCGGGAGTGATTGGTAATGGCTGACCCAGCTTCTCTTCAGGCGACCGTTTACGGTCGGGTGCAGGGCGTCTTCTTCCGTGCCTTTGTTACCGGATGGGCCAGGGAGCTGGGTCTGGCTGGATGCGTGCGCAATCTGCCTGATAGCACCGTAGAGGTTCGAGCCGAGGGAGAAAGACAACAACTGGAGAAACTGGTTGACTATCTTAAGGAAGGACCGCCTGCCGCCAGAATTGACAAAGTGGTGACCATCTGGTCAGAGTATACCGGGGATTACTCCGGCTTCAGCGTCAGGTATTAACCTGGCGCTTTGTATTCCTGCAGCCCGTAGTAACGGTCGTTTTTGAGGAGGCGGGACAGGGTCTCGGGTGAAGTGCGGTAGGGGTCTCCGCCGCGTAATGCACTTAACTGCTCTCCAAGTTCCTCCAAATCAAGGGGCCGGTTGCCATTAGCCAGGAAAAGGCGGAAGATACTCTCTGAAATGGGTAACCGGTCATTAATAAATTCCGGGGCATGGGAGCAGCAATCCTTAATAGCCGACATGAGGGCATCCGGTGAGTTCTCTTTTCCCTCGTGGCTCAACTGCTGGGCACACTTGGGGCACAGATAGTTCTGGATTAGAGCCGAAATTGAGCGATTATACTGCTGAAACCAGTCCAGAGCAATAATCCAGTACGTCTTCGGTTGCTCGGTGGTTGTTTCTTCTTGCTCCATAGAACTACCTGAAAAAATGGAAATGATTAAGCCCCAAGTTCCACCTTGGCTGACCTTATCATGTCAAGATAACCGACCTTTACACCCAATGCCTCGGCGACTTCACGGTCTACTTCATAAGGTTCGCCGATAAATACCTTATCATATTCCTCAACTTCACCCTGGGTAGGGTCATCACTGACGATGAACTTCTGTCTACCTTCAACAATACCCAGGTCAAAAGGGAGAGTAAAGTAGAGGTCAGCGAGCACCTTATCTATTCCCAGACTGTACAGGGTCTCCCAGCCACCCGGCGACTCACCATGGTACTTGATGCTCGGCAACAGGGAGAGCATGTTCATTATACTGAAATTGCCCCTGCCATCAAATGTCTTGAGCGGCGATACCGTTATCAGGTAATCGCTGGACAGGATAACATTGGGCACCCAGAAAGTTGGCATGGCAAAAGGTTTAGGTAAGGGGTTATCTACTTCAACAAAGATGCAGTCCTTTACATCCAGCCTTAATATACGTGGGAAATTATAACCCAGGGCCTGATATATCGGGCGTGTTGGCACACCCTCGGGAGTGCCTTCCAGCAAAAGAATATCGGCATCACTGACCCTCCTGATGCTGGCAATTATCGCCGCCAGCATCTCCGGGCTGGTAGTGACCGGGTACGGCAGCGGATAAGAGGCGCTGGGTTTAATCAAAACACGCCGGGCCCTGGATACTACAGGTGGCACCTTAAAGATAAAATCTGAAGCTTCAAATATCAAGATTTTCTCCTCAGGGAAATATGCAGGCTCTTCACTTCGCCATTGCCCTCCGGGCCAGGTATCATAGCCATCAGGGTGCGTGTCAACAGGTCTTTAAGAGACGGGCTTGTCGGGATATACACACCGTTGACAATCAGGTCAACATCATCTTGCCGGTGCTGGAGCAATATATTCTCAATCAGGTCAGCTATCTTGGCTACCTCGTTTCTGGAGAACTGGGGCACATCTACCGCCAGCGGTTCATCCGTAACCACCGCCAGTAACTGCTGGGGGTCGGTTAACAAATCCTCACCCTGTTCCTTGCTGTGTACCTCAATCTTGGGGTAGTGGCTGCCCTTAAACCCTTCGGTAAGGATAAGGTCGTAGTCCCACAGAATGAAATTGGATATTTCTTGCGGGTCGAAGTAATGCTCCATGCGCTTGTATATAGCCAGGTGGTCCAGTGAGTTAATGGCCGATAACTCACTGCCTGCCTTGGTGAACCGCCAGGTGTCCTTGGCAGCTATATCCAGGTCATCGACATGGTGCGAGTGCTTGACAATGGCTACCTTGTGCCCGCGCTGCCTGAGTTCCGCGATTAAACCCTCCAGCATGGTTGTCTTACCTGAACCTGACTTGCCGACAATGGAAATTATTGAATGCATATGAGCTCTCTTGTTTCTACTAAGTGTTTACTTCCTCGTTCCAGTCCAGCATTAGCACTTGGACTACATCACCTTTGTCTACACCTTTTGTGTCTTCGGGAATAAGCACCAGCCCGTTAGCCCGGCTCATGGAACTCAGTATTCCCGAGCCCTGGGGGCCGGTCAGTCGGGCGTAGTACTGGCCGTTGCGCTTCTCAATCACCGCCCTATCGTAAATGCGGCGTCCGGCATCATTTACTACGGAGTCTTCTATTATCGCTTCCACAGCGGGCTTGGCCAGGTTCTTTTTCCCCATCATCTTAAGTAGAGCGGGGCGCACGAACAGCTCAAAGCTGACCATACAGCTGACATTATTACCGGGCAGGCCGAGATGAGGTATACTTCTGGCCTGGCCGTCTCTACCGCGCCCTTTCAGCCTGCCGAAGGCTAAAGGCTTCCCCGGCTTAACTCTGACCTTCCAGAAGACCATTTCACCGTCTCTGGCCAGGATATCCTTGACCATATCATAATCACCCATGGACACGCCGCCGATAGTGAGCAGCATATCAGCATCCTGCCCCTGGCGGAGCCTGTCTACCAGCGAGTCCTCCCTGTCCAGGGCTATCCCCAGTATTTTGGGAATGCCGCCGTAGCGCTTAACCAGGCTGGCGATGCTATAGGTATTGCTGTTATATATCTTGCCCTCGGGCAGGGGTTGAGCAATTTCCACCAGCTCGTTACCGGTAGCCAGAACCGCCACTACCGGACGGCGGATGACATTCACCTGGCTGTATCCCAGTGAAGCCAGCAGGCCGATTTCAGCCGGCCTGAGTATCGTTCCCTGCCTCAGTGCGGTTGACCCCCTGGCAATATCCTCCCCCGCCCGCCTGATGTTCAAGCCGGGCCTGGCTTCGGATAAAATGCCTACCTCGGTGACAGCCTGCTTGTCAGCCGCATTTTTATGCGGCTCCTCATCGGTATTCTCGAACTGCACGACGCTGTCGGCACCTTGAGGAACCGGCGCTCCGGTCATAATGCGTATGGCCGTGCCGGATACCACCTGATGTTTGGAAATGGAGCCGGCCATAACCGTGTCAATCACGCGCAGGAACCTGGGAGACTCCTTACCGGCTCCCTGTGTGTCTTTTGCCCGTACGGCGTAACCATCCATGGCAGAGTTATCCAGCGGGGGTACATTGATATCGGACTTTATGTCCTCAGCCAGCACCTGCCCCAGAGAGTCCAGAATGGGAACCGATTCCTCTTCCAGAGGAGCTACTTCCTGGAGAATCTTCTCAAGCGCCTCTTCAACACTTAGCATCAATAACTGTCTCCTCTAGCTATTCTTCTGGCCAGTTCCAGGTCTTTTTTAGTATTAATATTGAAAAAGCTCAGGTGCTGCGGGTCGAATCTGTCAATCTCCTCGGATTCCACATACCTTACCTTCACAAAGTCGAAAAGCTCAATAATAATCTTTCTGCCCTGCTTGAGTATGAATTCTATGGGAGCGACACAGTTCTTCGAGTAAACGGCATGCAGCGGTTCGAAAAGATTGTTAACTCGTGGCAGTACGAAGTCAAAACCATCCGAAACCTCTATCATGTAGCTCAGCAAGGCCTGGTTCAAGAAGGGCATATCAGAAGCAATAACCAGGTTGTAGAACGAATCTGATGCTACCAGACCGGTATAAATGCCCCCCAGAGACCCTTTGCCAGGAAAAATATCTGATACTACTTTTAAATTTGGTTGGTAAACCAGCTGTGGGAAGTTTCGCTCTTCCGCAGTAACTATAATAATGTCTCTACTCAGCGATTCTATTCGGGATATTACCTGTTCCAGTAAACTTCTGTTACCAACATTCTCTAAAATCTTGTCATGCCCCAGGCGCAAGCTCTTACCACCAGCAAGAATAATACAGCTCGTATCCAAATTA
>CAYWRT010000158.1:0-5157 GCA_964460815.1 uncultured Dehalococcoidaceae bacterium
CTCTCCTTTGGGGTGGCGGAAATAACTAGGGGATAAGCAGAAGATGAGCCGAGGGCGGCAGGGTGGGAAAAGATAATCAGCGAAGGGGGTCAGGGGGAGAGCCTATGAAATCAACCAAAACCAAATGGAACCCGCAAATATAACTGAAGTGGGTTTAATTAGACGTGGCTGGAGAACTGGTTTGTTTGGGTATTGACGTGTTGTCTTGAGGTATGAAAAGGGATTATAATATTCCCTGTAGCCGCTTTTTCAGCCGAATGAGGGCAAGAACTCAAAAACACTAGAGAGAATATACATGCCTGATAAAAACCTTACTAACAACTCAATAGTAGCCATCACCAGAGCCGATGATTATGACTATGCTAAGGTTTACGGGGCTGTAAAGAAGAGCCTGGAGTTAATTGGTAGTCCGGATAGAATTATCAAGCCGGGTGACAAGGTCTTTGTCAAGATAAATCACCTGCCACCTTCGTCACTACCGGAAAGAGGGATTATTACACATCCCGTTTTTATACAGGCCGTTTTAGAGCTACTTAAAAATTACAGTTCGGACATTATGTTTGGGGATGATATCGAACCCGGTCATGAAGACGGATTTCAGGTTTCTGGCCTGAGTCAAATAAGCGAGAAATTAGGGGTTCAGTTAATCAATCTCAGAGAGTACGGATACATAGAGACCAAGTGTGACGGGCTTTTACTGGACAAGGTCTATCTATCGAAAATAGTCCTGGATGCGGATGTTATCATCAATCTTCCCAAGCTCAAGACTCACTCTCTTACTGTTTATACCGGTGGTATCAAGAATATGTATGGCACCCTTGCGAGGGGTCAACGCTCTAAATTTCATTACAAGTACAAGAAGGTTGAAGATTTTTGTCAGATGTTGACAGATATATTTTCCAGGGTCAAACCGCGTCTTACCATCATGGACGGTATTGTGGCCATGGAGGGTGAAGGGCCGGGCGCGGGAAGCCTCAGAAATCTCGGCATTGTCCTGGCCAGTTACGATACAGTGGCCCTGGATGCGGTGGCTAACAAGATAATGGGTCTGGAGCCTTCGAGTGTCCACACGACAAGATGGGCTTATGAAAGAGGCTTGGGAATCGGCAATCTACAGGATATCGATGTGGTGGGAGAGGACATTAATGATGTGGCCGTTTCTGATTTCAAACTGCCGGCTAACTACTACAGAACGGTAGTAAGCAAATTACCGGCTTTTTTGGAAAAATTCCTGCTCAAACAGATGCTTATCAGACCAAGAGTGGTGGCAGAGTTATGTACCGGCTGCTTTGAGTGCCGGAAAATTTGTCCCGCAGGCGCTATGTTAAAGACTGATGGCGTGGCCAGAGTCAATAAGGATAAGTGCATACAGTGTATGTGCTGTCACGAAGTCTGCCGCTTTAATGCTATTAAGCTGAGTCGACCATGGCTCGGAAATCTAATACATTCCGCCGCCAATCTTCTAAAAAAATAAACCTGATGCGATGCTGGAAGGGGCTAAATTTTGAAGCCGAGCTTCGTTAAAAGAAGCCCGGCTTCTTCACTGTATAAGATTTATCTTGATTAGAGAACGAAGTGCGTCGTTAAAGCACTATTTCACCCAGGTAGACATCAATTCTGGTAAGGGCTTTAAGCTCCTGCGGCTTATAACCTTTAGCTTCAATCTTAACGGTATACTCCGTATCTGACGGGAGGCCTTCAAACTCAAAATCGCCGAAGCCATTGGTCGTGGTCTTCTGCACCTTACCGTCATGGCTCAGGGTTACCTCGGCTCCATCGGCACATTCACCCTTATCCCCATAGATTACCGTCCCGGCCACAAACTTCTTATGCAGACCGAGATAGCTCACTTTTTCCTCAAGCTCGTATTCCGGGTGCAGTGATTCCGTATTCCCCGCCGCGAGCAGCCTGGATATGGCACTATTCGGGTCATCCATATCCCCGAAGACCAGGGCTCCGGTGGGACAGGACTCTACACACCTTGGTTCCTTCTCACCCCTGTCCAGCATATGAGCACAGAGAATGCACTTCTGAGGCAGCTGTTTCTCCTCATTCCATTCGATTACCCGGTAAGGACAGGCTGAGACTATCTGTTTCTGACCCTTGGCTTTCACCGGGTCAATAATAACGATACCGTCGGGCCGGCGATAGACCGCATTATCCCGGGCGGCTTTTATACAGGGTGCCTCTTCACACTGCATACAGGTGACAGGAGTATAGGCTACCTTTACCTTGGGGTATTTACCCCTCTCCGTTTCAATGACGCGCATCCAGTTCTGACCCGCCATTGGTTGGGCGGCGGCGTAGCCCGGATAGTCATTCCCGCAGAACTCATCCCGGCAGGTTAAGAAGCAGTTATAGCAGCCTGTGCACCTGGTGATATCGATAACCATTCCGTATTTAGCCATTTTATCTCTAAGCCTCCCACTTGCTTATTTCTACCAGGCAGGAGTTATTAGCCATACCTGGGGCATTCCTGGACAACATCCGGGAGGGGGTCAGCAGATTTATGCATCCACCCCGGTCAATGCTACCCGGCTTGCCCGGCTCCAGCGGGTCATAATTGGCACCGGCTTCATAAGAGTGTACACTGCCCGGCCTTATACGCTCAGTCACATGGGCACTGCACAGCACCACCCCCCGGTCGTTATAGACCCTGACAATATCCGCCTCGCTGATACCGCGTTCCGCGGCATCCTTAGGGTGAATTCTAATCGGCCAGTAAGCGTAGCCATCCTTTTTCACGCGATGCTGGGGGATATCATTCAGCCAGAGACTCTTGTTATCATGATGTGTATGATAAGAGAACCTGGGGTGAGGAGAGACCAGTTGCAACGGGTATTTCTTGGTTAGCTCTTCAGTATTATAGCCTTCCCAGCTCGGAATGTACCGGGGCATGGGGGGCCTTTCCTCGTCATTGGGGTCGAACTCCATCAGGGTCTGGGAAACAAACTCGACCTTGCCGCTGGGCGTGGATAACAGGTGCGCCCGGTCGGTGCCTATGTTGGGGTTCAGTGGCTCGGACTTCAAATCGTTGGGTCTGCCTTCATAGAACCACCGGAATGACACGAGGGGTTCGGCGTCGGGGGGCATGGCGGGCACCACGAAATAGCCCTTCTTCTTAAAGTCCTCGTAGCGGACATATTTGTGCAGGTCGGAATATTCGTAGACTTTCTTATTCCAGTCCTCGAATGAGTTGCCTTCGGTATACTCCTCCTTAATGCCCAGCCTTTCCGCCAGAAGGGTATAAATCTCGTAGTCCGGCTTGGATTCCCACAAGGGGTCTATGCATTTCTGCTGGTAAATTATTACCCGGTGGTTGCTGTTCATGTCGTTGACGCCGTAGCCACCGGCATTACCCCACTCGGAGAGGTCGGTATGCTCGAAGTTGGTGGAGGCAGGCAGGATAATATCGCCGAATTTGGTCTCGCTCTGCCAGTGGCAGTCCTGCATGACCACAAACTCCAGGTTCGGGCTCTGGTACATCCTTACCCATCTGTTGGTATCAGTCATGGTGCTGATAAAGGAGCCGCCATGACGGTATATCATCTTGATTGGCGCCCCGTTGGGGCCTTTCTCGGGGCAGGTAAAGCGGTTAAATTGCTGTTCAACCGAGTTGCCGCAGAAGCCCTCACCTATCCAGCTGATGGGTGGACTCAAGATGGCCTCGGGCAATAATAGCCGGTAGGTTTTCTGGGTAACCGTGTTCCCATCAGGGAAGGCCGGCTTCTTGGCGACAGACCCGAAGCCGTCCCATCCCGTCGAAGAATACCCCGGCATATTAAACGTGTAATCTATCGGCGCCGTGCCGGCCGTGCCACCCCAGAAATTCACGCCGGGTTTGCCAAAACCATGCATGGCCATGAGCAAGACACACAGCCTTGGCCATTCGGTGCCGTAGGCCTGTCGGCAGGCTCCGGTAGCCCCGAAAATACTCCCCACGGCCAGCATGGTCTTCTTGGCCGCCCATTCATGGGCCAGGGCGATGATATCATGCGCCGGAATATCACAGATATCGGCGGCCCATTCCGGGGTACAGGGAGTGCCGCCATCTTCGCCCAGGATATGCTTTTGCCACTCTTCAAAGCCTACAGTACGGTTTTCGATGAACCATTTATCATAGGTCCCTTCCTTCAGCCAGACATAGGCGATGGCTTCCGCCAGGGCGGCATCGGTACCCGGGCGGGGGGCTATCCATTTATCACCCATCGTGCTGGCGGTACAGTTGCAGTACGGGTCAATAAAGACAAACTGAATACCCAGCTCTTTCATCCAGAGACGCCATAGCAGGTTTTCCTGTCCGCTGTACATGAAAGAAGTGCTGTTGGGGTCTACCGACCAGAAGATAATTTGCTCGGTATTCTTTAAGGCATCCTGCAATAGCTCCGACTGCTCGCAGTGCCCCATTCTCCAGTGGAAACCGTAGGTATGTACCGCTCCCCACTGCCAGCCCTCCCAGCTATCCGGATTATCAAACAAGGTAGTGTAACCCAGTATATTGAAAAAGCGTCCGAAGGGGCCCATCTTGTAATGCAATAGACCCCAGTTATGATGGGAGGAGGTCATACCGGTAATAGCCGCCGGTCCATATTTCTCCCTGATTCTTTTAATTTCGCCGGCTACCAAATCCAGGGCTTCATTCCAGGAAATACGCACGTATTCATCCTTGCCGCGCATCTCAGGATGTCTATCCCCCCTGGGGTCGAAATTCTTCCGCCGGTACGGATATTTAATCCGGTTCTCGGCATAGACCCTGGTTCTTTCCGGAACCAGATAAGATTGTAAGGTGGTCCTTCGTGGAGGCGAGAACTTCTTTCCTCTGGCATCAATGACCCAGGATGGAGCATCGGTCTTATCATCAAAGATGATGGGGCGCATCCGGGTTATCTTACCGTCTTTGACGTAAACTCTTACCGGTCCGCCTACGGTACACTGTGTAAAAACCTGTTCTGGCATGTAACCTCCTTCTCAGTATTTACTCTTAACTTCTGTAAAATGCCTGTGTCCTAATTATTATATAACATCAGCCCGTAACGTGCACTTGACCTTCCGCCAGGTTCTATTTGGTTTTGGTTGATTTCAGATGCACTCCCCCTCTCCAGCCAGAAATAACTGCGGTTTGCCAGTGTGTCAGGCTGGAGAGGGGTCAGGGGTGAG
>CAYWRT010000159.1:0-5155 GCA_964460815.1 uncultured Dehalococcoidaceae bacterium
CCGCGCCGGGTCTATAGGTTGACCACAATTATCACACAAGCCATAGGTGCCTTCCTCAAACTTATGTAAAGCGTGCTCTATTCCCGCCAGTTCCTGCCTGATTCGATTCTCCAGGGCCAGCCGCTTCTCCAGTTCCAGCGTCTCCGTTGCCTCCTCCTCCCTCTTGCCAAAGGGACTACCCTCCCGCCGCTCCTCCGAAGTAGACGCGCTGGTTTGCGATTGCTCCAGTTCTTCAGTTAGGCGCTTCTGCTCACCCTCCAGAGAATCACGCAACTTATTAATATCAACAGTCATCTTTCTCTCCGGCCACCTCCTCATCAAGTCTGAGAAAGGCTATTCCCAATCTCTCCGCCGCTTAGACTTATATGTAAGCTATTATACCTAAAAATCAATCAAGAGAACAGCGATACGATACAGATTAGTCCAGTAATATCCTTAACTGGCGAATGGTTTTCACTGATTGTCCACATCGGTAGTTATCGGCCGGCCCTACCCGCCCGGGCATACCAGCCCCGCAGAAGACCACCACCCAACTAGTGCAGCTTAATCCCGAGGTACCACAGGAGAACATACCATAAGTGTAAACCATTTATTTCATTTGGTCAATGCTTTCCGGTGGCATTTTGGACAAAATAATGCCTTCTTACTTCCCGAATTTTTTTACCTTCCTGTAGCCCTAATCATCAAAAAGGAATATTTCCTCAATACCTGCCTGCAAAGCCTTCGCCACGTTGTAAGCCAGCCTCAGGGAGGGATTATACTTCCCCTGTTCCAGAAAGATGATGGTCTCCCGCCTGACTCCCACCATCTCGGCCAGCCTTTCCTGCGTCAGACTACGCCGGGCCCGGTATTCTTTTATCCTGGTTCTCATCATAATCCAATTTTCCTATCGAATCCGGCTTAAAATGTACAGCGACGTCTCCCTGGTATCATGAGAGCACGGCCCCTCATGAGGGCTTACCTGCCAGTCCCATGATGAAGAACACCAGACTCCCCATCAGTCCTGCAACCAGCGCTAGAGGAGATATGATGACAGCGATAATGAAGAACACCGGCTCCTCAACCCCAAAAAGGGCACTCAAGGCGTTATGCAGGAAGGCGCTGATAATAAAAGCCCCAATCGATATTCCGGTTATCAGCAAGAACGTCTTCAGCATTCTCAACCTCCTCTCTTCCATTTTGGGTTCGGCACGGTCATAAAAGAGATAAGACAGCAGATAGGCCAGCCCGGCAGACAGAAAAATAGCACCCAAAATGTGAACAGTATGGAGCTTACCAGTGACAACCCCTCCAAAAGGAAGCATGAGTAAGGCAGTTACCACAGCAAAAAAGATAAACCCGTTCCGTATGGCTTTGCTGGTGTTTTCACGCACCCGTTCATCAACCGGCGGCAGTTGCCTTTTCTTTATCAGTGACCAGAGCTCACGGTGCCTCATAATCAGCGTACCCGCTATCAGAGCTACCGCCACATAATATTGTGCCCGAGCGATAAGTACAATGGTCACGACCAGCGCCGTAATAAAAATAGCCGAGACTAGGCTCTTCGCTTTCATGTCACCTCCTGATGTTATATCTGTCTAACGTGTTAGATATCTAACATACACCATTCTGACGGTTTTGTCAATACCCCTGAGGAGTTTTTCGACAAAATAATTCTGGGAAATCACGAAAATATGATAGAATAACTTGCCGGAGTTTATCTGCTGGCATTGACCGACCTTAAAAAGCAAGCTAAAGAATTTATATACATATGGATAAACGTGCGCTAGCTGTCTTAGTAGCCTGTTTCTGTACCGTATTTACAGCATATGCCGTCAGGTATGGCTATGGTGTACTACTGCCCGAGATGCTTCCCTCCCTGGCAATCACCAAGACTGAAGCGGGGGTGATTTTTGCCTCTTTCTTTATAGCTTACACGGTATTAACCCCCTGGCTGGGTGTGCTGGGGGACAGATATGATGTGCGCTGGCTCCTCGCACTGTTTACCGCTATTCTCGGGACGGGGACTCTCCTCATGGCTTATGCCTCGTCACTAATTCAGGCCAGCTTGTTTTTTGCCCTGGCCGGAATCGGCTCAGCCGCTTGCTGGGCTCCAGTCATGGCACTGGCGCAGAGATGGACCAGCGATAAACACCGAGGCAAGACACTGGCTTTTGTTGACCTCGGCAGTTCCCTCGGTATTATTGGAACTAGCACCGCCGTGCCGCTGCTGGTGGTCACTTATAGCTGGAGAGCCGGCTGGATGAGCCTGGGCTTACTTGGAATCGCCGTGGCCGTGTTAAATTCCCTAATGGTCAGAAGTCACCCGGAGGAACCGTCTAAACCTCGCCAGAAAAGGCGGCGATACACCGGTGAGCCGCTTGGTGCCACGTACATGAAGCTCTTGCGAGACAGCCGGTTCTGGCTCATAGGCCTGGCTTATCTGCTCACCGGATTTTCCATAATTATACCAATTACATTCTTGAGCACCTATGCCGTACAGGAACTGGCATTCCCGTACGAAGTGGCTACCAGGCTATTAACCGTGATCGGCATCGGAGCCGTGGTTGGGAAGGTTACTCTGGGTCCTCTCTCTGATAAGGTAGGCAGAATCAGGGTCATGATGCTGTGTGCCTTTTTGATAGCTGTGGGCAGTTCCGGAATGGCATATAGCCGAGGCATTACATTGACCATATTCACCGCCATTTTCAGCCTCGGCTATGGAGCCCTCTGGTCTATGTACGCGGCATCAGCCTCAGACTATTTCTCCAAGGAGTCTGCCGGGAGTATTGTTGGCTTATGGACAGTGTATCTGGGCATCGGCTCAATAATCTCTCCCATAATCGCCGGCTGGCTAGCCGACACCACCGGCACACTTGCCTGGTCATTTGTCATGGCTGCCGCCGGCGGCGTCATATCTCTTCTTCTCCTGGTACCGGTGTGGAGAGCACCTTCAGGCGGTTCCCCACAAGGCCATTAATTACATTCATCCGGCTGTTGACTTTTTCCTTCCAGAATGATACTATCTCGTAGTCGTCAGGTGTAAAGGTGAAATATCAACCATCAGTGATTTTAACGGGAGGTAAATAATCATGGAGCAAGTGGAGAGCTTGGTTAAAACGACACTCGGGGAAATTGAGAAGGTGCTCAGCACCAAAACCGTAGTCGGAGAGCCTGTGGTCATAGAAGGTATTACGCTGATTCCTCTGATAAAAGCCGGCTTTGGCTTCGGTGCCGGGGCTGGCTCAGGTAAGGGTGAGGACAAGCAAAAGGGCGAGGGTTCCGGTGGTGGCACCGGGGGTGGTGCCTATGTAAAGCCGATAGCCGTCGTTGTCATTACCAAGGAAGGCGTGAAGATAGAGCCAGTCATGGGCAGGGTTACCGGCGCTTTAGAAAAGCTCGGCGAGACGATACCACAAACGATAGAAAAATGGTGGGAACGGAGAAAGGAAGGGGAAAAATAGTTGTGGGTCGTCACCGCTGTAGTCATACTGGCAGTACTCATCTTCTTCGTCCTCTGCATGCCGCTTGACCTGGTTCTCCATGCGGACGTGTATGGAAAGCCGAAGCTCCGGCTGAGGTTCTCATGGTTCTTCGGTCTGGTCAGCCGCGAGGTAACCGGAGAGAAGAAGAAGCCCAAAGAGAAAAAGAAAGTGGCTAAAGGTGAGAAAAAGCACAGGTGGAAAGATGCCAGGGTTATATTCAGGATTTTAAGGACTAAAGGTGTCCTGAGACATCTCAAGGAATTACTGAAAGGCGTATTTTCCTGCCTCAAGTTCAGAGACCTGGTAGCTGACTTCAGGATTGGACTCGGCGACCCGGCGGATACCGGACTTCTCTTTGCCGTCATCGGGCCAGCCACCGTTTTTCTTGGTTCCTCCCACCTACACCGGATAAGATTCGAGCCGTCCTTCGGTGAAGATGCTGTCCTGCAAGGCTATTCACAGGGAACGGTAAGGCTGCACCCCATCCAGCTTGCCCCACCCTTTCTGAAATTTGTCTTTTCCTTAACGGCATTGAGGATAATCAAGACGCTGATTTCAAGTAAATGGAAAAGAAAGAAGTAACCATAAAAAACCCCGTAACCGTCGCCGGAGTTACTATAATCCCGGTGTCAAAGGTAACAATTAACCGCTGGCACGGTAAGCAAGGCTTCGCCTTTTATGGCAGTGCGGAACCGGACAGCATTATCATAGTTACGGCGTCGGCGAAAAGGGCTTTCCACATTACCGGAGAGGAAATTACCTTCGACCAGCTCGCCCGGGAAAATCCCGATATCAGGGAGACCCTGGCAGAAATCCAGTCAGGCTCCTATTGACTTATCAAGACAGCAATATCATTCGGTCCCCTGCCGCCCGTACTTCAGCTTGGCAGCCAGAAGTATGATGATAAGTACCAGCCCGATAACGTTCCATACCATAATCGGGATGAGTCCGTGTAAAATCCCGTAGGTCAGCCAGAGTACCATACCTACCAAGGTCAAACTGGTAAACAGTATGCTTATCTCACGGGCACTTTTGAGTTTAAGCACACGCATAATCTGTGGAACAAAGCTACAGGTGATAAGAAACCCGGCAATTAAACCTATATATTCTATAAAATCCAAATGTAAACCTCCTTCGGGGCAATATGAATTCATTGTACCACAATTCAGGTTTAGCCGCCTGCCGGCACCTCTTCCGACAGGGGCAGGGATAAAGCTCCAAATAACACATATATTTCCCAGAACTTTGAACCAGCGGCTCTATTGATGTAAAATATATATGATTGAGACAGTCCGAAAAGTATGCTAACTGATAACCATAGCTGAGTTACCGGTGACGATCAAGCAAAATGTCAAGTATCTACTGAGAGAGCTACCCGACAGAGTCGAACTTGTCGCCGCTGCCAAAACAAGAGAACCCCAGGAAATCCTGGAAGCCGTTGCCGCCGGCGTAACCATTATAGGTGAGAACTACGTCCAGGAGGCGGCCAGAGCCTATGAAGTAGTCGGCAGCAAAGCCAAATGGCATTTCATCGGACACCTCCAGAAGAACAAGGCTAAAAAAGCGGCAGAGATATTTGACATGATAGAAACGGTTGACTCCGTTGAAATAGCCAGAGAGATTGATAAAAGATGCGCTCAAATTGGCAAGACTATGCCGGTGCTAATCGAGATAAACAGTGGCCGGGAAAA
>CAYWRT010000160.1:0-5124 GCA_964460815.1 uncultured Dehalococcoidaceae bacterium
GCCGTTCTGCAGACACTTGGTGTGTACCAGCAATGGGGTCCGAAGCTGCAACGGCCGTTTTCATCGGGGGTGGTGAGCTTGAAGTAGAAAATGTCTTTATAGTGGTACAGCCGCCCCCTATCAGGGTTTTCCTGCCTTTCACCGTTGCTCAGCCCGAAGATAGTCGGCTGATAGTCGATTGTCTTATCACGCACACCCTCCCGGGTAAACCTCATGGTCATCGGGTCCTTGATTCGGAACGCCCTGGCCATTTCAGGGTACTGCCTGGGGTGGAGGAAGGGATAGTCTTCTACCCAGTGAGAAGTCAGGGTCACATTTTCCAGCTCAGGGGCACGTTTAACCACCTCCAGCATAATATCCTTGGGCTGGTCCATCATAGAAAATATCACATCCGAGCCGGAGGTTATGAGTTCAGCGGCTTGTTTGGCCGTTATTAGTTTGTGCCTGTACTTATCCTGCCAGTTCATTTCCTTATCTGGTCTTAAACATTTCGGGTTACTGTGGTGCTAAATTTTGTATTTGTTCTTAATTGCTTGGTTCGTCGGCAGCGATATCCCCGGCAATTCTTCCCTGGGTAAAACATTGAAGTGTCATGGTGCCGGTGTAGTAATGCGCGGGTATGCCCGTTAAACCTCCGGCTATCTCGCCAGCCGCATAGAGCCCGGGAATAACATCACCAAACTGGTCGATTACCTGGTCCTTGGCATTAATTTTTAAGCCGCCTTTCATCGAAGTCAGGCAAATCTTGCATTTGACGGCATAGTATGGAGGCGTATCCAGTTTCATCAGCGGCTTACCCGGCCAGGGCATTCCGAGCAGGCGCCTGCCAAACTTCCTGTCGTAGCCATACTTCTCTATATCGGAGTTGTATTCGTCTATGGTCGCCTTTAGTTTTCCGGCAGGAATGCCGAGCTTTTTCTCCAGTTCCTCAACAGTGTCCGCCTTGTAAATCGTTTCGCGCGTCTTAGGTATAGGCTGGTTTAACTCCCTGATGCCTTCGTCAGTAACGAGAAAGTGCAGGCCAGTCGGGTCCTTGGATAGAAGCTCTTTATATCTCTCGGTATAGGTTCCCAGGTCTTCTGTCGACTCATTGCCGTATCTCTCACCATCGCTGTTCACGCAAATGCCACCCCCCATACCCGCGTACACGAACTGACCGGTCTCGGCGCCTACCGGCAGGGAGGGGCATACGGCCAGCCCGATACCGTCCGTCCCGGCCCCGATAGCCAGAGCCATTTTAAGTCCGTCACCCTGGTGTGTTGGCGGCGCTGTTGGCATTAAGTCAGCGTAGGCTGGACCATACTCTTTGACAAGTTCCAGATTCTGACAAAAGCCGCCGGTGGTGAGAATTACCGCTTTCCTGGCTCTGAAGTTCAGTACCTGATTATCTTTTTTAGCGGTGATGCCGATAACTCTACCGCTTTCAGGGTCACGTATAAGCTTTTGGGCACGGTGTTTATGTCTTATATCGATTTTTTTATTTTCGACGGTTTTTCTGAGAATTTGACAGAGAGCGGGGCCGTGCCCTTCAAACTTGATTGAGCGCCTCAGCAGGTGTCCCGGAGCCAGAAGCACTGCCTCTGGTTTGGCGCCTAGTGATTTGAGCCATTCATAGACTTCATGCTGGCGGTCAGCTATGGCTCTCCATAATTCCGGGGAACCGCCGCTGACCTTAATAGCTTCATCGTAAAGCTGGTCAGGGGAATCCTCAATTCCCTCTGCTTTCTGCAAGTCCGTACCGGTGAAAGGCGTGCCACCGGCAATCATGGCTAGACTGCTGGCCATGCCGCTTGAGGTCTCCAGTACCATTACCCTGGCTCCTTTGTCATGGGCCGTAATAGCTGCCGGCAGTCCGGCATTGCCGCCACCTATGACAATGACATCGGCCTCAGCATCCCACTTTTTGGGAACCTGTAACAATGACATGAAAATTATCTCCTTTCTAAATTCCAGTCCTGAAAAGTCTCGCTTGAGCCTGTCAGGCTATAATTATCGGACTGGCTATCATCATATCCTTAACCGGCATCTTGGTCATAACCTCGGCGCCGTCATCACCTACCACGAGCATCTCCTCCAGCTTGGTTCTACCAACCTCCGGGTCAAACTCCATAGCCTCCACAGCCATGGTCATACCCTTTTCCAGGGTCATGGGGTGGTCAAGTGAAAACATCCGGTCGATGATGGGATATTCGTAGAGCCACAAACCTAAGCCGTGGGCCAGGTCCTCGCACCATACGTACTCTTCGGTAGGATAGCCCCCCGGCGGGAAGCGCCTCTCATTGCATGGCAGCCAGTGTTTGGCCACATCCGCCGTGGATACCCCGGGCTTGATAGCCTCGATAACATTGTGCACCCGCTCGTAGCTTCTCTTGTGCATGTCCTTCTCTTTGTCGTTGGGCGCCCTGCCGACAATGACGTTACGATAGTAGCATGTATTGTAGCCCATGTAGGTAATGCGGCAAAAGTCAACGGTGACCACATCGCCTACATGTACTATGCCGGTGGAGCGCGAGCCTCCCAGGACTCCCCAGGTATCTTCAGCCCCGGCATTAATCATGGCTGCCTTGGCGGTGGCTATGAGCTCTCGAAAGACGACCCCCGGCTTGAGAGCCTCGTACAGCGCATACCAGCCCACCTCGGCTATAGCTACAGCCATCTGCAAGCAGTTAATCTCGTCCTCGGTCTTGACCGCGCGCGCCTCCAGCATGGCCGGCATAACATCAACGGTCTCTATACCCGCCTCCTTCAGTGCCCGATGCCCGGGTTCATCAAGCTTGTCAATGCCTAATTTCTCCTTTTCCAGCCCCTTTTCTTTTAAATCCTGCTTGATTAACCTGGCAAATTTCTGGGCCCTTTCCCAGGTAGCCGCCGGCCCGCAGGCCTCATCAGCCCACAGTATGGCGAGCCTGAGGTTCTCCGGCTTAATCCAGGGGCATATGCCGAAGAGCTGACCGGGCGGCATCTCATAGAGTATGGGGTCATGTTCGGCAAAGGCAATGCAGTATCTGAGCTGTTCGATAAAGTCGGCGCCCTTGGTACTGGTCACGTAGCGGACGTTCTCGGGTCGCATTAGCAGGCAGGCCGCGATACCGTTTTTCTTCAGGGAAGCCCGGGCTTTGGCCAGCCTTTCCTGTCTCATGCGCGCCATGTTTATCTTCTCCGAGTAGTCCGCGGCATCTGGTCCCCCGAATATCCGTAATGCAAATTTTGACATTAGACCCCTCCTGTACAGATTAGAATTACAAGCATTATCACAGCCTCATATTTGTTACAGGCATTTGGCCGTAAGTCAAATTCGATATAGGTCTCCGGTATTCAGGCTACCTTAAACCCCATACTTCGGGCTACAGTTTTTCTATGAAACCTGGCGTCACCAAAGGCAAGCTCGGCGGCCTTGGCTCTTCTATAATACAGCGGCATGTCATGGTCTTCTATGATAGAAACACCCCCGTGCGCCTGCGTTCCTAGAGCAACAACACTTTGGTAGGCGTCGCTTACCCAGGCCTTGGTTATAGCGGCTTCACTGGAGTAGGGGCGCCCGGTACTTATCCTCCAGGCTGCATCATAAGTGGTTGCCCTGGAGCCTTCAACGCCTACCAGCATATAAACGCAGTGGTGCTGTACTGCCTGGAAGACACCAACGGGAACATCAAACTGTACCCTCTCTTTGACATAGGGTATGGTCATATCGAGCACCGCCTGCATTCCCCCCACCATCTCGCAGCATTTGGCGACGGCGGCCCGTTCAATCGTTTTCTGTATTTCACTCCACCCCTGGTTCAGCTCACCAAGGATATTTCCCCTGGGCACTTTTACATTGTCGAAAATTACCTCGCATTGTTTATCCTTGGCGATGGTGTCCAGTACGGTGATTTTTATTCCCGGGCTCTTGGCATCAACTATGAAAATAGTAATACCCTCTTCAGCCTTGGCCTTATCATCGGTTCTGGCAACGCATAGTATATAATCGGCGACGCTGGCATCGGGAACGAAGAGCTTGGTGCCGTTGATGACATAGTTATTGCCCTCAGCAGTAGCCTTAACCTTGATTGAGGCGGCAGTATATCCGCCAACGGGCTCGGTTAAAGCCATGGTGAAGATAGCCTTACCGTTTATTATCTCGGGGAGGTATTTTTGTTTTTGCTCATCAGTGCCGATATCCAGGATGGGCAAACCCCCGAGAAGCACGGTGGAGAAAAAGGGTCCCGGGAAAAGGGCTCGCCCCATCTCCTCCAGAAGTACGGCCAGGCTGATGAAGTCCATGCCGCCGCCGCCGTAATTTTCCGGAAATATCAATCCCAGCCAGCCCAGGTCGGCAATCTCTTGCCACAGCTGTGGTGAGTAGCCCTTCTCGTCCTTCTCCATTTCCCTGACCAGCGTTTTGGGACACTTGTCAGTCAAAAAGTCCCGAGCTGATTTTTTGAGTATTTCTTCTTCTTCAGAGAGTCTAGGGTCCACTGTTAGACTCCTTTCCTTAGATTAATATTATCTTCTGGGCAGTCCCAGGCCCCTGGTAGCAATGAGCAGTTTCTGAATCTCTTGGCTGCCGTGAACAATCGTCATGCGTGGGGCATCCATGTACTCGCGGTATATTTCACCATTCAGGGGTGCCCATTTGGAACCCTTGGCAAGTTGACCGTAGGGCCCCAGTATTTGCATGGCTGTGTTGTACAGGAGCCGCCTTGAATCACTCCCGAGCAAGCGTGATGGAGCGCCGCTGCCTCCATATGGAGGCATAACCTTGAGGTCAGCAAAGGCAGTAGCCCTAAGCCCCATTTTTTCCCCTACGCAGGTCCTGATATACAGGTCCGCCATTGCCTCCGGAATCCAGGGGTTTTCATCGGCATCCTGTTTTTCCTCAAGGACGTACTTCACCAGCGAGTCAATAACCATTTTAGTTGCGTTGGCAAAACCTCCTCCCCCGCTGCCGCCGTAGAGGGCATTCATGACAACGGCCCAGCCCCCGTTTTTCTCACCGACCATATTCTCTTTGGGGACTCGCACGTCTTCATAAAAGACCTCGTTTGTTCTCAGGCCGGCCATGGTATACAAGGGGCGTATCGTAATTCCGGGGCTCTTTAAATCAACTATGAACATGCTAAGCCCCCGGTGCTTTTTTTCGGC
>CAYWRT010000161.1:0-5067 GCA_964460815.1 uncultured Dehalococcoidaceae bacterium
CTCGACCTTCACCGCAACGAAGTAAAAAGCAACGGTGTTATCATTTATGACCAGGAGCAGACCAAGGTTGATGCCCAGGGTGAAATCTACTTCAATGTACCATTGGCCAGACTGGCTGAGGAAAAGGTCAAAAGCAAACTCATGACCAATACCGTGGCGGTTGGTACGACAATTGGACTCTGCGGCTACGATTTTGACCCCCTGGCGGCGGTGTTGAGAAAGGAGTTTGCCAGGCATGGCGAGAAAATCGCTGAAGATAATGTGGTTGCCGCCAAGGCCGGCTTTGACTTTGCCCTTGAGTACGGTGCGCAGAAGCTAAGTCAGAAAATCAAGCCGATATCTGGAAACAACAGGAAAATGCTTCTTCATGGTAACGAGGCGCTGGCTCTGGGGGCTATGGTCGGCGGCTGCAAATTTATCTCAGGCTATCCGATGACCCCGGCGACCTTCATCATGGAGTATCTGGCAGACAAGGGACGTAACTATAATATAGTAACAGTGCATGTTGAGGACGAGATAGCCGCCATTAACATGGCTATCGGGGCGGCCTATGCCGGAGTCAGGGCTATGGTGGCCACTTCAGGAGGCGGTTTCTGTCTCATGGTGGAAGGACTGGCGCTGGCCGGCATCACCGAGACCCCCGTTGTGGCGGTTCTGGGGCAGCGGCCCGGCCCGGCCACCGGTATGCCCACCAGAACGGAGCAGGGCGAGCTCTGGTTTGCCCTGCACGCCGGTCACGGCGAATTCCCCAGGGCCGTACTGGCACCGGCCACGGCTGAGGAGGCTTTCCACGCAATTATCAAAGCCTTCAATCTGGCCGAGAAGTATCAAACACCGGTGATTGTCTTAACCGACCATCATCTGGCCACTTCGTATGCTACCGTAGATAGATTTAACCTGAAGCAGGTGAAGATAGACCGGGGTGAGCTTTTATCTGATGAGGAAGTAAACAGACTGGTCGATTACAAAAGGCACCTTGTAACTGAGTCCGGCATCTCGCCACGGGCCCTGCCCGGTCAGGGAAAGGCACTGGTGGTGACTGACTCCGACGAGCACGATGAAGCCGGGCATATGATAGAGGATGGTGAAACACGGAACCAGCAGAACCTGAAGCGACTGTGCAAGCAAAACGGTCTTATGGCCGAGATTGGCAGCCCGAAGATTCACAGGGTGCCGAATGCTGAATTTACATTACTCGGCTGGGGCAGTACCTATGGAGCCATCAAAGAGGCGGCTGATTTGCTTAAGAAAGACGGGTTACCAGTTAACGTTCTTCATATCAGCGAGATATGGCCGTTTCCGGCAGAAACGGTAGCCTCGGTATTTAATAACGGTGCCAGGAGCATCGTTATCGAGAGCAATGCCACGGCGCAGATGGCACAGCTTGTTCGGCGTGAAACCGGGCACAAGGCCGATATTACCATTCTCAAGTCCGATGGTCGTCCCTTCTCGCCACAGGAGATTGTTGACGGTGTCAAGAAGGAGGTCTCTTAGCTATGGTTACGGTCAAAGATTATGCAGAGTCAGTACCCATTGCCTGGTGCCCGGGCTGCGGCAACTTTGCCATCCTTCAAGCCCTGCGGAAGGCACTGGTCGATTTGGCGATAGAGCCACATCAAGTACTCTTTGTATCCGGCATCGGGCAGGCGCCAAAGCTGCCGCACTACACACAGGGCAATGTCTTTAACGGGCTTCACGGGCGAACACTCCCCGCCGCCACCGGTGCCAAAATTGCCAACCATGAACTAATTGTGCTCGGCACCGATGGTGATGGCGGCGCCTATGGCGAGGGCATCGGCCATCTGCTGGCTGCGATACGCCGCAACGTCAATATCACCTACATGGCACACAATAACCAGGTATACGGATTAACTAAAGGACAGGCCGCCCACCAGCGACACCGGATTTGTCACCAGGACGACACCGCTGGGAGCCAGCCAGTCGTTAAATCCGCTGGCTTTAGCGCTAGCCTCTGATGTCAGTTTCCTGGCGAGAGGCTTCGCCGGGGATGTTGAGCACCTGTCCGGGCTTCTGAAGATGGGGATAGAGCACCGTGGTTTTGCCCTGATAGATATCCTGCAACCATGTGTCTCCTTTAACCATAAGAATACCTTTCAGTGGTATCGCGAACGGGTTTATAAGCTGGAAGACCAGGGGTATGACCCCGGCGACAGGATAGGAGCCTTTGCCAAGGCACAGGAATGGGGCGACCGGATACCAATCGGGCTTATTTATAGAAAGGAAAGGCCGGTCTATGAGGAGCAGCTTCCGGCTCTAAAAGAAGGGCCGCTGGTTAAGCAGAAAATTGACCCATCACAATTTGAAGCGCTACTCGACGAGTTTATGTAGAAATTGTTACCGGGCTCATCCCCCTTAAATGAGCACCGCTGCTCCCAGACTCAAGGAGCTGGCCGGTTTGGTCAACAAGTACGGCAAGCCCTGGTATACAAAGATGGGAAGCAAGACAGGTAATTTCGAGGTTGTAGCCGAGGGCTGGTATCAGAAATATTGACGGTCTATATTTAAATTTAAGTGGGGTTAATTTTTATTATGAAGCAGTCTGGCTACTTCAAAAGACGAACCAAAATAGTGTGTACCATTGGGCCGGCAACGGGCCGAGCCTCAGTTATTGAGCGTCTTATCCGGAGCGGCATGAATGTTGCCCGGCTTAATCTTTCGCACGGGACTCACGATGTCCATGCCCGGTATATTCGTACCGTGAGAAGGATAAGCCAGCGCCTGGGGGTACAGGTCGCCATTCTGGTGGACCTGCCGGGGCCCAAGTATCGAACCGGCAGGCTTAAAGGCGGTCAGGCTATCCTGAAAAAGGGTGCCCTGGTGACGCTGACTATCAGAGATATTGAGGGAAGCGCGGCTACGGTGCCCGTCAACCTGCCCAATCTGCCGCAGGACGTGAAAACAGGCGATACCATCCTGCTGGACGATGGGGCTATGCAGATGAGAGTGCTCGGAAAGAATGGCAACGAAGTGAAATGCAGAGTAACCGTGGGTGGCGTGCTTACCGAGAGGCGCGGGCTTGTCGTTCCGGGGATGCGAACATCAGTCCCATTCATGACTGACAATCTGCGTGAGCATATTGCCTTCGCCGTTCCGCAAAAGCCAGATTACCTGGCTATTTCCTTTGTCAGCAGCGTCGAAGACGTGTCCGCTGTTAAAGCAGCGCTCGGCGAGCTCAATGCCGATATTCCGGTCATTTCGAAGATTGAGCGGGTACAGGCGGTACGCGATTTCGATGATATTCTGTCAGCCAGCGACGGCATCATGGTGGCACGTGGCGACCTGGGCGTGGACATTCCTCTGGAGAGAGTGCCCTTCATACAGAAAGAAATCATCCAGAAATGCAACCGTAGCGGCAAGCCGGTAATCACGGCCACCCAGATGCTTGAGTCAATGGTAAGCGCTGCCCGTCCGACCCGTGCCGAGGTCACTGACGTTGCCAATGCGATTTTTGACGGCACGGATGCCACTATGCTGTCGGCAGAGACTTCCATTGGCAAATACCCGGTACAGGCAGTAAGAACCATGGCTAAAATTGCGCTGGAGACCGAGCGCAGGCTCCCTTATGAACATTTGCTGGCCGAGAGGGGGAATTGGATTAAACGCGAAACCGATGAGCTTATCAGTTATAGTGCCTGTCATATCGCGCAAAGTCTGGGGGCGGTAGCCATCGTAGCCTTTACCCAATCCAGCAGCACGGCCAGGCGGGTATCGAAGTATCGCCCTAAAGTGCCTATCCTGGCGTTAACACCGGGCCATACCATATCAGGCAGGCTGCTACTCCACTGGGGCGTATACCCGTTCCAGATAGAGGAAGCTAAATCCGTCGACGGGCTTTTTGCTACCGCAACCCAGATAGCCAGGGAAACAGGCATAGCGAAGCCAGATGATTTGATAGTAATTACCGGGGGTGTCCCTATCGGAGTAGCCGGCTCAACTAACATGCTTAAAGTGGAGAGGATAAGTTGATAATGGTGAGAGCGAGGGATACATATGTGGAACAGTCTGCTGGCAGAGCACGAGTAATCATCGAGGGAGTAAAACCCGAAATTGACAGCAGCCGATTACCGGCAAAATGTAGAAAGTTACGGTTGAAACGTAATATACTTAAGATATTAGAATTTACTTCCGTTAATCCCAATCAGCCGAAAAATAGATGCAAACAAAGTAAATTTTATTTTAAATTGTTGGGCGATTCATCGGAAAAAGTGAATTAGAAGAGTGGGCTAAACCGCCGGCACCACAAAAGGAATGAGCTATGACTGACAAAACTACGATTTTACTGGTAGGCAGCAACCGGGCCAATCTGGAGTTACTGTCCCAGCAGCTCCTGAAAGAAGGCTACGAGGTATTGAGTGTTGCCAGTCTTGAGGAACTGGACCGGACTGTTCAAGAGAAGAAAAACATTACTATTGCCCTTATTGACCTGTCCGGTTTTGATGACCATATTTGGGAGCGCTGCGAGGAGTTACACAAGGCGAAGATACCATTTATTGTCATTTCTCCGCAGCGCAGTCCCATTATACAGCGAGACAGCATGAAACATGGTGCCAGTGGCCTGCTGGTAAAGCCGCTCGGCATAAAGGAATTAATGGAATATATACATACATTACTGGGTGAGTAGTATGGCTAAGCGAGATACAGATACATGGCAATCCGCCGATGACCCGTTATGGTATAAAGACGCAATAGTCTACGAGGTTCATGTACGGGCGTTCGCTGATAGCGACGAGGATGGTGTTGGCGATTTTCGCGGCCTTATCGACAAGCTTGATTACCTTGAGGACCTGGGGATTACGGCCCTATGGTTGCTCCCCTTTTACCCGTCACCACTGAAAGATGACGGCTATGATATTTCCGACTATACCAGTATACAGCCTGTCTACGGCGACATGCAGGATTTCAAGACTTTAGTTGATGAGGCCCACCGTCGCCACATCCGCGTTATTACGGAGCTGGTAGTAAATCACACTTCTAATCAGCACCCGTGGTTCCAGAGGGCAAGAAAGGCGCCACCGGGAAGCCGCTACCGTGATTTTTACGTGTGGA
>CAYWRT010000162.1:0-5054 GCA_964460815.1 uncultured Dehalococcoidaceae bacterium
AATACCCTGCTCCAGATTCTGGATGACGGGCGATTGACCGATGGCCACGGGCGGACGGTCGACTTCAAAAACACGGTCGTCATTATGACCAGCAATGCCGGCGTAGAGCTTATCAAGCGCGAGAGTCAACTCGGCTTTGCCACCCGGAAAGACGAGACTAAAGCCCGGAAACAGAGCTATGAAGCCATGAAAGAAAAGGTGATGTCCGAGGTAAAGAAGCTTTTCCGCCCGGAATTCCTGAACCGGCTGGATGATATTATAGTCTTCCACGAGCTTACCGAGGAACAGCTCAGGAATATCGTTGACCTGATGGTCAAGGACCTGCAGAGTCGCCTGGCGGAACGCAAGCTGGGAATTGAGCTAACCGAAAAGGCAAAATCATGGTTAGCCAGGGAGGGCTATGACCCGGTATTCGGGGCCCGCCCGCTGAGGCGAATCATCGAGCGTCATGTGGAGAACCCGCTTTCCACCAAGCTGCTCAGGGGCGAACTCAAGGAAGGCGATACTGTCAAGGTTGACCTTGTTAAGGATAGCCTGACATTCACAACAAAGGCGGCGGCTAAAGCCGCCGCCTGAGCTCCAGTGCTGCGCCAATTTCTTTAATACACTCTGGCTCCACCCTTTTTGCCCAAACTGTTAGAATATTGCTTTGTTATCTTTTCCCACCCTCTACCCTCGCAGCATTGAGGTCTATTCCGGTAATCTCCAGCCCTACTACCCATTATCATCTGTGGCTCATCCCATTTTGTATCCACCATGTTTTCACAGCATCCGCCAATATTATGTCAATCTAAAACTCCAAAACACATGGTATTTACTTTTTTCTTTCATATCTATTCCCACCCTGCCGCCCAGTCTCATCAGCGGCTTATCCCGTGGGGAAAATCCCCCTTAATCCCCCTTTTTCAAAGGGGGACAGCGCTTCTTGCACGATGGGTCGTCTCTCTTTCGTAAAGGGAGACCGAGAGGGATTTAGTCGGGGAGTAGCTTGCGGAGAGGGGCTAGCGCCCCTCTCTTTTCTTCCCCCTCTCCTTGACAGGAGAGGGGGACACAGAGGGTGAGGTAGACAAAAATGCCCAAACTGGCACAGGACTTGCCTATGCGTGTATAATACACACAACGGCATGGAACATGAAGTAAAGGCAAAGGGTTCAGCCAAGGGCGCGTATATCCTCGGTATTATCGGTATTGTCGCCACCATCCTCATGGCATTGGCTGTCGTTTACTACGGTAAAGAAGTCCAGGGACTTCAAAGATATGGCTACCTGGGGGCTTTCTTTATCAGTATCCTGGGCGGTGCCACCATCATCATCCCCGTGCCCATGCTGGCGGTAGTCTTTGCGCTGGGCGGGGTCATGCAATATACCTGGTTAGTTGGCATATCGGCGGCTCTGGGCGAATTGATAGGTGCCCTGACCATCTATATGACCGGCCATGGCGCTGGTAAAGCCTTGATTAACAGCAAGCACGGCAGGATTCAGTCCGCCTATGACCGGTTGTTGAAGCTGATGGAGCATAGAGGCGGGGTAACTCTGTTTGCGGTAGCCTCAGTGGCCAGTCCCTTCTTCTACCCGGCGGCTCTGGCAGCGGGAGCACTGCGCTACGGCTTAAAGAAATACATTTTAATTGTCCTCGCCGGCAAACTAATCAAGTGCATGGCTGTTGTCTACGCCGGCTACTGGGGCATCAAAAGCATCTTCCGAGCTATAGGCATAGAACTGTAGGATTAATCTCATTCCACCGCTATTTTTACGCTTATAAGCCGGTCACCCTCAAACGACGGATTCTGGCTGGGGTCACGAGGTGTTAACTTCTTAAGCACATCCATTCCCTCGATTAGCTGCCCGAAGACGCTGTAACCACCGTCAAGACTGGGCTGAGGTGTGTAACAGATAAAAAACTGGGAGCCGTTGGAATTGGGAAGAGCGGAATGGGCCATGGAAAGAGTACCGGCGACGTGCTTATGCCCGGTAATCTCGTAGGCAAATGTATAACCGGGGCCACCGGTGCCCGTGCCGGTGGGGTCTCCACCCTGCGCCACAAAGTTGGGGATTACCCGGTGAAATGTTGTGCCGTCGTAAAATCCTTCTTGAGCCAGATGGACAAAGTTGCTGACCGCCATCGGTACGTCTTCGGCAAACAGCTCCAGTACCATAGTCCCCTTCTCTGTTTCCATGTAGGCATAGTACTTTTTGCTGGTATCGGCCAGCATCGGCGGCATTGAACCGGTATCTTTGAACTCTATCATTGTCTCCTCTCCTGGCTTCGGTATAGGCACCGATGACGGTGCCGTATCCGGGGCTGGTGTCGAGGCTGGCGTTGGTGAAGGTTCTGGCTGTGACCCACCACATGACACAGCTAGAAGAACCGCCAAGACCAACACAGCCCCAAGAAGCAGCCTGAGTAACGCTCTGGTTGCCATAAGCTCTCTCCCTTCTTCAATGCGTTAATCTCTTTCAGATTGTAGCCCATTTACACCTGATAAGCAATGGCTCACCGGGACAAAGAGAAGGTGTCACCAATCATATGAACGAGCCCAACGCCTTGACACAGGTGGCTAAGGCTATCTAAAATGGGGCTGATACCGCAGACTACTTATGATAACCGACCCTGGCACCACAGGTGATGGTATAAGAAGGAGAGGTAAAGCGCCTGTTATGGGCAAGGTCCAACTAAAGATTGCACCTCCCTTCGCCAGTATGCTGGGTGCACAGAATTATGACTGGTTGATTGCCGAGAAGAACATAGGAGAAGGAGCTACCATCAGAGACTTATTGGCAGAGCTTGCTTCCGGTCACACTGACTTTGGCAAAGCGGTTTTTAATCCCGAAACCGGAAAACTCAGTAACCAGGTCATGCTTATTCTCAACGATAGCTTTCTGCACTTCTCAGACGTGACAGAAATCAAGCTCAATGATGGTGACAGTATTGTTATGATTCCTGTGTATGATGGGGGCTAGAAATAAAAAGGAGATTACTATGGACAAGCTTTATGGTTATGCCGGGAAACTTCTGAGGGTAGACCTTACCAGTGAGCAAATCACAGAGGAGAAGCTTGATGAAGAGACGGCGAGAAAGTATATAGGTGGAACCGGGATTGGAGCCAAGTATCTTTATGAAGAGGTCCCTGCCGGGGTAGAGTGGTCTGCTGAGAGTAATCGCCTGATTATAGCCAGCGGGCCGCTGGGGGGAACCAGGGTAGGCGGCTCGGGCACTGTCTCTATGGTTACCAAGGGCGCTCTCACCAATGGCGCTGTGGCTGCCCAGGCCAACGGCTTTTTCGGTGCCTTTCTCAGGTTTTGCGGATACGATGGCATTATCCTACAGGGTTCAGCCAAAAGGTGGGTCTATCTCCATATTCACGACGGCGCTGCTGATCTGAGAGATGCCTCCCATCTGGTGGGTAAGGACAACTGGGAAACAAACGACCTTATTAAGGCCGAGTCCGGCAAGCGCGAGCGAGAAATGAGTGTGGCCAGCATTGGGCTGGCCGGTGAGAATCTGGTAAGGTACGCCTGCATACTTATCGACAAAGGGCACACCGCTTCGCACAATGGTATCGGGGCAGTGATGGGCTCCAAGAAGCTGAAGGCTATTGCCGTGGCCAGAGGGAAGGGACACCCCGCCTTTAAGGATAGAGAGAGTCTCTCTGCGACCGGCGACCAGATGTACGAGTTTATACTGAGCCAGCCGCTAACCCGGGTGCAGTCCAAATGGGGGACCCTGAATATACTCACGGAGAATGTTATAGCCGGGACCGGTATAGTCCCCGTGAAAAACTACACCACCAGTATTTTTGACACCGACCGGGAAAAGCTGGAGAAGTTCTGGGGTCCCTATCTCCGCAGACAATTTAAGGCAAAGCCCGACCCATGCTGGGCCTGCCGCCAGCATCACTGCCATATAATGACCATCACCGAGGGACCGTATAAAGGCCACGTGGGTGAGGAACCTGAGTATGAGAGTTTCGCTGCTTTCGGGCCGGTCATTGGCAACGATGATTCATCAGTAGCCTTCTTTTTAGCCAGCGCAGCCGACCGCCTGGGTATAGACTGTAACGAGACTGGCTGGACTCTTGGATTAGCCATTGAGTGCTATGAGAAAGGAATAATAACCCGTGAGGATACGAATGGAATTGAACTCACCTGGGGAAACCATAAGGCCGCTAACGAAATGATGCACAGGATTGCCAATCGCCAGGGATTCGGGGATATACTGGCGGAAGGTGCCATGAGAGCAGCGCAGCATATCGGTGGCGAGGCTCCTAACTTTGCTATTCACACCATGAAAGGCAACACCCCCCGTGTCCACGACCACCGCGCTGCCTGGCCGATGCTCTTTGATACCTGTCTTTCGCAGATGAGCACCGATGAAGGCGCCACCGTAGCCAATCCGGCAGACATAGGGGTTAATGTCAGTGCTCCCGCCGGTCCGACCTCACCGGAAACTACCGTAGACCGGAATGTCAAGTTCAAGGGTGGCCGTCAATTTGAGGACTCCCTGGGAGTATGCTGGATTACCACCAGAGTCAACATCAAACTGCTGGCTCAGGGAGTAAGCGCTGCCACTGGCTGGGATTTTTCCCCTCGGGAAGCCATGGAAGTGGGCACGCGCATCGTCAATCTGCTGCGGGTCTTTAACATGAGGCACGGGCATACTGCCGAGATGGATGCCCCCTCACCTAGATACGGCTCAATACCAGTTGATGGGCCGGCAAAAGGCAAGGATATCATGGCTCACTGGAATGAGATGCGCCGCCAATATTACGAGGGCATGGGCTGGGACAAAGAGACAGGGAAACCTCTCCCCGACACACTGAGACATCTTGGTCTGGAACATACCATCCCTGAGTTGTGGGAAAAGTAATTGCCTTATAGCTATAAGTTAGTCATAAATATTAGACCGTTACCTTGCTGTCTATAAAAAGGCGGATTTCCCTTACCCTTGCTAAAGACCCCCGTTTTGTGCTAAATTAATAATACGTTTACGGGGCTGTAGTTCAGTTGGGAGAACGTTTGACTGGCAGTCAAAAGGTAGGGGGTTCGAATCCCCCC
>CAYWRT010000163.1:0-4217 GCA_964460815.1 uncultured Dehalococcoidaceae bacterium
GAAAAGCGCCTGTCTGATTACCAGATAATGGTCAGCCCCGGCGGTTTTACCTATGGCGACGATATCTCCGCCGGGAAAATCATGGCCAACGAACTCAGACTGAGGCTGGGTGAGGATATCCAGAGGTTTATTAACGATGGACGGCTCATCCTCGGCATCTGCAACGGATTTCAGGTTCTGGTAAAAGCCGGAATTCTCCCCGGGCTAACCGACGAGGATACCCCGCTAACCTTAACCGGTAATGACTCCGGTAGATTTGAGTGCCGCTGGGTCTATCTGCAGGTCAATGGCGTCAGCCCCTGCATATTCACCCGGGGTATCAGCACCATGTATCTCCCGGTCGCCCACGGTGAGGGCAAGGTTGTGGCTGAACGCGCAGCTTTAAACAAGCTCAATATCGTCATGCATTACGCCGACGAGGCGGGAAATATAGAGGCGGGCTATCCCCATAACCCGAATGGCTCGGTGCGCAATATAGCCGGCATCTGTGACGCTTCCGGTCGCATCTTCGCCCTGATGCCGCATCCGGAACGTTTTATCCGCTGGACACAGCACCCGAGGTGGACAAGGGAAATACCAAGGAACTACGGAGACGGCTTGCAGATTTTTCTGAACGCCGTTACCTGGGCAAAAGGTATTTAAGCCCAGGTGCTTGCGGATATCATGCCGAGAATAACCTAAGAATCCTTAACACCGTGTTGTTTTATATAATCAATAGCGTCCTGAATGGTCACTATCTTTTCAGCATCCTCATCCGGTATCTCCACCTTCCGGTCCGGGGTGCTGAACACCTCTTCCAGAGACATTATCAGTTCCACCAGGTCCAGGGAATCAGCACCTAAATCCTCAACAAAGCTAGCTGTGGGCACCACCTCTTTCTCATCAACGCCAAGCTGCTCCACAACTATCGCTTTTATTCGCTCAAAAACAGTTGCCACTTTCTATCCCCCTTTTCAAGAGCTTTCTAGCGGCTGGCAAGCGCACTAACCGAACCTAGAACCCCATTAACAAACCTAGACGAATTCTCGCTACCAAAATTCTTCGCCAGCTCAACCGCTTCGCTTACGGCTACTTTAACCGGTACTTTATTATCAAATAAAATTTCAAATATTGCAAGTCTGAGAACGTTTCGGTCAACCAATGCTATCTGTTCTACAGGCCAGGCTGGGGCAAATTTCTGAATGCTGCGGTCAATCTCATCCTTATTCTGGAGAACCCCGCTTACCAGTTCACGAACAAAGGCAGCATTTGCTTCAGATAATTCCGCTTCCGCCAGAAGCCTCTCCACCACCGCCCCGGCTTGACGCGCCACAGAGTCAACCTCATAAAGTGCCTGCAGGGCAATTGTCCTTGCTTTTCGCCGCGTACCCATCTTTGTCTACACCAAGCTCCAAACTTATATTATAACACAAAGGCAGCAAATAGTCTCACCCCGACAGTTCTGGGTTTTATTTGCATTTGGTTGGTGTTTTTGCCTCACCCCTGACCACTCTCCTTGTTATCTATTCCCACCCTGCCGCCCAGTATCATTTCCTGCTTATCCCGTGGGGCTTTTATGGGTTAAATAGCAGGTGAGCCGAGGGCGGGCTCGGGTGGGCAGAAGAAAGCCGTGGTGGTGGACTTGGAGCGGGGAAAAGAAAAGGGGGAGTAGCCTGCGGAGAGGGGCGGCCGCCCCTCTCAAACGCCCTTTGGGGTGGCGGGGACAAACTATGGGCTAAGCAGTAGATGATACTGGGCGGCTTGGGTGGGAATAGATATATCAGGGGAAGGGGTGAGGTTAAATCATCAACCCGAAGGCAAACAGACCCCTCATCACGTTTGGCTTGACACCCTGAATAAAGAATTGCTACACTTTCTTTGTCCCCCCTGAGAGTTGCCTCAGAAGGGTAAAGGTTATCGCCGTGAAAAAAGTTGGCATCCTCTATCATCCTATGATTGAAGTCACCCATGTTCGGGCCAAGGAACTGGTAGTGTTCCTGGACTCAAGGGGTGTCCCCGCCTGGCTATGCTCTGCCTGGGACAGGGAGAAGGCCAGGGCGCAATTAAACGACACCGACCTTATCCTTACTGTGGGTGGTGATGGTACTATCCTGCGAGCGGCTCAGGTAGTGGTTCCCGGGACAACCCCGATTGCCGGCATAAATCTGGGTAAGCTCGGCTTTATGACCGAACTCAATTCTGACGAGGCCCTGGAAAAGCTACCGGCATTACTGGGGAAAGAGGCCTGGATTGATGAGCGGGCTATGCTTCAGGCAGAAATCGTCACCTCCGGTCAGGAGCCCCGCCGGTTTCATGCCCTGAACGACGTGGTGGTAGCGCGGGGGGAAATCGCCCGGGCAATCCGAATCGAAGCCATCATCGACGGCCAGTATCTGACCACCTATAAAACCGACGGGGTTATCGCGGCGACAGCCACGGGCAGTACCGGTTACGCACTCGCCGCCGGCGGTCCTATTCTCCACCCCCAGTCCGGTGATTTCCTGCTGGTGCCAATAGCCCCTCACCTCAGCTCAGCTTATGCCCTGGTATTACCCGAGACTGCCGAACTCAGACTATCCGTTACCGCAGTTCACCCGGCAACGCTGAGTATTGATGGACACATAAATATACCTTTATCAAGCGGTAACATCATTACCATAAAGCACAGCCCCAATAAGACCCGGTTTTTAAGAATTCGTCCCGAAAACTCTTTCTATAGTTCCCTGGAAGAAAAGCTGAAAGGAAAAAGAAGTGAGCCAGATAGAAAAGGCTAAAATCCCGGATGTACCCCAGATGCACAAGCTCATTAACCACTTTGCCGATAAGGGCGAGATGCTGCCGAGACCACTGAGCGAGCTCTACGAGAGCATCCGCGACTTTTTTGTCATCAGAGATGACGAACGCGTGGTTGCCTGCGCGTCATTGCATGTTGACTGGTCAGACCTTGCCGAGATAAGGTCGGTGACCGTAACTGAGGACAGCCAGGGAAAGGGCCTGGGTGACCAGCTGGTAGCCGCCTGTCTCAAGGAGGCGGCTGAGCTCGGCATTAAAACTGTCTTCTGTTTTACCTATCAGCCGGACTTCTTCAGGCGGCACAAATTTGTTGATATAGATAAGATGGAACTGCCACGCAAGGTCTGGACTGACTGCTTTCGCTGTCCCAAATTTCCCAACTGCGATGAGATTGCCCTTATCTATCACGCCGAGGAGCCAGAATAACTTGACTATAGAGAAGACCCTTTCCAGTCAGACAATCTACGAAGGCCGTATCCTGAAGCTGCGCGTCGATACCGTGCTGACTGCCGGCGGCCGCCGGAGCACGCGGGAGATTGTAGAGCATCCCGATTGCATAGCCATCATCGCCGTGGATGCCGATGATAATATCCTGCTGGTCAAACAGTACCGCAAGCCGGTGGAAAAGGAACTGCTGGAGATACCGGCCGGTGGCATTGATGCCGGTGAGGACGCCGAGGCAGCGGTAATACGGGAGATGCAGGAGGAGACCGGCTTCCGCCCGCAGAAAGTAGAGCTACTTGGCGGTTTCTACTCGGCGCCGGGCTACGCCACCGAGTATCTCTACCTTTACCTGGCGACCGACCTTACCCCCAGCCGGTTATATGCCGAGGATACCGAGGGTATTGAATTAGTCCGGGTACCATTCACGCAGATTTCCGACCTTATCAACTCAGGCAGAATCTGTGATGCCAAGAGCATCGCCGGTCTGCTGGCTTTCCTGGAACACAGGAAATCTCATTAAAGGTTACTGGCTCCACTTCAGCCTCCGCCCACCCAGAAGGTGCATATGCAGATGGGGCACCAGTTGCCCTCCATGCCCACCACAGTTAATCACCAGCCGATATCCGCTCTCAGCAATGCCATGCTCCCTCGCCAGTTGATTGGCGACTCTGGTCATGTGCCCGATGAGCGGTATCTCGGCCTCGGTCAGGTGAAGGAGCGAAGGGATGTGCTTTCTGGAGACGACAAGCAGGTGAGTGGGCGCGGCCGGATTGATATCGCGGAAGGCGATTACCTCCTCATCCTGATACAGGAGCTCACTGGGTATCTCCCCGGCGACAATCTTGCAGAAAATACAGTCCATAGCCATCTTTATCTACCTCACCCCCTTTATCCCAAGTTTCTCAATTACGGCATCAGCTACCTGCGAGGTGCCCGCTGCCGTCACGTCATTCACATCTGCCTTCATGTCGTAAGTGACCTGCTTGCCTTCGGCAATAACC
>CAYWRT010000163.1:4227-5025 GCA_964460815.1 uncultured Dehalococcoidaceae bacterium
CAGAAAACGCAGGCCGTAGTCATTTCTATCTACCTCACCCCCATCATCCCCCTCTCCTTCAAAGGAGAGGGGGAAGGTTTGAAAAGAGGGGTTTCACCCCTCTTAAACTCCCTAAATTATTATTCTAGCTTTTGCATGATGTCTTGCAGTTCATATTTAGCTTGCAGCCAAATCTTTTGAGCTTCTAACATTAGTGCGTTGGCATTATCAAGTGCTTTATCATCGCCAAAGCCATAACGAAGAATTGATGAATAGTAAGAAAGCGTATCACCCAAACCAGTTTGCTCTTTTATTAAACTTTCAATCATCAAACTGTGAAAAGTCCTTGCTTCAGGAGGCGGTGTGAGCTTCTTAAAGTCAAGAAGAACAGAATCTGTCCTACCTAGAGCCCAATCTAGCGTATCTACATACTTTGTAAGCGCCCTAAGCACTTTAACTTGATTGCCAGAACTTACTGCTGCGATAAAAGTACGGTTTTCTTGATTTGTAGTCTCAGTTGTTTCAACATGTCGCTGCATTATCGGTGATGCTTTGTCTAGGTATGCCTTCAGTTCTACAGTTGACTGCTTCTGTCCACAGCCTACCCACAACCCTGAAGCCAGCGCTAATATTGCTACTAGAATTGGTATCAAGTATCGTTTCATTTGCTTCGCCCCTTAAACCCACTGCGGGGTGGATGGGTATATCTTACGGGATAAGCCGCAGATGATGCGAGGGTGGTGGGTGGGAATAGATACAACAGGCTTCACCCCTTCCCGCTACCCTTGGTTGTTCCTCACTATATATTCTGTAATCTTA
>CAYWRT010000164.1:0-5004 GCA_964460815.1 uncultured Dehalococcoidaceae bacterium
CAACCGCCGGTTGCTGGGACTGCTGGGAGGTTATACCTGGCAAACCAGAAACCCGGATAGCTGGGAAGGGTGGTACTGGGGAGCCAAGCACGTCTGGGGCTGCGAACCGGTAGGTAAGCAGGTGCCCCAGAATAATCTTATCCCCGACATTGCCGAACACACCGAGATGCTGCTGTTCCAGGGTTGCGACCCCGAAACTACACCCTGGGGCTGGGGCGGACAGACGGTCAGCCAGTTGTGCTACTGGTTCACCAAGCTTGGTATCAAACAGATATACATCTGCCCGGACGTAAACTACGGTACCGCCGTTCATGCCGACAAATGGATTCCCATAATACCCAATACGGATGCCGCGCTGTTCCTGGCCATAGCTTATATCTGGATTACCCAGGGTACCTACGATAAAGACTACGTGGCTACCCACGTGGTGGGATTCGACAAATTCGAGGACTACGTACTGGGCAAAGAAGACGGTATTCCCAAAACACCTACCTGGGCGTCAAAGAAGACCGGAATACCGACAAGAATAATTAAAGCATTAGCCCGGGCCTGGGCGTCCAGGCGGACGACAACCATGCATGCTAACGGCGGTAATATGGCCAGAAGCCCGTACGCACACGAAAATATGAGGCTGGAGGTCTGCCTGCTGGGAATGCAGGGCCTGGGTAAACCGGGGCGCAATATGTTCACCACCATTGAGTGGGGCCTCTTTGGCGTGTGGACAAAACCCCCGAGTTGGGGCTACGGAGGCGTAAACATCCCGGTGCCCAGACATGCCGTATATCCGGAGCTGGGACCTGTAAACCGGGGATATTGCGAACCGGACCGTCCCGAACAATTCATACCCAAGACGCTTATCCATGAGGCCATTATGAATCCGCCTCTCACCTGGTACGGCACCACGCTGTGCCGGTATCTGGTTGAAGACCAGTTTATACAATACAAATATCCCAACGACGGGTGTTCCGAGGTACACATGCTCTGGACGGACACCCCCGCCCTGATGACATGCTGGAATGATTCCAACTTCACCGCCAAAGCCTACCAGAACCCGAAGATAGAATTCATGCTGGCACAGCACCCCTGGATAGAAAACGACTGCCTGTTCGCCGATATCATCCTGCCGGTTACGACTAAATTTGAAAATGATGATATCGGTATGGATAACTTCACCGCGGAATTCGGCACTCTTTTCCTGGACGAGAAATGCATCGAACCCAGAGGAGAGTCAAAGAGCGACTACGAAATAGTCTGTGCCATCGCGGAGAAGCTGGGACTTCTCAAGGAATATACCGACGGCAGGTCAGTAGATGAATGGATAAGAGAAGGCTATGAGAAGTGCGGCATCAAGGACTGGGTAAGCTGGGAAGAATTAAAAGAGAAGGGGCATTACGTTATCCCGACTGACCCCGACTGGGAGAAACACGAAGCCGGCCTGAGGAAGTTCTGCGAAGACCCAGAAAACAATCCACTGACCACGCCAAGCGGTAAGCTGGAATTCTACTCACAAAGACTGGCCGACCATTTCCCCGGTGATATGGAAAGGCCACCCGTCCCCCACTGGGTTGAAAAGGGCATTAACCATGACGAAAGGCTTTCCAGCGAGAGGGCCAAAAAGTATCCCTTCCTCGTTACCTCTAACCACCCCAGATGGAGGGTACATTCGCAGCACGATGATATGCAGTGGCTGAGGGAAATGGAGACATGCAAAATCGTCGGGCCGGATGGATACGCCTACCAGACAATGTGGCTCCACCCGACAGAAGCCGAGAAGAAAGGCATAAGACACGGAGACGTGGTCAAGATATTCAACGAGAGGGGCGGCGTCCTCGCCGGAGCCTATGTAACGGAGAGAATAATGCCCGGCGTTGTCTATATAGACCACGGTGCCAGGTATGACCCGATAGTCCCGGGAGAGCTGGACAGAGGCGGCGCCATTAATACCATTACGCCACGAAAGACAAGCTCCAAGAACGCCACCGGGATGGTCTCGGGCGGATTCCTGGTTGATGTTGAGCGGGCCAACCTGGACGAATTGAGAAAGCAGTACCCCGAAGCTTTTAACCGTCCGTACAATCGGGCCTCTGGTTTATGTTATGAAGGCACACTACATAGAGATAAATGATAATCAGCCAAGTTGCCGTGTCTGAATAGTGAACAATCAGTTATTCTATCAGTTCCTGGAGAGCCGGGATACACTATGCGTATTGGAGGGGAACGACAAGATTTTCACCTCGCAAAAGGAAGCCTTGTTTCCACTTCTGGAGTATATTGGCAGGTTTAGCCACCTTCACCCACAGGTAACCATACTGGACAAAACCGTCGGCAATGCGGCGGCCCTGCTGGCAATTAAAGTGGACGCCATCAAGGTCTATTCTCCACTGGGCAGCCAGCCGGCGGCTGATACCCTGAGTCGGTATAACCGCGAGTACCACTTCACTGAGACCGTACCATTTATCCGCTCTCGCGATGGCAGGGACATGTGCCCCATGGAAAAATTATCTTTGTCCGGGGATATGAGCCCGGATAAATTTTATGAAGCGGTCAGGCGTTATTACGGGAAGGACAATCAAGAGCTGGATTTAACATAGTTGAAAAATCTCCCAGCGGTAATTTATACTATATAAGTATGCAAAAAAGAGTTATAACAAAGTAAACATAAGAGGAGGAGTGCAGGAAAATGGCAATAACTCATCATGTTCCCTACCCCAAACTGGAGGACTACAGTAAAAAGTATGCGGAGCACTTTCAATTCGAGCGCAAAAACGGCATCCTTCAGGTACGCATGCATACCCATGGCGGCCCGGTAAAGTGGAGCTTCGAGATGCACCAGGCGATGTGCGAATGCTGGACCGATATCGGCCATGACCCGGAAAACGAAGTTATTATCCTGACCTCCACTGACCCGTACTGGATCGGGGATTTCGATATGGAATCTTTCCAGCAGGCCGAGGACGACCCCGATAAGAACGTTATTTTCGACAACGTATGGCACGACGCCCGCAGAGTCGTGGATAATTGGCTCAATGATATTGAAGTCCCCACCATCGGCGCCATCAACGGCCCCGGCCTGCACTGGGAAAACGCCATAATGAGCGATATTACCCTCTGTGCTCCGGATTTTGTGCTTCGGGATGACCATTTCGGGGATGCCACGGTGCCGGGTGATGCGCAGGGTCTGATTATCCAAGCGATCTGCGGCCTCAAGCGCGGCAACTACATGATGTTTATGGTCAACAGCGTCGATGCCCAGACCTGTCTGGACTGGGGCCTGGTGAATGAGATTGTTCCCAGGGAAAAGCTCCTCCCCCGTGCCTGGGAAATCGCGGAAAAGATTATGAAACAGCCGCGGATGATCCGCCGCCTTACGCACGAGATTACCGTTCGCCCTTGGAAGCGCATCATGCAAGATGACTTCCATTTGCAAATCGGCCTGGAGAATTTCGGCAACCATGTAACACAGATGCATCACCATTTCGACGATATTAAATCAAAATGGTCGGACAAGGAGAAGAACAGGTAGCAGCCGAATAGATTGGGGTAGCTGGGTCATTCCTGGTGAAGGTAGATAATGCTTTAAAGATAGCGGATGAGGCGAGCAGCCGTGCCCTGTTATCTTGTCCATTTTATAAATGTCAAAAAAGAGGAGCTATGAAAAAGGTCCGTCTGGACCAGGTTAAGCCCTATGAGGCACCTGGGCATTTCAATACGACGGCTCTCAGGCTAAGCGGCAAGGACGAAACCGGGGCCCAGAAGTTCTGGGTGGGGCTCTCTCATTTCCTCCCCGGAGGTGGGGTCGAATATTCCGGCGGAGAGCAAACTTCAGAGAAGGTCTACATTGTTGTCGAGGGAGAGGTCACCGTAAAGAGCCAGACAGAAGAGTTTGTCCTGGGCCCCCTGGATACACTTTACATCGCTCCCAATGAAGGAAGGTCAATCTTAAACAAGACTAATAAGCCAGCGAGTATGCTGGTAATTGCTACCTATTAAGGTTAACCAGCTGGATTCCGATTGTATTTATATTGATGGCTGTTTTAAAATTAATTGACTAGTATAATAGGCGAAGAGCCACTATTCGGGAAGGAGGTCGGATATTGAAGGAAGTCTTACATAGTGCATCAACGGTACCGGGTGATTAGAGCACTTATAAGTGGATGATTATCTGATTTGCTCACGTCTTGAGGTTGGTGATTTTAAAAAATAATGATTACTCCTGGAGGTAAAAAATGGCGCAAAAAGGGAAACCTGTAACGGGAGAAAAAACATGCATTAAAGCTACGGGTTTTAGCAACTTCGGCGATAACTCAAGTATGGCCGCGGTGGATGTCAAGGACGGGAAGATAATAAGGACCAGGCCATTCCACTTCGATTGGAAGTATAAGCCCGAGGAATTCCGGCCCTGGAAAATGAAGGCGCGCGGCAAGGTTTTCGAACCACCTATGAAGTCAATGTTGCCTCCATTCGGCATAGGCTACAAAAAGCGCATTTATTCCCCCAACAGGATTTTGTATCCGCTAAAGAGAGTCGATTGGGACCCCAACGGAGAAAGGAATCCGCAGAACCGGGGCAAGAGTAAGTACGTCAGAATCTCCTGGGACGAGGCTACGGACATAATAGCCAGCGAGATAAAGAGGGTGCAAAAGAAATATGGCCCGGAAGGGATACTCCTGCAGGCTGACGGACATGGCGAGGGTAAAGTGGTGCACACTACCCACGGGTGTAATACTCAACTTCTTAATCTGATGGGTGGCTATACGCAACAGGTCAGAAACCCGGACAGCTGGGAGGGGTGGTACTGGGGGGCCAAACATGTCTGGGGCATAGAGCCCGTAGGTGTGATGACGCCTTATCATACTAATATTTACCCGGATATCTCCAAGAATACCGAAATGATACTGTTCCAGGGATGTGACCCGGAAACCACACCCTGGGGATTCTGGGCAGGACAGATGCCCAGCCGGTTTTGCTACTGGTTCACCGAACTCGGCATAAAACAGGTATATA
>CAYWRT010000165.1:0-4949 GCA_964460815.1 uncultured Dehalococcoidaceae bacterium
GTCCGAAGGTAAAGATAGCAAAATATATGCCCCTCAGCCTCAGGGTTAAAGCGCCGACGAGGAGGGCCACGATGAAGCTGATGACACCGCCAGCCAGGATAAAGACAGGCAGGGGTAAATAATTCCCCAAAAAAGCCGCCGTATATATGCCTACCCCGAAAAAGGCAGCCGTCGCCAGCGACATGTAGCCGGTAGGACCGGAAAACAGAGTCCAGCTCACCGCAAGGATGGTATACATAAGGATGGTGGTCATCAATATGGGAGTATAACTTGGGGCATAGAAGGGCAGAGTGGCTAATAGCACCAGGATTAAGCCAAGTAACCCCAGTGAAAACGATTTTTTAGAGGTAACCCTTATAATGTCCATTTCTCTACTTTCCCATAATGCCTTTTGGTCTTATCATGAGCAGGACAATGAAGATGAAATAATAGGCAGCCAGATGTAAGCTCGGCTCAAAATGGATTACTATTTGACCGATAATACCCAGTATAAAACCCCCGAGAAAACTGCCGGGGATACTGCCCAATCCGCCCAGGACAACCACGATGATGGCAATTATGGTATATCCCAGGCCCATAGTTGCCTGCATAGTGAAGCACATGCTGTAAAGCACGCCGGCAAGACCGGCCAGTAAAGTACCAAGGCCAAAGCATAAAGCCAGCACCTGGTTGATGTTTACCCCCATGAGTCCCGCGGTTGCCGGGTCCTGGGCCGCTGCCCGAATCGCTTTGCCCATACGGGTACGGGCTAAAAAGATATAGAAGGCTAAACCTATGGCTACCGCAAAGCCGAGGGTTACCAGGCGGTTGGTGGCAAATACCGCTCCCGCTATATTAACCGAAGAAGCTAAATAGGTGTACCCCAGTGAGGAGGAACCCCAGGCTATTATGGCGATATTTTGAATGATGTAGAGGAGACCAAAAGTAGCCAGCATGGATTTACCCTCAAAGGCGGGTAATGATGGTGACGACTTCAGGAGGCTCCTGAACAGAGTCCTGTGAAGCAGATAACCTATTACGAAGATAATGGGGCCGACAATGACCAGGCAGACCAGGGGATTGATGCCGAGGATAGTGTAGAGTGTCCAGGTTCCGAAAGCCCCGAGCATGATAAATTCGCCGTGGGACACGTTCAGTACCCGGGCAACGCCGTACTGCAGGCTCAAGCCCATGGCAATCAGGGCATAGATGCCGCCGATCAACAGACCGCCAATCCCTATATCCAGGATTGTCACTATATTCATTAAATAGCTTTCTAACTCGGGCAATCACGTATGCAGGCTGCCTGAAGGCGCCGGATATTTCCTGCCATATAAATAGCCACCCCTAAGAGGTGTTATTCTCCAGACAGCCTGCTCATTATTATGGCATGTGGTAATATTATTTTTTCTATACCTTATGTTTACTTCGGTGGTGCTGGCCACGCCGGCTTGGGGTAGATAGGCTCTGCGGTACGCTTCGCACCGGGGTCGATGACCTCAAAAATGCCACTTTGCCACTGGCCAATCTGCCCGGGGGCGCATTCTTTCGCCAGAAGTCCACCGCCTTTGCCATCCGCGGTCATATCAAACCAGGTATCCCCCAGAATCGTCTCGAAATGCTCCGCAGCCATAACATCCCTGACCTTGGTATTATCAAGGGTACCCGCTTTCTCTATAGCTTGCTCAAAACACTGCAGCCCGGCATAATAGAACGGAGCTCCCCACCAGTCAGCCTGTCCTACACCAAAGCGGGCGATGAACCTTTGAGAGAATTCGGCGAGTGCGGGAGAAGATTTTTCGTTCCAGGCACCCATACCCATTACCCCCTCTAACACCTGGGGACCAAAAATGTCAACGAAGAACTGGAAGTTACACCCGGGGCCGAGTGCCATAGCCTTGGGACTGTAGCCAATCGCCATTGCCTGCCCGACAACTGCCATGGTCGTCGGGGGATAGACATAAGCGCAAAGGATATCAGCCCCGGAATCCCGGGCTGCCTTCAATACCAGCTCTACGTCCTCAGAGTAAGGCGGAACGGCCTCAGCCATAACTATATTAATACCCGCCTTCAAAAATTCGCTGAGAGATGTGTGGTAATACTCAACGCCGTGGAGGTCATTGATGTAGATTATCGCCGCTGTTTTCACACCCTTCTCCACAAGAATTTCAGACAGGACAGGTATCTGGTTGTAGTCGGAGTAATTCAGGGTAGGAAACACGTAGGGCAGGTCCGGAAGCATAGCGGTGAGGGTCGTACAACCGCCCTCGGCTCCCAGGTAGGCATACTTGTACTTGTTGGCCAGGGGGGCGGAAGCGTAGAGGAAAGCGGTGGAACAGTTGGGAAACAGGAAGTCAACCTTGTCCTCTAAAATCAATTTTTCAATCAGCCTCGTCGACGTGCCCAGGTCACTGGTATCATCATATACCTTTAGCTCTACGGGCATTTTCTTGCCAGCCACATCTAACCCACCATTGGCATTGACTTCCTCGGACCACAGCGTCATGACTGGCCCGAATGCGTAGTCTCCTATCGAAGTTAACGGGCCGGAGAGAGGTCTGGCCGCACCGATAACGATTTTATCTTTTTCTGGTGCGGACGGGCCACAGGCACTGCACAAAGGCAATGCCATTACTGCTACCAGTGTTAACAATATCAAACCAAGCAGTGCTTTCCTTTTCATTTATTATCTCCTCACTAAGATTTTACCAGGCTTAATCATAGATATCCTATGTCATTTCTCACCCCCTTCACTTTGTATTAACGAGCCCCCTGACCTTAACCTCAATTGCTCGCCTGAGACCGACATAAAACAACGACAGCCGCCTTGAAGCGGATATTCGAGTATTCCTTATTTGCAAGTTTATTACGACAGGAGGAAAATTGCAATACGTAGTTTGAAAAATATTTAGCTGCGTTTTCTCGGGCATGTATTATATAATTATTGGAGTGCCAGATAGAAATGGAGGTGGATAACTATTGTTGAACTCCCGGCCCAACGACATGGGATATATAAAATATAATCAGTCTTAATATTACTTAAAAGGAGGCAGACATGTCACCAAAATTAGAGGGCAAAGTGGCTATCATAACTGGAGCCAGCCGTGGCCTCGGGAAGGCCTTCGCCTTGAGGTTTGCCGAGGAAGGAGCCAAATTACTATTAACTACTACTAATATGGAAAGGGCTGAGGGCACGGCTAAAGAGATAAGGGATAGGGGCGGGGAAGTAGCCATCATGCAGGCGGATATATCACGCGAAAACGAAACCAAGAAGATAGCTGAGAGGGTCATGCAGCAGTATGGTAAGGTAGACATCCTCGTCAATAATGCGGCTATATGGTATGGAATCAATGCCACGCCGTGGGATGCCTGGACGACAGAGGAATGGGACCGAATCTTTGCGGTGAATGTGAGAGGAACCTGGCTGGTCTGTAAGGCGATTGCCCCCCTGATGATAAAGCAGTCCCGGGGCAAGATTATCAATATTGCCTCTAATGTTGCCAGAGTCCCCGCGGCTCAACTCTTTCTGCCATATTCCTGTGGCAAAGGAGCCATCTACACGCTGACTTATGCCCTGGCTAGGGCTCTGGGTCCCTCAGGCGTCAATGTTAACGCTGTTGGCCCGGGGTTTACGGCTTCTGAAGCCAGTCTGGCTCAGGACGGCAGCGACAAAGTATTCGAACTTGCCACCTCGGAACAAGCCATCTCACGGCGCGCGAAACCCGCCGACGTGGTAGGGACTGTTGTGTTCTTGGCATCGGCAGACTCAGACTTCGTCTCGGGACAGATTATTTATATTGACGGTGGCACCGTAATGCTGTAAGGCAGGCAAGCACCAGCCCCACTAATTCAAGCAGCCAATAGTACCGCCAGGGTTCTGGGAGTGTGAAGATATCGGTTGCAAATGAAAGCATTGTGGGTTAGCTTATATGTGTCGCCATTGGTTGTCGTAGAAGTATCCTTATTACCCTGCGAATAGTCTCTACCCGATAGCCGGCGTATTCCATGCGTCCAGCCTCTCCATTCAGGATGCCGATAACGGTGCTATGACCTACTTCTCTATCGTCATAACCCAGCTCATCGGTAAGTCGAAGAATACTTTAATCTCAATACTGACCGGAGGCTCGTATCCACGTTCTATGGGTTGTTCCCTGGTAACAGTCAATGTCTCAGAATACAGGCTGAAGACCTGGTCAGTGCTGTAACTAAACCCTTCCTCTCCGGACGATTTAACCGTGGCATAGACCTCAAACTTGGTGTCTATTTCACCGGTAGCCGTCATGACGAACCGCCAGTCCTTATCAATGGTAAAGTTGAAAACCTGCATTAGAGGCCTTTCGCTAAATATCAAATTATTGTAAAACTGTTCTTCGGGAACACGAACCGGCGGCGAAAGCTCATCGGAACGAAAGGTCATATATTCGCGCCACTCGGAAGGTGATTCATTGGCCAGTTTTCTTTCCGGTATATCGGACGGCAGGGGAGTGATTTCCAGCGAGGAAATGTTGCTCTTAACGGTTGGAAGCAGTTCCATTAACTTTTCTTTGCCAAAGAAGAGCGATTCATCTGAAGACGCAATGTCCATAAACAGGATGGCGAAATGCTTACCGGCAAGTAGAAGCTGGACAGACTGCGTTGGGGGCCCACTTTCCAGAACCCCGGTCACAAAATCTCCTTCCTCTTGAACAGGAAAGCCACTTGTTTGCATTGACTGTATATGCTCATCAAGATATTCGGCAGTCTCGTAATACCACATCCAGACACCGAAACTGCGAAAGCTGTTTCCAACAATCTCGGTCCTGACACCACGTAAACATGACCATGCTGCCGGGGAATCCTCTTCCAGCACGGGCGCTCCGGGAGTGGGTTGCCCAGTTTCTCCACGACGGATAAAAAACTCTTGTTTATCATAGGCTCCTATGTCAGGACACCGGGACACGATTGAATCCCAGCTGAGAATGTACTCGGCA
>CAYWRT010000166.1:0-4885 GCA_964460815.1 uncultured Dehalococcoidaceae bacterium
TCTCCGAAAAGTACTACATGTTGTCCGCGCTGATTTATTGCATCAATAACCTCTCGCACTTGGTTAAGACGGCCGGCAAATAATGAGTACTCATTTATTGGGGCTGCTGGGCTGAATGCGGTGCTGATTTTCATTTCTAACAACTGACGAGCATCATTGTTGAAAGTCACAGGTAACCTCCAAAACGCCTGTTACATTTCACAGTATACCGTGATTTGCTAATAATTAATTATATACTACTCTTAATATAATTGCAAGCGCTGTTTATCCCCTACAAACTATCCTGACACGAGGATGATTTAAGAGGGGCTGGCAACCCTCTCCACAGGCTACTCCCTTCAAGGCACATGGACTTCGTCTGTCTAAAAATCCTTGGGGGTCGTGAGGCATACACTTTCGGGCTAAGCCGCTGATGATGCTGGGCGGCAGGGTGGGAATAGATAACAGGGGGGTAGGGAGGTGAACTGACCGATTGGTTTGACCACAATCAAGCTTCAACAGTATACTGTTTGTAGGGTAAATTTGCCTGAAGAGGCTGAAGCATGGCCGATTTGCTGACATCATTTAACAGATTATTCACATTAATAAAAAAGAGTAGAGGAGGCAACAGTTGACGACAGAGAAAGTGCCAGGCGGTTATAACGGTAAAATCCTGAGAGTTAACTTATCCAGTAGCAAGATATCTACAGAAAATATAGACGATGTTTTCTGTCGTAAATACCTGGGCGGCTCGGGCTTTATCACCTACTTCCTGCTTAAAGAGCTAAAACAGGGGGTTGACCCTCTTGGTCCTGACAACAAGCTAATCTTTGCCCTGGGTCCGGTTACGGGAACAGCTATGATAGGGGGTGGCCGCAATGCCGTTGGTACCAAGTCTCCACTGAGCGGTTGTATTGCCCTGTCAGAGGTGGGTGAATCCTGGGGCGCTGAGCTTAAGCGTGCTGGCTACGACGCTATTATTGTCGAGGGTAAGGCCGACAAGCCGGTCTACCTCTGGGTTCGTGACGGGGAAGCCAGCCTGCGAGATGCCGGTCACCTCTGGGGAAAGAATACCAAAGAAACCCAGGAGACTATCAGGGCCGAGCTGGGTGATGATAAGGTGCGCCTGGCGCAGATAGGACCGGGTGGCGAAAAGATGGTCAGGTTCGCCTGTATCATGAACGGGCTTTGTGATGCCGCCGGCAGGGGCGGAACGGGGGCGGTCATGGGGTCGAAGAACCTCAAGGCAGTCGCCGTCAGAGGACACAAGGCGCCCCGGGTAGCCGCCCCCGAGCGTTTGAGGGAGATGGTAAAGTGGATGCGGGAAAATATAGCCGCAAGTCCCCGTTTTAAGGAGCTTGGTGAATTGGGTACCGGCGGGGCATCGCTGGAGATGTCCATGCTTGAGGGCAACCTGCCGGTGCGCAATTTCCGTGACGGCTTGTTTGAGGGAATCGATAATATTGCTGGCAGGATTATGAAAGAAACCATGTGGGACGGCACGGACGGCTGTTTTGCCTGCCCGGTACGCTGCAAGAAGAGGGTAAAATTTGACGAGCCCTATCCGGTAGACCCTGACTACGGCGGGCCGGAATATGAAACCGTGGCGGCGCTGGGCAGCGACTGCGGCGTGGACAATCTCAAGGCTGTGGTCAAGGGTTCCGAGCTCTGCAATGCCTATTCGCTGGATACAATCTCCACGGGCGGTGTTATTGCCTTTGCCATGGAGTGCTTTGAGAGAGGCTTGCTCAGCACCAAGGACACCGGCGGCATCGAACTGAGGTTTGGCAATGATGAAGCCATACTGAAGTGCATTGAGTTGATTGCCCGGCGTGAGGGTTTTGGAGACCTTCTGGCCAATGGCTCGGCCTGGCTGGCACGGAGAATCGGTAATCAATCCGAGGATTTCGCCATACATGTTAAAGGGGTGGAGGCAGGACAACATGAGCCCAGACTCAAACCGGGCCTGGGTCTCGGTTTTATGGTTGACCCTCACGGCGCCGACCATGTTCTTAATATGGTAATGAACTATGACAACGAGATGATGATGAAGCCCCTGAGGCCCCTGGGACTGCTCGAGGTCTTAAATGGTGATGATATTGGCCCCCGTAAGGTCGCTTTATTCAAACTGGTACAGCTTAAGACTGAAGTCGTCAACTGCCTGGTAACGTGTGCTTTTATGCCCCTGAACTACCAGCAGATTGCCGAGCTTACCTCTATTGTGACGGGGTGGGATACCGGTGTGGTGGAGCAACTGCGGGTAGCCGAGAGAATTTTGACCATGGCCAGGTTATTCAATATTCAGCAGGGTTTCACTGCCGATGATGACAGGTTGCCCAAGCGTTTCTTCCAGCCCAAGACTGACGGGGTGCTCGCCGACAAGCCTCTCGACCCGGAAAAGATGGAGAAGGCCAAGAGATATTATTACACCCTGATGGGTTGGGATGCCGGTACTGGTATACCCCTGCCCGAAAAACTGGAGGAGCTGGGCATCACGTACCCTTAAAAACATACCTGAAATAGGGAGCGAGAATTGCTGCATTTGCTCATTGGTGAGGATGATTTTTCTATTCGCCAGTCGCTTGAGGAGATAAAAAAGAGCGTGGGTGACGCCACGGTGCTGGCAGCAAATACCACCGTCCTGGACGGGCAGGTAACATTAGACCAGTTGCGGGGCACCTGTGAGACGGTGCCCTTTCTGGCGGAAAAACGTCTGGTCATTATTGAGGGGCTGCTGGAGCGTTTTGAACCCAAAAACAAATCCGGCAGGAACCGGGCAGCACGCCTGCCTGACCAGCCGGATGAGTGCAAATTAATAGCTGGCTATGTTAGCCAGGTGCCGGAATTTACAGAACTGGTGCTGGTTGGTGGCCGGATAGGCAACCGTAACCCCCTGTTGCGCGAGCTATCAGCCGTGGCACCGGTAAAGTCTTTCCCATTGTTAAAGGAGGCTAAACTGCGTCAGTGGATTGAGCGGCGGGTAACCGGAGCCGGCGGCAGCATATCGCCGCGCGCCGTAGACCTGCTGGTAAGTTTCGTGGGCAGTGACCTGTGGATTATGGCCAATGAGGTTGATAAGCTGGCTCTATTTTCCGGGGGGCGCCGTATTGAGGAGGGGGATGTCAGGGTGGTGGTGAGCTACGCTCAGGAAGCTAATGTTTTTGCCATGGTTGATGCCATCCTTGAGTTTAGAGCCGGTGTTGCCCAGGAGCTATTGCAGCAGTTGCTGAAGCACGGGGCCGCACCCGCCTATCTCCTGGTAATGCTGTCGCGGCAGGTTCAACTGCTGGTTCGTGTAAGGGAGTTAAAACGCCAGGGAAAGTCTCGAAACGAGATTCAGAATAAGCTGGGCTTGACCTATGACTTTGTTTTTCGCAAGGCGCTGGAGCAGGCGGACAAATACTCTCTGGCACGGCTCAGAGAGGTGTATCATCAGCTTCTGGAGACCGACCTATCCATCAAAACGGGGAAATACGATGGCGAGCTTGCCCTTAATATCCTGATTGCCGGGCTGGGGCGTGGTGCCGTCTCGGGCTTGACAAATTGACGGAATAAAGTAAAGTAATATTGGGATGCAGGAAAGGGGACAGTGATGAAGCCGGCGTGCGCAACACTGCCATCCTCGCTTTTTAGGAGGACAGAATGAAGGTTCGTAAAGCGGTTGTTGTTGCGGCGGGCTGGGGAACCAGGTTTTTGCCTATTACCCGCTCTCAACCCAAGGAAATGCTGCCCCTGGTAGACAAGCCGATAATCCAGTATTCTGTAGAAGAGGCGATTAATTCGGGCATCGGGCAGATTGCCATGGTAACCTCCCGGGAAAAGCAGGCCATTGAGGATTACTTTGACCGTTCCTTTGAGCTGGAGTACACTCTGGAGCGAAAGGGAGAGACTGAGCTGCTGCGGCAGATGCGAGAACTGTCTAACCTGGTGGATATTAGCTATATCCGGCAGAAGGAGCAACTGGGTCTGGGGCATGCCATTTTGAAGGCTCAGGGTCTTATCGGCGAGGAGCCTTTTGCGGTAATACTCCCTGATGACATCATCGATAGTGATGTCCCCACTTTAAAGCGGATGATAGAGATTTATGATAAATACGGGGTGGGTGTCATCGCTGTTGAGCGCGTCAGCGTTGAAAACATCAGTAGATACGGCATTATTGAGCCGAGGAAGGTCTCGGATGGTATCTACCGGGTCCTGAGCCTTGTGGAAAAGCCGGAGCCAGAGCAGGCACCATCAAATCTGGGGATAGTGGGCAGGTATATACTTACGCCCCAGATATTTGATTATCTCAAGGTTACCAAACCGGGTAAGGGCCATGAGATACAGCTGACTGATGCCCTGCAACTGCTGCTTGAGGAGCAGGCACTGTACGCCTTTGAGATTGAAGGGGTGCGCTATGACACCGGCACGCCGCTGGGCTGGCTTGAGACAACCGTGGCTCTGGCGTTAAAGCGTGATGATATCGGTCCGGAACTGAAGGAATATTTGCGGAAGTTACTCTGAACATAGCGTGTCTACCGCATTTATCTTGTCCTCCCTGAGTAAGCCCAGTCCTCTCATTGACAGCCAGCCTGTCTTGAACCTAAAATCATAGGTAAGCAGGTAATATTCTTTCTTTGGAGTTATATGCGTGAACAGCGATGAAATTAGAACCGCCTTTTTGAGTTTCTTCGAGGAGAAAGGGCATAAGGTTATACCCAGTTCCTCCCTGATACCCAAGGGCGACCCTACCCTACTGCTGACCACGGCTGGTATGGTGCAGATTAAGCCCTACTTTCTGGGTGAGTCGGTGCCGCCCAGCCGCCGTCTGGCGTCGTGTCAGAAGTGTTTTCGGACGACCGATATTGAGTCGGTAGGCGACCCGACTCACCTCACCTTCTTTGAGATGCTGGGTAACTTCAGCGTC
>CAYWRT010000167.1:0-4832 GCA_964460815.1 uncultured Dehalococcoidaceae bacterium
GGAGAAGTGGACATCCCGAACCTCGAAGCCGGCACGCTCCCGGGATAGTCCCCCCGGGCCCATGGCTGACAGGCGGCGCTTATGGGTTAGCTCTGCCAGCGGGTTGATTTGGTCCATAAATTGTGACAGCTGGGAGCCGCCAAAGAATTCTCTGACAGCGGCCACTATGGGGCGAATATTGACCAGGGCGCTGGGTGTGACCGCCTCAGTGGCAATAATGCTCATGCGTTCCCTGACCACTTGCTCCAGACGCAGAAAGCCGATGCGAAACTGGGTCTGAACCAGTTCGCCAACAGTGCGTACCTGCCGATTGCCGAGGTGGTCGATATCATCAGGGATATCCTGACCGGTGTTGACCATGATGATATGCCTGACTATCTCGATGAGGTCTTCCTTGGTCAGAGTCCGTTCTTTCAGGCTAACATTAAGTCCCAGCCGCTTGTTGAGCTTGTAACGGCCTACTCTCCCCAGGTCATAGCGTGCCGAATCAAAGAACAGGTTTTTTATCAGTTTTCTGGCGTTTTCAAGGGAGGTAAGCTCTCCGGGGTGCAGTTTTTTGTAGATATCAAGCAGTGCCTCTTTCTCGTCTCTGATTAGTGGTTCACGCTCCATGGTTGTCCTGATGTACTGGTGGTCCGGGGAGCTATCCACTTCGGCGAACAGCTCGAGCAGTTGCTCATCACTGCCGTAGCCAATGGCGCGTAGTAAGGTCGTAATGGGAATCTTCCTTTTGCCGTCTATCTTGGCTGAGATTATATAGCGGTTGCTGGTCTCAACCTCCAGCCAGGCACCACGGGTGGGGATTAATTTTGCCTGGCATAATTCCTGGCCGGTAACGGGGTCTTCTTCACTGGTAAAATAGACGCCCGGAGAGCGCAGGAGCTGGCTGACCACTACCCGTTCGGCACCACTGGTAATGAAAGTGCCTTTGGCTGTCATCAGGGGAATATCACCAAAAAACAGTTCCTGCTCCTTGATTTCCCCGGTTTCCTTAACCAGTAACCGTACCTTGACGTAAAGAGGGGCTGAGTAGGTTAAATCTCGCTCATGGCATTCCTGCTCGGAGTGTCCCGGGCGCGGCTCGCGCAACTCGTAAGCTACGAAGCTGAGCTCCAGCCTGTTGCCGGTTATGTCTTTAATGGGGGATACCTCTTCCAGCAGTTGCTTCAGTCCCTCTTCCTTAAACCTCTGGAAGGAATCTAATTGAATCTTAATCAGGTTGGGTACATCCAGTACGTAGGGTAGCTTGGCGTAAGATTTTCTGGAAACTAAAGACATTGTCTTCGGGGTGGATGTTGGTAATGTAAAAACCATCTTTACTCCTTAGATAAAGGCGTGAAATTCCTGCGTTATGATAGTGTTATTGTTCGGGGCGAATACATGCGAATATAGCAGATGCGGCTATATAAAGGATATTTTCATCTGGGAAGGTAAAAAATACATACACTAGGGGCATTATTACAAACAATAATACTACTAATACCCTGTTTTTGTCAAGCCCTTATGTAAAAATATTTTTATCGAAAAAGTTTTGATATTTTTCTGCTTTAAGACGGAGCCGGCAAGATTAAAAATAACCGCGTCGTCCTGCTATAATAACAGAGTATTATGGACAATAAGATGACGGTAGCCAGACTGATACTGGCGGTTGTCAGCACGTCACTGGAGGAAGTCGCCATATATGCCATATGGCGCTGGCTACTCCCTGAATTTGATATTGAGCTATCTTTACCGGTGCTTATCGGCGTTATGGTAGCCTGGGCTGCCTTCTGTGTGGCTCTTTTTGTGTTCACTACCCGGACCTTAAAAATGCAGAAGGTGGTTGGCTTGCCCACCATGATTGGTAGCCGGGGTAAAGTGGCGAGCTTACTGGCGCCGGAGGGCTTGGTCAGGATTAAGGGTGAGCTTTGGGGGGCAACATTAGCCCAGGGCAATGTCGACATAGGTGAGGAGGTTGAGGTGGTGGCTGAAAACGGGCTGAAACTGGTCGTGCGCAAAGTCAGTAGAAAAAAATCTAAACGTTGAAAAGGAAGGTAATGACGTCGCCGTCCTGGATTACATAGTCTTTGCCCTCAAGTCGAAGCAGGCCCTGTTTGCGAGCCTCGGCGATACCCCCGCACCTGACTAGGGCATCATAACCGATTCCTTCGGCACGGATGAATCCCTTTTCCATATCCGAGTGGATTTTACCGGCAGCTTTCAGTGCCGTGGTGCCTTTTTTGATGGACCAGGCCCTGACCTCGTTTGAGGCTATGGTGAAAAACGTGATTAGGCCTGACAATTCATAGGACAGTTTGATGGTGCGCTCAAGCCCGGGTTCTTTTATGCCAAACTCGGTACGAAATTCCTGGGCGGCACTATTTTCCAGTTGAGCCAGTTCCATTTCCAGCTTGCCGCAGAGAGTGATGGCGCGACATTTTTCGCCTGAGTATGCTGAGTTTATTTCGGCTTCCAAAGACGCTGCCTGAGAAAGTTGGCCTTCCCCGATATTGACGGCTATTAAGATTGGCTTGGCGCTGAGAAACTGATAGTTGGCCATAATCCTTGCCTCACCGGGGTCCGGAGTTAACTCCCGGATAGGCATGTCCTTTTCCAGGTCAGCTTTAAACTTCATCAAAACCTCTTGCTCCCGGAGGAGACCCTGACGCTCGGGCGGTTTGGTTCCTTTTAAAGAGGTTCCTATTCTTTCCAGCCTTCTCTCGATAATGGCCAGGTCAGAAAAGACAAGCTCCAGATTTAGGGTGGCGATGTCTCGCCTGACATCCAGACTGCCTTCGGGATGGGGTATGCTGTCGTCAACAAAGGCACGAACGACGCTGATAAGTGTGTCCACACTGCTGAGCTGATTAAGCAGTTCACCCCCTATTCCTTTATCCTGGGCCAGAACCTTGACGGAGGCACCAACGTCAATATACCTGGCTTCAACCGGGACTAACTTCCTTGGGTGGAGCATCTCGTCCAGAACCCCGAGGCGGGGCTCGGGAACTTTGACGGTGCCAATATGCGGGGTGAGGCCTTCCGTGGTATGGCTTACAGTATCCGCTTTTCCCTGGGTTAAAGCATTGAAAACGGTCGTTTTGCCGCTTTGAGGCAAGCCTATAATGCCGATGTCAATACTCATCGGGTGAACGCTTGGTTTCCCGCTAAGATAAAACCATTAGCGGCCTTTCTTTATTATTTCCCTGGCTCGCTTGAGGGCAAGGTCCCTTTCGTCAATATGAAGTTTGTCATTGGCGGCCAGATTGAGCAGGACGAGAAGGGACTCGTGGCTGCCAATTTCCCCAAGCTGGTCTATAGCCTGGGCCCTCATCTTATTGGAGAGTTCCATATCCGTGGCGATATTTGCCAGCTTCTTCAGTTCATCAATCTTTTTGGCTTCTTCGGGGTTTTCTGACATTGCAGCTCACCTCTTAAAATTAGCGGTGTTCTTAAACCAGTTTATATTCTACTCTTTGTGCGATTATTCCTCAATGGTGATTTTTTGTCAACCTTACAGGCTGGTGGTTGTGTATCTACCCCATCCCCCGCGTCCCCTCCATTTCTAATCTAATCCCACCCTGCCGCCCTCGCATCAGCCACGGCTTAGCCCGCAAACAGCCCCCCTTTATCCCCCCCCCGTGAAGAGCGGGGAAGAAAGAGAAGAGGGGCTGGTGCCCCTCTTAAACACTGTGCAAGCTGTTGAAACTGATGAATTACACTAGCTTTAGGTTTTAGGACTACTCGTACCTACTAATGAGAGCTTCATCGATAAGCTGTGAGGAAAGACCTTGCATAATGACATATGGTTGCATCAATGGATTCAAAAAGCGAAATCGGAATTTTCGTCTTGTTCCAATCTTTTGGAGGATTGGGCCGCGAGTCGGTTCGCAGAAATCATTGAGGTGCCTTGAGAATGCAGGAATATCATAACGTTTTCCCATTATTTGGCTCATTGGTTCGCGGACATCAGCAGCAGCGAAATATCCTAATGCGTCAACCTTGGATAAGGCGCAAGCCAATAGAACTCGGGAATATAAAGTGTCCCTTACGCTCATTGTAGCTTTGTGATATAAACTCAGGATGCTTTGTTGCACTTTGGATAGTGCATCTTTAATTGCCTCACTTACGTCATCCTTTTGAATTTCTTTACGCCCAGAGTCCAACGCCTTATAGGCAGAACGCTGTGCTAATAAATGTGTATAATGGGGAAGACCTTGAGACAGTGAAGATATGTAATCCAGAGCATCTACAGCAATTTCCATCGGAATTGTTTGTAACCCTTTATTTACAATTTCATTAAGTTCGTCACGTGACATGCGAGGCAGACGAATTTGCACTAAGGCACGGTCTATTGATTGATGTTCCTTAACCAACTCATCAACGCTGTCGGCAACTCCAACAAGAATAAGGGTAGCATTAATAGAGTAATCGGAAAGGGTCTTAATAGTATCAGTAAGGAGTGTTCGTGTATCAGATGTGCGGATTCTATCAAATTCATCTATAATGACCAATGCATGTGGCTGAAGTGATTGAAGAACACGACATACATCATCGGGAGAAATCTTCTCGCCAAGAAGCTTCACTAAGTCAATAGGCTCTGCGGTAATTCTAGCAACAAAACCTGTCCCTCGCTTCGGACGAAACACTCTTATTTGCTGGAAGACTTTCTTCCATATTGTGGAATAAACATCTTCTACATCACAATTAGTCTTTGACACAATGTGACTCTTCCCTGAATAATAAACACTCAGTACATCCTTTAAGATAATAGCGAGAGAAGTCATTCCTACACCTATCTCTCCGAAAAGTACTACAAGTTGTCCGCGCTGATTTATTGCATCAAAAACCTATAG
>CAYWRT010000168.1:0-4672 GCA_964460815.1 uncultured Dehalococcoidaceae bacterium
ATAGTCTGCGGGGTGAGGGCAATCTCCGGCACCAGAACAATACCCCGCCTGCCCAGCCTCACCGCCTCCGCCAGCGACTGCAGGTATATCTCGGTCTTGCCGCTTCCGGTAATCCCGTGAAGCAAAAAAACACCCGGAGAAGCACCCCCATTTGCCGCCTCCTGTAAACCTGACCTGATAGATTCGGAAGCTAATTTTTGGGCGGCAGTGAGAGGCAAAGGAGATGATGGAACTATCTTCTCGTATGAAATCGGCTCGCGTTTTATATCGACCTGATTAAATGCAAGGAGACCCCGGCGTGAAAGAGCGTCGGCCGTGGCTCGGGTACAGCCTGTCTTCTTTCTGGCATCGGCCCAGGATACCGATGCCGACTGCTCAGCCAAAAAGTTGAGGAGGGCTGCCTGCCTGACCGCTCCCTCATGCAGGCGGCTGGCTACCTGACGGGCTTCGTCAGCACCAACTGCCAGATAGAGGTGTAACTCTTTCCTGGGTCTTACCCTGATTGGTTCCAGCTCATAACTTCTGGCCAGCAGGCCTCGCCTTACCATCTGAGAGATAGCCGCCTGAGTCCTCTTGCTGCCCAGCGCCCTCTCCAGCTTTCTCAACTCAACCCGGCCCCGCCCCAGCACCAGGTCAAGAACCTGCCTCTGCTCCTGGGTGACAGAGGACATATCAGGCTTCTGATGAACAGCACCAACAAAGGTGACTGCCTTCCGCTCAAATCCCGGCGGCAGCATTAAAGCCACGGCATCAAAAATTGCGGAAAGGTAGTGCTCGCTTATCCAGCGCGCCAGTGATATATGGGGTGCCGATAGCACCGGTTCTGGCTCGATAACATCAATTATCTCTCTGGTTTCCGCTACCGCCGGATATGGGCTCAGTTCCAGAACAATCCCCTGGAGTATTCGGTCACCAAAGGGAACCCATACCGCCTGCCCGGCACTGACGTTCAAACCTGCGGGAATGGCATAGCTGAAAATCCGGCGCTGGGCTACCGGTGAATTAACACTGACCTCAGCGTATCTCATCCCAGACTCCAGAGTGCGGCCATGATTTTGCCCAGCATCAGAGAGACTTTTTATTGGCTATGGTTCAGGTGTTTCCTTCTCTTGCTCCCGGTCTTCTTCCGGCTCCAGGACTGTTTCCGCTGGCTCTTCCTTCTCCAGAACCGGCTCCTCCGGAACAGTCTCTCGCTCCGGGGCTGATGTCGATACCTGTTTCTCCTCCTCAGCTGGCTCTGCTTCAAGGACCGCTTCCGGCTCCGGCACTTCTTCTGCTACCGGCTCCTCCACTACCTCTTCCGCTTCCTCCTCCCGAACCGCTTCCGCCTCCAGCTCCAGGGCAGGCTCCATGATTTCCTCCGGCTCCGGCGCCAGCACTTCGTCACCTATCTTTCTTGCCTTCCTATCCACCCGCTTAATCTTCCGGCGGGCTGCCTTGCCGCTGAGTCCACGCAGATAGTAAAGCTTGGCACGGCGTACTTTCCCGTGGCGCACCACCTCAACCTTTTCCACCAGCGGTGAATACAGCGGGAAGGTACGCTCAACACCTATGCCATAAGCGACATGCCTCACCGTAAAGCTGGCACCGGTGCCACCACGCCGTACCTTAATTATCACCCCCTGAAACACCTGGATACGTTCCTTGCCGCCCTCCACTATCCTGGCGCTGACTTTCACCGTGTCGCCTGGGGTGATATCAGGAATTTTAGGATTCTTTTTAATTTCAACTAATGATGCCATATCCATTCTAAGACTCCCTATTCGTACTTAACTTAGACTGCCTGGTTGTCAGGCGCTCCACCAATTGTTTATCTTCAACACCCAGGTCTGCCTTATTTAATAACTCCGGACGACGTTGCAGAGTTCTCTGGATGACCTGTTCACGCCGCCACCTGGCAATCTGGGCGTGGTTTCCGGAGAGCAAAACCTCGGGCACTGACCACCCACTATAAACAGCCGGGCGAGTGTACTGGGGGTATTCCAGCAATCCGCGGGTATGAGAATCATCCAGCGATGAAGCCTCAGCGCCAAGAACCCCCGGCAGCAGCCTGACCACAGCGTCTATTACCACCATGGCAGGAAGCTCACCACCGGTCAGCACATAATCACCAACACTGATTTCATCGGTAGCCAGGTGCTCCCGCACCCTCTCGTCAACCCCCTCATAGTGACCACAAATAAGGACCAGATGGTGGTACAGCGACAGCTCCTGAGCAATTGACTGCGAAAAGAGGCGCCCCTGGGGAGTAAGCAGAATAACCGGCAATTCACCGGCTTCATCCTCGATGCCGGCTTTTATTGACGCCACCGCCTCAAAAATTGGCTCTGGCTTTAGTACCATGCCGGAACCGCCACCATAAGGGTAATCATCAACAATGTGGTGCTTATCATGAGTATAGTCCCTTATATTATAGAGGTTGAGGCTGACCAGCCCCTGGTCAACCGCCCGTTTAAAAATACCAAAGCTAAACGGGACCTCAAACATCTGCGGAAGCATAGTTAAAACATCAATACGCACGGTCTAACCACCCCCGGTATCCTGAATGTTATGTTCCGTTACCTCCCCCTTAATTATCTCCACAGCATGAGTAAGAGCCGGCAATACCGCCTCAAGGCATTCCCGGACTGCCTTCGGACTACCGGGCAGGTTGATAATGAGGCACTTCCCCCTGACACCGGCGGCAGCCCGGCTCAGCACCGCCATCGGTGTCTTTTCCAATGATTTAGCCCTCATCGCCTCAGCCAGACCGGGCACACTTTTATCTATCACCGAGAGCGTCGCTTCCGGGGTAACATCACGCTGGCTCAATCCGGTACCTCCGGTGGTCAGTATTACATCCACCCCACCCTTATCCGCCCACTCAGCCAGCTTACCGGCAATGACCGCCTGCTCATCGGGAACAACATCATATTTTACAATATTGCTCCCCAATTGAGACAGGCTCTCCCTGATGGCTTCACCACTCTTATCATGATGCAGCCCCTGCGACCTTGTATCACTGATGGTAAGTATACCGACACTAAACATAACTGCTTTGGAAACAAATTATATTTTACCATAGATGAGGCTCACGGTGAAACTCCAAAATTTAGATTATTTGCTAACCCCACCCCCTGTGCCCCCTCGTTTCTAATCTAATCCCACCCTGCCGCCCTCGCAGCATCTGTGGCTTATCCCGTAGGTGTGTTATCCCCACCCCTCGTTTGTTTATCTATTCCCACCCTCCACCCTCGTATCATCAGAGGCTTAGCCCGTGGGGGAAATCCCCTTAATCCCCCTTTTGCAAAGGGGGACAATACTTCTTGAACAATAGGTCGTCTCCCTTTCGTAAAGGGAGACCGAGAGGGATTTAGTCGGGGAGTAGCCTGCGGAGAGGGGCTATTGCCCCTCTCTCTTTTTCTTCCCCCTCCCATGGCAAGGGAGGTGGATAAAGGGGGTGGGTTGCTAAACCTCATAAGTTGGGATTTTACAATTTCATCTTGATTAGCTATAATCTTTCTGGTGATATTATGACAGTTCTTCCTATTCGTACTCTGCCTGACCCGGTGCTGAGACAGAAGGCAAAGCGGGTCAGTACTATTGATAGCTCTATTAAGAAGCTGATAGCCGATATGCGCGAGACGCTGCATGCTGACCCCGGGCGGGTGGGGCTGGCGGCTCCACAGGTGGGTGTCTCCCTGCGGGTGGTCGTTATCGGTATACCTGATGAGGAAGACATCATCCTGATAAATCCTGAGATAGTGCGCCGGAAAGGCGAGCGCCTGGTAACAGAGGGCTGCCTCAGTGTCCCCGGTTATTTCGGGCAAATCATTCGGGCTGAATCAGTTACCGCTAAAGGACGTGACCCCAGCGGGAAGGAAATACGGATTAAGGGGGAGGGGCTTCTGGCTCAGGCACTGGAACATGAGACGGACCATCTGAACGGGCAGCTTTATATAGACCATCTGGAAAGCATGGACGAGCTGCGAAAAATTGAGGCGGAAGAGACTGAAATTTAGGTGCCGGACTTTATTTTTTGTCTCCTTGTATCTTAGAAATCTAGAGCCGTAAATCGCTGGATTATATGATTGTAGCGGTCGGTGACAGTTGGCTCCATTATTGGGCCAGGTGACGGGTCGGAATTGAAGTAAAAGAGCTCGTCGAGCCGGTGGTCGGGGAAGGCTTTTTTGGCGCCGATAAGAAATTTTTCGTTGATACCGCGTTTGCCTTCACGCACTCGGTAAACCTGGCTAACCGATAGGTCCATAGCCCTGGCTAAATCGGACAGGTTGTGGTATTTGCCGCTGGCGAGCTCAAAGACTCTTGTCCTTATTATCATGACGCCGGTGCCTTAGATGCCAATAGTCCATATTATAGTCAATATAGTGTCATTTGTCAAGTACGTAGAGGGAGATTTTGGCATTTGACAGCCAGCCATTAAGCGCGTAAAATAACTCAATTGTACACTGTTTATGTGGCCAGGCCACAGCGGAATTGAGTAAGTAAGTATATATGCCTGATAGTTGGAGGCCTAAACTTGGCGATAGGATTTTCCGTCCCCGGAGAATCAAGCGATTTCGCCTGAGAAGAGTGCTGGGAATTCCCGCTGTATTCAGCGCCGGCTATGGCAATGTGGGTTCCTCTATTTATTATGCACTGGGTATTGTGGCCCTGGTAGCCATGGGGGCTA
>CAYWRT010000169.1:0-4562 GCA_964460815.1 uncultured Dehalococcoidaceae bacterium
CAGTACGCTCTGTTTCAGTTTCATTATCTCGGGTACGGCTTCAATAATAATGTCGGCGTCTTTCACCGCCTCTTTAAGGTCGAGCAGGAAGCTCAACTGGCTCATATATTTCTTCTTCTCATCTTCTGTCAGGCGGCCCCGCTGAATCCTCTTATCATACATGTCTGAGATTGACTGGCGTCCCCGCTCCAGGAACCTCTCCTCGATATCCCGGACCTTTACATTTAAGCCTGCTTCTGCCGCCAGAGCGGCTATCTGTGCTCCCATGGCACCGGCTCCGAGCACGGCGACATTTTTTATCTCCTTCATGTCTTACAGCCCCCTTCACTCATTTTTCAGACTATTCGTTAAGCTGCTTATTTCACACGCTCGAAGGCGTAATATACCCTCTCGCAAATCTTCGTTTCTTTCTTGACCTCTATTGGATGTGCGGGGACATCAAAGACCACAAACCTGACTTCATCGCCATCTTTGAGCTCGCCTTCGCCACAATTTATGATACGACCCAACAGCTGCTTTAGCGGGCTGTCCTTGCCAAAATCAAGCCAGGCCATGATTAACGGCGGCTCGAAACCAATGGGAGCACCAGCCTGTGTTTCGGTGAAGGTGACCACCTTGGCTCTCTGCGGCAGGTCTACCCACTCCAGCTCGTCTGCCCAGCACTTAGGGCATATCACACCAGGGGGAAAGGCGACATAGCCGCACTTCCGGCACCTGGTCGTGGTGAACCTGCCTTCCCTGAGGTTATCATAAAACTGATAGAGACGATTAAATTCCGGGCATTCCAGTGGCCACATATCCATTTCCGAGATGTAGGTGCCGTTCAGAGCTGGAGTTCCCTGTATTTGTGCTGTTTTTATATCTGCCATCTTTATTCTCCTTCTCTAAATCTTAATATAGCTTAGTCAACCGGCTCCGTCCCGTAGATTACCACCGTGTGCTGGGCACAGGCACCGCTCAGATTATGCGCCAGGGCAATCTTGGCGTCTTTCACCTGATTTATAGCCCTCCCCTGGAGCTGCTTGCACAGCTCGAGGGACTGGCGGGCTCCAGAGGCGCCAAAGGGATGCCCTACGCTGATAAGACCGCCGTCGGTATTGATGGGGCGTTCACCGTCAATATTGATGGCTCCTGAGGATACATAGTCGCCGCCTTCACCCTTCTGGCAGAAACCGAGCTCTTCACACTCTATAATTTCAGATATAGTGAAGCAGTCATGTACCTGGGCTACATCTATATCTTTGGGGCTGACCTGGGCATTCTTGTAGGCTACCTCACCCGCTTTCTTCAGATGGGGCCACTCGGCCAGGGTCTCACCGGGCCAGCCCGCCGACATGCTGTGTGTGGCGTGTTGTCCGGTACCGCGGAGATAGACCAGCGGCCTGTCCGAGAGGTCTCTGGCTCTCTCTTCCGAGGCAATGATAACGGCGGAAGCGCCATCGGTTAGAGGACAGCAGTCATAAAGACCAAGGGGGTCGGCAATCAGCCTGGCGCCTAGTGCCTCTTCCAGATTAAGCGTCCTCGGGTAAAAGTGTCCGATGGGATTGGTAGAGCCATAATTGTAGTTGGCTACAGAAACATGCGCCATTTGCTCCTTGGTCGTCCCGTAGCGCTTCATATGCATTTTGGCAATCATGGCGAAAAATGGGGGTGGCACCCCCAGCCCCATAGCAGAGTCCCAGTCATGGTCGTTTACCATTAATTCTGTATAGTTTGTTTCCCACCTCTGGGGCAGATAACTCTTCTCAGCGCCAGTTACCAGTACTACCTCAGAAATACCGCTTTCTACCATTCCCTTGGCCAGAATAATCCCCGTGTTAGAGCCCGCGCACAGAGTGTCCAGCCTGGTACAAATTGAGGTCGGCTTCAGTCCCAATCGGTGAGCTATAAGAGGTGCTGTGTTCAGGGCGTTGGAATGCCTCCCCACCTTTGTGGAACAAAAGATGAGGCCATCTATGTCTAACGGCTTTAGCGCCGGAATGTCATCAGAGCAGGCTTTGGCTGCCTCCTGAACCATATCGAATAAGGTTGCCTGTCTGACGCCAAACTTGCTCACTCCCCCGCCAACTATAACGGCATTTTTCTTCTGTGCCATATCAAGTCCTCCTTTTGCTAGTTTATTTATGAGTTATTAGGCCGCGGAAATCACGGCTTCTTATCTCCAGTGAAACAACCGCTGAATCTGCAAACGTAACCTTGCCGCCCCTGTTCTCACACGTAAATCTTACCAAAAACCGTGGGCCAACGCAAATTGGTGCCAGCGGGCACTCACAGAGATATCATCCCGGAAATCTCTACTCTCGTTCACTGCGAAATTTCTCTCAATACCCCGAAATGGGTGTTAACATGGCTTAAAATTCCAAGCTAATACCCTACTAAGCTCAGGCTTATCAAGGTAATCTAAAACTAACGCAAACGTTACAACCATTACAATAGTAATGGTGCGTACGTCGATAATTTTGTGACATAACAATGAAAATAGAGCTTAAAGCCATTTAGCAGACTGAAAGGCAAATAAATGTAGAAATACATGCTAAAGGGAGGTAAATATGGACAATTAATGGATATTGGCTTGGCAAGGGAAACGCGAAAAGAGCAAGGAGGATAAAAGGAATGAGCAAGATAATAATAAGCCTGATGACCATTGCCTTGGTGGCGGCCCTGGTCGGTGGGGGCGTGTATGCCTATTTCAGCGATACGGAGACCAGCACCGGAAACGTCTTCACGGCGGGCACGCTGAACCTTGACCTCACCGATGCTTCTGATGACGGCACCGAAAGCGAGACGGCGACCTGGGTATTCAGCGCTATTGCCCCCGGTACTCCCGGCGGCGGCGCGCGCCTGACCATTAACAATGCAGGCTCTATGAATGGTTACCTTGACCTGTCGAGTGTTGGCGTGACCAACGCCGAGAATTATGACGAAGATACTGATGAGGCGGAGGCAACCGACGATGCCGATACCTCCGACGAAAACGGTGGGGGCGAGCTGGGCGCCAATCTTCTCGTCCAGATCTGGATCGATGCGGACAATGAGGGAGACGTAGATGTCGATGGTGGGAGCAATCTCCTTGAAGAGAGCATCTACCCGGCAGCTGGCATCGGGGAAGCTAACCCCGGTGTTACCGGAGTGCTGGACGACATCGCAGATACTTACAACCTGGATGAGCCTCTTAATGCAGGCAATAGCACCTACATTGCCCTCCTATATGATTTACCTTCCTCCGCCAACAATACTATCCAGGGCGACAGTGCTACCCTGACCTTCACCGTTGAGCTTGACCAGACTGCTGATTAATCCATGGAACGGCCGGTTAATTACGAATCTCGGGAGGAAGACCGAAGCGATAACGTAGCCTGGACCGATAGCGTCATTTTTGATATTCACTTTCATATTAAACCAGGCGTAACGGGATAGATGATGCATCGGGGCTCTTGGCAGCACGATATCCTTTGCTAAAGCCAATCAAGGAGCTAATGATGAAAAAGTCGTTGGAATACTGCGGCATGGCTGTGATAATTTTGCTCATGACCACAGCTATACTATTGTTCCTGGCGCCTCACTTCGGCTGGAGGGCGGATGCTGTCTCCTCGGGCAGTATGGAGCCTGAGCTTAAGACGGGAGGCGTGGTGATAACGCGCCCCGCGGAGGCAGAAGATATAAAGGTAGGCGATACCATCACCTTCAATTCTCCGATGAATAAGTTACTGACAAGTCACCGGGTGATAGCGGTAGAGGATGGCTCATCATTGCATTTCCAGACCAAAGGGGATGCCAATGAGGATGCTGACCCTTTTATCCTGCCTGCTGAGAACGTGGTGGGAAGGGTTTGCTTTCATCTTCCTTACTTTGGTTATGTTACCCATTTTGCCAAAACTCCCCTGGGCCTTCTGCTCACACTGTGCCTGCCCGGGCTGGCCATAATCCTGATGGAGATGAGAAATATCTGGCTTGTGCTTACCGAGGAGAAGATTTAGAGGAAATACATGACAGGGTTAGAAGATGAAGTGTAAAGAGTGTCTTGTTTTGCTGGCAAACCTGGCATTTATTCTCCTGGTTAGCGGCATAGGGGTAACCAGAAGCTCCTTTGTTGACCTGGAGGGCTCCGGTGGCAACGCCTTTCAGGCCTGGGCTTCCACGCAGTGGGTACAGACCACCAAGGCACACTTTGAAGCTGGGGTTTTCAATGAGGATGAGATAGACATCTCCTCAAGCCCTGACAATGTAAAGCTGGCGAAAAAAAGTGACTGGTATAATTACAACTGGTTATATCGCCGGCAGATAACGATTGACCGCACCAAGGTTGATGATGTGGACGACCCATCGACTACATACGCTGATTTCCCGGTGCTGGTGTACACTACCGGTCTAGCCAACATTAAAGCCGGTGGTGCCGATATACGCTTCACCTCATCTGACGGCGTTACTGAGCTCCCGAGGGAAATAGAGAGCTATTCTAGCGGAACTCTGTATGCGTGGGTGAAGGTTACTTTGACCAAAGATGTGAGCGATTCTACTGACGATGTCATCTATATGTATTATGGCAATGACTCTGCCTCGGA
>CAYWRT010000170.1:0-4519 GCA_964460815.1 uncultured Dehalococcoidaceae bacterium
TCTCCGGCGGCATGAAACGAAGGCTCAGTATCATGATGGCACTGATTCACAACCCTGAGGTTCTGTTCCTTGATGAACCGACCCTCGGTCTTGACCCTCAAGCCAGGCGAGCCGTATGGGAATATATTGTCAACTTAAAGGGTAAAAAGACTATCCTGCTCACTACCCACTACATGGACGAGGCAGATTTCCTCGCTGACCGGGTAGGCATCATGGACGATGGTAAAATTGTGGCTCTGGGCACCAGCCGTGAACTCAAGGCAGGCATGCTGGAAAAGCACACTATGATTATTGATGCCTGGAATCTCAACCAGAAGGTCATAGATAGAATACGAAGCAAATATGCTGAGGTAAGCGTAACCGAGGGCACTATGCTGATTACCGACAGTCAGCTAGATTTCAGGGAAATCGTTGACCTCCTTCAATCATCCGGGGCAACAGTCCGTTCTGCCTATATCAAGGAGCCGACCCTTGACGATGTCTTCCTCCATATAACCGGGAAGGAGCTGAGGGAATGAGGTTTCTGAGCTTAGCCAGTAGAAACCTTAAAGAGAACTATCGAGACCCATTGGCTATGGGTTTTCTTCTGGGGTTCCCCCTGGTATTTATGCTGCTTTTCGGGGCTATTTTTAGCGGCGATGCCACGGCAAGTTACCCTGTGGGCGTGATTGATGACGACAATACTCCACTATCACAAGCCTTTGTCAATGAAGCCCTGGCAGAGGTGCCGGCACTGGAAGTTACTAACTACGATGATGCTGACACAGCCAAAAAAGACCTCCAGTTTGGTGATTTAAAGGCCTACATTGTCATCCCACCAGGTTTCGGCGAACAGGTATCCCGGAACTGGCAGGGCATAGAAACCAAGATTACCCTGGAGATGACCTATGATGAAAGCGATGTTATGGTTTCAGAACAGCTCATTTCCATCATCAATGCTGTCACCCGCGCCTACGCCCGTATTGAGATACCGGTAACCATTAACGCTAATCCCATTCACATCGAGACTGAGATAACCTATGTTGATTTCATGGGGCCGGGGATAATAGTCTTCGGTCTTTTAATATTGATACCGACTTCGGCGCGAATAATGGTTCACGATAAGGAAAAGGGATTCTTATCCCGCCTGCTAACCACGCCGACACGACCCGTGGACTTTATCCTGGGGTACTCCCTCTGCCTGGTTGTTATTGCCATCGCCCAACTAGCCATTTTTATGGTGGCTGCCTGGGGTCTCGGTATGGATATAGTCGGCAGCCTTTGGCTGGCATTTATCATCTTCCTTCTCACCGGCGTGAGCAGCATAGGTATCGGTATGGTTATTGCCTCGCTCTCCAAGTCAGAAAACCAGGCTGAGTCCCTTTGCTGGCTGATTTCCATGCCCCTGGCGATGCTTTCCGGGTGCTGGTTCTCCATAGAGATGATGCCCTCATACCTCAGAAGTATAGCCTCCGCCTTCCCCTACGCCTATACCATTGATGCCTCAAGGGCCGTGCTCATTCGGGGAGTTGGTGTGGAGGCGATAGGTAGCGATTTGCTGTTCTTGGTTGGCTGGGCGGTTGTTATCTTCTTTATTGGCGTTATCCTGTTCCAAAGGAACATGCGAAGCTAGAGACACCTCCCTCTCCAACTGTCGTCACTACGTTCTTCATGCCCGGGGGCTCACTCAGTATCAAACTATAGCCGTTGCTTTTCCCCTCAGACACCTCTGACTAAGTATTTATACCTAATTTCCGCCAATTACCCATAAGCATAAAATGATGTCTGAACATATATATTTAGGTGTTTTTTGCAGGTGTAAATAGGTATCACGGCGGAAGTGTGTTGTCATGGCAGGGTGGTAAGATGATAGTGGAAATAAGTAAAGGAGGTAAAAGAATATGCAGTGGGAATTGATAGTAGCGTTAGTGGTAGCGGTCCCGGTAATCCTCTTCCCCGTGGCTTTTGTGTGGTTTTTAAACGTTAGTGGCCTTTTAACGGTGTGGAAAGAGAGTCGAGCGAGAGCCAAAAGACGGGCCAAAGCCCGCCAGGAAGCTCTGGCAAAAATAAAGTAAGGAGGTAAAAAAGATGCAGTGGCAATTGATAGTAGCGTTAGTGGTGGCGGTCCCGGTAATCCTCTTCCCGGCGGCTTACGTATGGTATATCAATATCGGGGGTGTTGTCCAGGCTGTTCGTGAGGCCAAGGCTGCCCGAGAAAAGAAAGCTGCCGCAGTTAAGACAACCAGCTAAGAAAAAGCCGGTAAAACCTGTGGGAAGGAGGTGAGAACCTGAAGCCTAGCACTGAAATTCAGGACTCAAGGTAAGGCTGGATATTCCGAAAAGGGGTATCCAGCCTTGCTGTATTTAAGTGTTTTATCTATTCCCCCCACCGCCCTCGCGTTGTCTGTGGCTTATCCCGTTCTTCTCTACCTGAACTACCCCACGTGGTATTCACTTTTTTTCTTTCTTATCTTTTCCCACCCGACCGCCCAGCATCATCTACGGCTTATCCCGTAAGCGTATGAATCGCTACACCAAAGTGGGAGCAGTATACTCTTTTCTTTTTCCCCCTCCACGTGGGGGGAAAAGGGGGGGAATATTTGCGGGCTAAGCCGTGGGTGATACGAGGGTGGCAGGGTGGGAAAAGATTAGAAACGAGGGGGACAAAGGGGGTGAGGTGGAAATCTCCGTTAGCCTCGGGTAGACAGGATTATCGGTAAAGGCTATAATCTCACTAGGTATGGACTCTCAAGCCAAGTTGCGCTGTCTTTTTCCCCGGGCGGAGATAGAAGCCGCTATCAGCCGGTTGGCTTTGGAAATCACCAGGGACTATCACGACAAAAATCCCCTTTTACTGGGTGTCCTCAAGGGCTCCTTTATATTTATGGCTGACCTTGTCCGGCTTCTTGATTTCCCGCTGGAGCTGGAGTTTATCAGGCTGTCCAGCTACGGCAGTGGCCGGCAGACCTCGGGCAGGGTCAAGGTGGTACAGGGGCTCCGCTCGATGGTCAAGGGCAGGGATGTGCTGGTGGTTGAGGACATAGTCGATACCGGCATCACCATCGCTTTTCTTCTGGATTATCTGAAAAAGAAGGGGCCGGCTTCCCTGAGGCTCTGTTCGCTGACAGACAAACCCTCCCGGCGTCAGGTTCCGGTTACGATTGATTATCTGGGCTTTACCGTCCCCGACAAGTTTCTGGTTGGCTATGGCCTGGATTTTGACGAGAGGTTCCGCAATCTCCCTGATATATGTTTTATAGAGGAGTGATGTTGACTGAGCTAGCTCGCTTGATTGCCGTGGCCAGGGGCGATGAACCGGCTGACCTGGTTCTGGCTAATGCCCGGGTGGTCAACACCTTTAACGGCGAGGTGGAGGAGGGTAATGTGGCTGTTTGCGGGGGCAGGGTAGCCGGGGTGGGAGATTATCAACAGGCCGGAGAGGTGCTGGATTTAGGCGGCAGATATCTGGCACCGGCTCTCATCAACGGCCATACCCACCTGGAAAGCTCTATGCTTGATGTTGGGCAGTACGCCCGGGCAGTGGTGCCGCATGGTACCCTGGCTCTGGTAACCGACCTCCATGAGATTGCCAATGTTTGCGGTCTGGAGGGTATCAGGTATGTGCTGGACTGCGCCCGCCGTCTGCCTCTGGACATATTTTTAATGGCACCTTCCTGTGTGCCGGCTACCCATCTAGAGACCTCGGGGGCCAGCATCGGTCCCGAGGACATCCGCCGGATTCTACGGTGGCGGGACTGTATCGGGCTGGGTGAAGTGATGAACTTCCCCGGCGTCCTGGCCGGTGATACCGGCATATTAAGTAAAATCGAGTCAGCCAGAGGGGTGGTTGATGGTCATGCCCCCGGTGTCGGCGGGAAAGACCTCTCCGCCTATATTGCCGCCGGTATTCATTCTGACCATGAGTCGGTTTCGCTTGCCGAAGCTGAGGAAAAATTGAGGCGGGGCATGTTTGTCATGCTCAGAGAGGGCTCCTCGGAGAAGAACCTGGATGCCCTGCTGCCTCTGGTTACCGATAAGACCTATAAGCGGTGCTTCTTCGTGGTTGATGACCGCAGCTGCGTTGACCTGCTCCGGGACGGCGATATTGATGCCGTGGTGCGAAAGGCGATTCGGCGGGGGCTTGAGCCGGTGCGGGCAATCCAGATGGCCACCATCAATACCGCCGGGTATTTTCGGCGGGACCGGCTCGGGGCCGTCGCCCCCGGCTACTTCGCCAATCTGATGGTGCTCGATGACCTGGCTGATTTAAAGATAAATATGGTCTTCTATCGGGGGCGTCTGGTCGCCAGGGAAGGGAAGCCGCTATTCCCCTCATATCAGCCGGGCGGCGGCCGACTGACCAGTACGATTAATATTAAACCTTTTAACATGGAGGCACTGAGCATCAGGGCTTCCGGGGAGAGCCAGCCGGTTATTGAGGTCGTCCCCGGGCAGATAATTACCCGGAAGAGATATGAAAGTTTAAGGGCTGTGGATGGATTTATGGTGCCTGATACCGGTCGGGACATCCTGAAGCTGG
>CAYWRT010000171.1:0-4500 GCA_964460815.1 uncultured Dehalococcoidaceae bacterium
CTGGCCATTGGTATTATATTAACCACTCTCATTTTCATTATTTGCTATTATGACTGGAAGGATGCAGAAGCTAATAAGGAAACTATGTATAAGCTTGGGGACTCTTTAGGTATCAGATGGGGTTCAGAACGGAGGCTTAGCATATTTGGCCACAAAATTTATGGCCACACAATACTTTATAGCATTTTTATTCTGTTTATTATAATCGATTTAGGACTACTTTCGTACTTCATATTGGACTGCTGAATGCTTGGTATTTTTACAAATATGGTTGTACGCAGAACAAGAGAGTATTGAGAGAAACTTAATGCAGGAAATCTTTAATAAATACATAGACTACCTCCAGGCCGAGAAAAACGCCTCCAAATACACCGTGCGCAATTACACCAATGATTTACTGGAATTCTTTAATTTCGCCCGGGAAAAGGAGATTAGCTCACTGAAGGAGGTAAACAAGCAGACCCTGCGCGGCTACCTGGCTCACCTCATGGAGCAGGGCTTCGCCAAGTCAAGCATTGCCCGCAAGCTCTCGGCAATTCGCTCCTTCTACCGCTATCTGCTGCGTGAAGAGATGGTCTCCTCAAGTCCGGTAGCCACCACCACTTCACCCAAGCTGGACAGACGCCTGCCCTCTTTTCTCACCGTAGCCGAGGCCAAACGCCTCGTGGAGTCGCCTGACCTGTCCCAGCCGCAGGGTCAGCGCGACCGTGCCCTGCTGGAACTGCTCTACGCCTCCGGACTCAGGGTAAGCGAGCTGGTAAGCATGAACGTGGAGCAGATTAACCTCGATACCAACGAAATCCGCGTCTGGGGCAAGGGCTCCAAGGAACGCGTAGTGCTGATAGGCGGCCCGGCGGCCCGGGCGCTGAGCACCTATATCAGCCAGAGCAGACCCCGACTCCTCGGGGGAAAGAAGAACAACGCCCTTTTCATTAACCGCTACGGAGGGCGCCTGCCGGCACGGAGTGTACAGAAAATCCTGACGAAATACGCCAGAACCCTGGATAAAAGGGTTCACCCCCATATGCTGCGTCATACCTTTGCCACCCACCTCCTTGACGGCGGGGCCGACCTGAGGGTTGTCCAGGAACTGCTGGGGCACGCCAAGCTGACTTCCACGCAGATTTACACCCACGTCACCCATAGCCAGGCACGCAAGATATACCTGTCGGCTCACCCCATGGCACGAGAAAAGAGTGATGACCGTAAGTAACCGATTAAAAAAGCTGCGCCAGAAGCTGACCGAAAAGGAGATTGACGCCATCTTCATCTCTCAGCCGGAGAACAGGTTTTACCTTTCCGGCTTTGACGGCTCATCAGGCTTTCTGCTGATTACCCGGCAAAAGGCAATCCTGGCTACTGACTTTCGCTACCTGGAACAGGCCGGAATACAGGCTCCCGACTATGAGATTTTTCGTATAACCAGCAGTATTGCCGACTGGTTTCCAAATCTAGCAGGTGATTTAAACATAAAGAAGCTCGGCTTTGAGGCCGGAGACATTACCTTCACCACGCATCATCAGCTAAGAGACGCCCTGAATAAAAAGCAGGTTCCAACCAAGCTCGCTCCCGTTAACGGGCTGGTGGAGTCACTGCGGGCAGTCAAAGAGCCCGAAGAAATTGAGCGTATTCAGAAGGCGGTCGCCATAGCCGACGCTGCTTATACCCATTTTGAGGGTATCATTCACCCTGGTATGACCGAGAAGCAGGCCGCCTGGGAAATAGAGAAAAGCCTGCGCGAAAACGGCAGCCAGGCGGTGCCCTTTGAAATCATCCTCGCCTCGGGCCCCAACTCAGCCCGGCCCCATGCCCGGCCCTCGGAGCGCGTCATCAACCCCGGAGAGCCGATAGTGATTGATATGGGAGCCAGATTTGATGGCTATGTCAGCGACCTGAGCCGCACTATCTGCCTGGGCAGCCCTGATGATACCTTCAGGAAGGTATATAGCATTGTCCTTGACGCTCAGCTAACCGCCATGTCTATAATAAATGAGGGCACCACCGGCGAGCAGGCTGACGGCTCCGCCAGAACGGTTATTGAACGGGCGGGCTACGGCGAAGCCTTCGGGCATGCCCTGGGTCATGGCGTCGGGCTGGCACCCCACGAGTTACCCCGCCTCGGTCCCGGCTCAAATGAGCCGCTTACCTCAGGCATGGTCTTTACCGTTGAACCCGGCATTTACATACAGGGTTGGGGAGGAGTAAGGATAGAGGATACCGTAATAATGGAAAATGGAAAAACCAGAGCCATGTCCAAAGCTAGAAAGGTGAGATATGATTAACGCCACTGAATTGAGAAAAGGGGTTATCATCGAGCTGGAAGACAAGCTGTATCAGGTTGTTGACTACCAGCATGTCAAGATGAAGCGGACTGCCCTGGCCAAGGTCAAACTCCGCGATATCAATGCCGGTCACACCATCGAGCGGACTTTTCAGTCTGACGAAAGGCTGGTCCGGGTGCGCCTGGACTCGCGGCAGATGCAGTATCTCTATAACGATGGGAACCTGTACTACTTCATGGACCAGGAAAACTTTGAGCAGACACCCCTGACCTCCGGCCAGCTGGGTGATGCTCTCAACTACCTGAAAGAAGGCAATTCTGTAGAGGTATCCAGCTATAAGGGCGAAATAGTGGGTATTGAGCTGCCGATTACGGTAGAGCTTGAGGTAGTCGAAACCGACCCTGGCTTTAAGGGAGATACCGCCACCGCCGGCACCAAACCGGCTAAAATGGAGACCGGCATCACCATACAGGTTCCCCTGTTCATCAACGAGGGAGACATCATCAAAATCGATACCCGCACCGGCACCTATCTGGAAAGGAGTGGCTGAGCCAGACTGAATTGTTAAAAGCCGACCTTCACATTCACACCGAGTATTCCATGGACTGTAACACGCCCCTGGAGAAGATTATCAATCGCTGTCAGGAACTCGGGATAAACTGCATTGCCATAGCCGACCACGGTACAGCCGAGGGGGCACTGAAGATGCAGAAAACAGCCCCCTTTACCGTCATTGTGGCCGAGGAGATACTGACCCCCTACGGCGAGATTATGGGCATGTTTCTTAAAGAGACGATACCCAGCGGTCTCTCGGTTGAGGAGACCATCTCACGCATCAGGGCTCAAGATGCTCTGGTGAACATACCCCACCCCTTTGAGACAATCAGACACTCCTCACTGGACAGCAACGTAATAGAGGAGATTGCCGGGCAGATTGATGTTGTGGAAGTATTTAACGCCAGAACCCCCTTTGCCGCCAGTTCGGCTAAAGCCCTGGCGTTCGCCCGGAAGCACGGCATTGTCCCGGGCGCCGGCAGTGATGCCCACACCATCTCTGAAATCGGCAACGCCTATATCGAGATGCCCGAATTTAACGGCAGGGATGAATTCCTCCAGGCCCTGGCGCAGGGCAAGATTCACGGACACCGGGCCAGTCCGGTAATGCGGGTCTACAGCACCTGGGCAAAGCTAAAAAATCAGTTTCTCAAAGGCAGCAATCAGTAATGTACAGGCTTGGCTGGTTCTCCACGGGCAGAGACGAAGCTGCCCGGGACCTTCTGCAAGCGGTTCAGAGCCGAATCGTATCAGGGGAGATTAAGGCGGAGATTGCCTTTGTCTTCAGCAACCGCGAGCCCGGTGAATCAGGAGAGAGCGACCGGCTCTTCAAAATGGTGGCGGGTTACCAAATCCCCCTGGTCTGCTTCTCCTCTGATAAATTCAGAGCCAGCCAGGGTGAACGTGATAGCCAGGCAGGAAACCTGCCTTCGTGGCGGCTCGACTATGACCGTCAGGTAATGGCACGGCTAAAAGGCTACCACCCCGACCTGTGCGTGCTGGCTGGCTACATGCTTATCGTCGGCGCCGAGATGTGCCGGCGCTACAACATGATTAACCTCCACCCGGCCGCCCCCGGCGGACCTGCCGGAACCTGGCAGGAGGTAATCTGGCAGCTGATTGACCGCAGGGCCCAAGAGACCGGGGTCATGATGCACCTGGTGACCCCCCGGCTTGACCAGGGGCCGCCGGTGACCTACGGTACCTTCGCCATAAGGGGGGAGCCCTTTGACCGCTACTGGCAGGAGATAGAGGGGCGCTCCACGGACGAGCTCAAAAAGGGGGAGGGGGAGCAGAACCGCCTGTTCCGGCTGATACGCCAGCACGGGCTGGCCCGGGAGTTCCCGCTGATAATAGCCACGGTGAAGGCGTTCAGCCAGGGCCGGGTGAAAATAACCCCCGATAAAAGGGTGGTTGATGCTGACGGGAGGCCGGTCAGGGGGTATAATCTTACCGAAGAGATTGATAAAGCGTTAAGGATGAACTGAAATGGCAAACTTCGTCTGTTTCGACCTTGAGGGGCCGCTGTCGCCCCAGGACAACGCCTACGAGCTGATGAAGCTCTTCCCCGACGGGGACCGTGTCTTCGAGGTCATCAGCCGCTACGATGACCTGCTCACCCTGGAGGAGAGGGAGGGCTACGAGCCGGGGGATACCCTAGCGC
>CAYWRT010000172.1:0-4494 GCA_964460815.1 uncultured Dehalococcoidaceae bacterium
CAGTGTGCCAGGCTGGAGAGGGGCCAGGGGTGAGGTAAGCTCCCGCCAACCAAATACAAATAAACTACTCAAAAACATATATAGGCTTGTTCACCAATCTGTGTTAAAATTCTAATAAAGGGCTGGCCGGTTGCGGCGAGCCCTAGAGGCGTTTGGAGAAAAAAATTATTGCCAGACCTGAGCCGGTTGCTGAATCTAATTGAACAAATGCCCGTCTACCGCCAGCTCCTGGAGGGACTGAGACAGCACCGCGATAGCACGGTGGTGGTGCTTGATGCCACCCGGCCCTATCTGATAGCGGCCCTACACCAGAGACTGCGTTTGCCGGTTCTGGTGGTTACCGCACAGCCGGAGGACTGTAAGAAGCTCCAGGAACAGCTCTTAAGCTGGTGCCCTTCCGGAGTAAAGGTCTTCCCCGAACCCGATGCCCTGCCCTATGAGCGCCTGACTTCCGATACCGCCACCGAACTGGAAAGGGTGCAGGTGCTGACATCTCTGGCTAGCGGCAACTCAAGCGAATCCGGTGCCGGGGCACCTCTGGTGGTGGCATCAGCTCCGGCGGTTATGGGGAAGACACCGCTACACCGTGATTTTGCGGCCGTCTGCCACACCATCAAGCTCGGCATGAGTATAGAGCCCTTCCGCCTGCTGGGTCAATGGGAAGCTATGGGCTACCGGATGGAAAATATGGTGGAGGTGCCGGGCACCATGAGCCATCGTGGCGGCATCATTGATGTTTATCCACCGGCCAGTGAGCTGCCCGCCAGGCTTGAGTTTTTCGGTGACACCGTTGACAATATCCGTTTCTTTGACCCGGCAACCCAGCGGTCAGTTAAGAAGGCGTCGTCAGTGGCGATTGGTCCGGCTACGGAATTACTAACGCCCCGGCTGATGGACAAACGGGCACTGGAACGGTCTCTGCGGAGCCTTGACCTTTCGGCCTGTACGGCCGAGGTAAGGCAGCAGTTCCAGCGCGACATAGATATTATGCTCGAGGGTCAACAACCGCGTGAAATACAGTTTTATGCCTCGTTCTTTAACGAGGGCAATATTTTTGATTATTTACCACCAGAGGCCCTGCTGGTGCTTGATGAGCCGCTTAATATTGAGCGGGCGGTGGCGGAGCTGGATGCTGAAGCCGGGCAGATGCGCTCCGAGATGCTGGAACGGGGCGAACTGCCGCGCAATTTCCCCAGGCCATATTTCACCTGGGAAGAAATGGAGTCAGGCATCAGGGAAAGGCCGTGCCTGAGGCTGACTGCCTGGGGCGTTGACGAGCAGTTAGATTTCCTGCCTGCCCACAGCGATGTCGGCAAGCTGCCATCCTTTCTCAAAAAGATACATCAGCTTTTGAGCCAGAAAAAGCGTCTCATCATCGTCAGCCACCAGGCCAGCCGCTTATCTGAACTGCTTAATGAAGAGGATATTATCGCCGTACCCGTTGATGAGGTCGGGCAGATACCGGAACCGGGCTCGCTGGTGCTGGTGACGGGTTCACTGGCCGAGGGCTGGGTCATGAACGGCGATACCTATCTGTTCACCGATGCCGAGATTTTCGGTTTTGTCAAGCAGAGACGGTTAATAAAAAGGAGGCCCACACCGCACCATAAGCTTATGGCGGAAATAAATCCGGATGATTACGTGGTTCATGTTGAGCATGGCATCGGCAGGTTCAACGGCGTTACCATGCTCAGCACTGGCGGCAGTGACAAGGAATACCTGGTGCTTCAGTATGCGGCTGGAGATACACTCTATGTCCCTACCGACCAGATAGACCGGGTCAGCCGCTATGTCGGCGCCAGCGACCGGCCGCCGGTGCTGAGCCGACTCGGCACCCAGGAGTGGCATAGAACCAAGCAGAAAGCCAAAGAAGCAGCGGAGGTGCTGGCTCAGGAACTGCTGGCCCTCTATGCCACCCGGGAGGTCGTGCCCGGTTTTGCCTTTTCCCGCGATGCGCTGTGGCAGCAGGAGCTTGAGGCTTCCTTTCCCTATGTGGAGACCCCTGACCAGATGGAGGCGCAGATGCAGGTCAAGGCGGATATGGAGAAAGCCAAACCGATGGACCGGCTGGTCTGCGGGGATGTCGGCTACGGGAAGACCGAGGTAGCTATACGTGCCGCCTTCAAAGCCGTGATGGACGGCAAACAGGTGGCGGTGCTGGTGCCGACCACGGTGCTGGCGCAGCAGCATTATACGACCTTTTCCGAGAGGCTTGACGCCTTCCCGATAAAGGTTGAGGTATTGAGTCGGTTCAGGTCGCCGGGAGAGCAGCGTGTCATCATTGATGGCCTGGCTGATGGTACGGTGGACATCTGCATCGGCACGCACCGCCTGCTGCAGAAGGACGTTGCCTTTAAGGACCTGGGGCTGCTGATAATTGACGAGGAGCAGCGCTTCGGTGTCAACCACAAGGAGTACCTGAAAAAGATGAGGCAGGAGGTAGATGTCCTGACGCTAAGCGCCACCCCCATTCCCCGCACCCTGCACATGTCCCTGGTGGGGGTGAGGGATATGAGCACCATGGAGACGCCTCCGGAAGAGCGCCTGCCCGTCAAGACCTATGTCGCCGAGTATAACGAGCACCTGGTCAGGGAAGCCATACTCAGGGAGATGGAACGCAACGGACAGGTCTTTTTCGTGCACAACCGGGTGCAGAGTATAGCCATGGTCGCCGCTAACCTGCGGGCGCTGGTGCCCGAGGCCGAGGTGGCCATCGCTCACGGGCAGATGCCCGAGGAAGGACTGGAGGCAGTTATGGCTGACTTCAGCCGGGGCAGGATTGATATTCTGGTATGCACCACCATTATCGAATCGGGGCTGGACATGCCCAACGTCAATACCATGATTGTTAACCAGGCGGACAGGTTCGGGCTGACGCAGCTCTACCAACTGAGGGGCCGGGTGGGGCGCGGGGCTAACCTTGCCTATGCCTACTTCCTGTATGAAGGGGGCAAGCACCTGACGCCCATTGCCCATAAAAGGCTGCGGACGATATACGAAGCCACCGAACTGGGCGCCGGTTTCGGCATTGCCATGAAGGACCTGGAAATCAGGGGCGCCGGCACCCTGCTGGGGCCGAGGCAGAGCGGGCACATCAGCGCCGTCGGCTTTAGCCTTTACTGCCGGCTCCTGGCGGAGGCGGTAGAGCAGCGTAAAGCCCGCATCGCCGGAGTTAAGGAGCCGAAGCCCCGCCTCCCCGCCCCGACCATTGACCTGCCCCTGGACGCCTACATCCCCGAGGACTACGTGGCTGATGTCGATACCCGGCTGGAGCTTTATCGTGAGTTGACCAGGCCGGAGGCGGCGGCAAGGCTGGAGGACATCGCCTGTGAATATCACGACCGCTTCGGTGCGGTGCCCCCGGAGGTGGCAAACCTGCTCTACGCCGTGAAGATTAAGGGTTTGGCAGCCAAGGCGGGCATAGAGTCCATCTCTACCGAAGACGGGCAGATTGTCATCCGGCGCTTCCAGGGCTTGCCGTTCGACAGGCAAAAGCTTGAGGCGGTATTAAGGGACGAGATACACGTGGGCAGGACGCAGATAAGGCTGAGCTATAAGAGGCTCAGGGAGTGGAGGGGGGTGCTGGAGGGGGTTTTAAGGAGGGTGGGGAGGATATAGAGATGACAACGTTTAGTATAAAGTATTCTTAGAAGAAAAATTTACTGAATTTAGTATCCTACTAGGAGAAAGCTGTGAATTGGCAAAATTTGACAATTTCATAATTTTATATTATACTAATTTAGTAATGTATTAAGAGTGCTATTGTGAGGATTGCTCGTACAGCAAGGTTTAAGAAGGCTTGGGAGCAGCTATCTAAAAGCGAGAAATCGTTAGCCCGGAAGGCTGTTACAAATCTGGCATTGGACATCCAGTATCCGGCTCTGAGAGTCAAGAAAATTAAAGGAGTTGAACATATCTGGGAGGCTAGAGTTAGCCTCTCATTGAGGATGACCTTTCAAATCGATGGCAACACTATTATTCTGCGCAATATAGGACGCCATGAAGAAACTTTAGGCAGTCCGTAGGATATGATGATGATACCATATAGCAAAAGTATTCTTAGAAGAAAGGTTTACTGAATTCAGTATCCTTCAATAGGAGATAGAGATGACAACGTATAGCAAAGTTACCAGGCATGGACAGGTAACCCTCCCTGCCTCTGTTCGTAGAAAACTCGGTATACAGGAAGGAGACCTTATTGAGGTTGTTGTTGACGACGATAAGGCTGTGCTCCTGCCAAAAAAAATTGTTGATAAGAGCCAGGCTTACTTCTGGACAAAGGAATGGCAAGAGGCTGAAAGGGAAGCCAGCGAAGACATTAAGGCGGGCCGAGTCAAGACCTTTAATAACGTTGAGGAATTAATAAAGGATTTGGGAGAAAAATAGCACCCTAAAATACCTTTCCCTAACTGCCTCCCTCCCCCTATCACTATATCTTATTCCCACCCGCGCCACCCTCGCAGCATATCCTGCTTATCCCATGGGACTTTTACG
>CAYWRT010000173.1:0-4328 GCA_964460815.1 uncultured Dehalococcoidaceae bacterium
AATATACTATGGGAGGTCAAATACATTGCCAGATACCGCCACTATCAAGCAATTACTGGAAGCCGGTGCCCACTTCGGGCATCAAACGGGCCGTTGGCACCCCCGGATGAAAAACTACATCTTCACCAAGCGTAATGGTATTCATATCATTGACCTGGAGAAAACAACCATCATGCTGGACAAAGCCTGTATTTTTATCAGGGATGTGGTAGCTGAGGGTGGCACTATCCTTTTTGTCGGCACCAAGAAGCAGGCTCAAGAATCCGTGGAAGAAGAGGCACTGCGCTGTGGCATGTACTACGTTAATCAGCGCTGGCTGGGAGGGATGCTGACCAATTTTGCGACAATACAGGCCCGCGTTGACCAGCTGGTACGCCTGGAAGACCAGCAGGTCAGAGGGGAATTCGGGCGTTTATCCAAGAAGGAAGTCCTGAAGATTGGCGAGAAGATTGAGCACCTGAACCGGCAGATGGGCGGTTTCAAGGAAATGACCGCCCTGCCCAGTGCCATGTTCATTGTCGACCCCACCAAAGAAAGGATTGCTCTCGCTGAAGCCAGGCGCATGGGCATACCAGTGGTTGCCATAGTCGATACCAATTGTAATCCTGATGATATAGACTATCCTATTCCCGCCAATGATGATGCCATCCGTGCTGTCAAGCTAATCTGCAGTAAGATTGCCGACGCCGTTACTGAAGGCAAAATTGGTATAACCGCAGTTGCCGCTGAAGCTGGTGAAGAAGAGGGCGTGGCCGGAGCTGAAGCCCTGGAATATACCGAACCCTTTATTTTCACACCCGATGAAGAATAAGGAGGAGAACTTGAAAATCTCGACGGAGATGATAAGGGAGTTAAGAGACCAGTCTGGGGCTGGTATCATGGATTGCCGGAACGCTCTAATTGGTGCCGCCGGGGATGTGGAAAAGGCGCTCCAGGTTCTGAAAGAGGGAGGCCTGCTCAGGGCACAGAAAAAGGCGGAACGGGCTACCACCCAGGGTCTGGTTGAAGCCTATATCCATACAGCCGGGCGTATTGGAGCTATGGTTGAGTTAAACTGCGAGACTGACTTTGTGGCTCGCACTGAAGAGTTCAAGGAGCTGGCTCACTGCCTGGCAATGCAGGTGGCGGCACAATCTCCCCGGTTTATCTCCGAGGAAGAAATACCTGAAGGAGCTGATGTAGAACCGCAGGAGGACTGCCTGCTTCTTCAACCATATATCAAGGACCCTGCCAGGACGGTTAAGGACATCATTGTCGAGACTATTGCCAGAGTGGGGGAGAATATCAGGGTAAGCCGATTCACCAGATACGAGTTAGGCAATTAGAGATTAAGAAATGCCTGAAGCCAAATACAAGCGGGTACTGCTCAAACTCAGTGGCGAGGCTTTGTGTGGCCAACATGATTCCGGTATTGATATCCCTACTCTAATCAAGGTAGCCGGGCAGATTAAGCAGGTGACAGAAATAGGGGTTAGTGTTGCCATTGTGGTTGGCGGGGGCAACATCTGGCGCGGGGCTGAGGCTGAGGCGAATGGCATGGACCGGGTTACGGCTGATTATGCCGGGATGCTGGCTACCGTAATCAATGCCCTGGCTCTACAGGATGTTCTGGAGAGAGAGGGAGTAACTACCAGAACACAGTCGGCTTTAGATATTAGACAGGTGGTTGAACCTTATATCAGGCGGCGTGCTGTCCGCCATCTGGAGAAGGGCAGGGTGGTTATCTTTGCCGGCGGCACCGGCAATCCATACATGACGGCTGATACGGCTGCGGCTCTACGAGCGATAGAAATTTGTGCCGATGTTTTGCTTATGAATAAAAATAATGTGGATGGTATCTATTCCGCTGACCCTCATAAAGACCCCGGCGCCAAGAAGTTTGACAGGATTACTCACCTTGAAGTACTGAACATGCGTCTGAAAGTAATGGATGCCACCGCCCTGTCTTTGTGTCTTGAGAATAATCTACCAATCATTGTCTTTGACCTTCAGGCTCACCGTGGTATGGAACGGGCGGTTCTCGGTGAGCCTATTGGTACTCTGGTATCAGGTGAGAGTTGATATGGTTAGCGAAACTCTACAGGGAATTGAAGGGAAAATGAAGGCTTCCGTCAGGGTTTTCAAAGAGGAACTGGCCACTATCCGCACCGGACACGCGACACCGGCTCTGGTTGAGCACGTTAAGGTGGAGTATGCTGGTGTGCCCACGCCACTTAATCAACTGGCGGGTATTTCAGCACCCGAAGCCGGACTGCTTATCATCCAGCCCTGGGACAAGAGCAGTATGGGCAATATTGAGAAGGCTATTCTGAAGTCCGAACTCGGGTTAAACCCGTCTAATGATGGGAATATAATAAGGATAAGTATACCCCCGCTTAGTGAGGAGAGGCGGCAGGAGCTTATCAAGGTAGTGCACCGGAGGGTTGAGGAAAGAAGGGTGGCGGTGCGCAGCCTGAGGCATGAAGCCATGAGCGAGCTTAAAAAGCTGGAAAAGGATAAGGAGATATCCCAGGACGAACACAGGCGGTCTCAGGAGCAGTTGCAAAAGATTACTGACCGTTTCATATCTGATATTGAGAGTATCGGTAAGGACAAAGAAAAAGAACTCCTGGAGGTCTAGCCCGGACGGCACAAGCTGTTCCTTGAGCAGTCAGGCAGAACCGCGGTGATGGCAACGACTATGGAAAGCATTTCCAGTCCTCCCAGACATGTGGCCTTCATTATGGATGGCAATGGTAGGTGGGCGGAACGGCATGGATTGGCCCGGCTGGAGGGACATCGGGCCGGAGTGGACAATATACGCCCTACAATCAAGTGTCTTAATAAGCATGGCGTAGAGTGCGTCACACTTTACGCTTTTTCCACCGAGAACTGGAACCGACCTGAGAATGAGGTCATCGGTTTACTCCACCTTTTGGAAGAGGTAATAGATGAAGAGGCTCTGGAGCTCCATAAGAACGGCGTTAGAATTCGGCACGTTGGTCGCTTTGAAGGACTGCCTCCCGGTCTGCAAAAGGCCATAAACAGGGCGTTGAAGCTGACAGAAAACAACACGGGTATGATTGTTTGTGTTGCTTTTAATTATGGGGGGCGAATGGAGATTCTGGATGCGGTACGCCACCTGATGGCTGAGGGGGTACCAACCCGGGATATAGATGAGAAGCTATTTGGCGAGTATCTCTATACGGCCGGGCTCCCCGATGTTGACCTGGTTATTCGCACTGGTGGTGAGATTCGCACCAGTAACTTTCTGGTATGGCAGGCAGCTTACAGCGAATATTACTTTACACCGGTTCTCTGGCCCGATTTCAATAATAATAACTTAGAAAAGGCATTGCTGACCTATAGCCGGAGACAGAGGCGCTTTGGTGGGCTGCAAGCAAGGGCTGCATGCTCAGGAAAAGATTCATAACCGCATTGTGGGGCATTCCTCTACTTATTGTTGCCATCTGGTTTGATGAACCGTTGCCCTGGTTCACCGTGCTGGCGGCTGTCTGGGGCTTACTGGCTGTCCTTGAATTCTTCAGGATAACGGCTGTCACCAGAGTTCTACCGCTGACTATTTTCGGTCTGCTCTGGACATTGCTGTTCATAATCTACCCGCATTTTGCTGATTATGAATTTCCTGTCCCGCTTCTCTCGCTTCTTCTGACATCATCCGTCGCTTTTTCGCTGATAATACTGGTGCTCAATCCGAAGAGGGAGGGCACTTTCACTGACTGGGCATGGGTAATGGCCGGCGTTCTCTATGTGGGCTGGCTGTTGAGCTATCTGGTGGCATTGCGGCTGGAGGATGGTGGCCGGTACTGGGTATTCCTGGCTCTGTTTGCTACCTTCGGTTCCGATACCGCCGCTTTCTTTGTGGGCAGGGCACTGGGCAGGCACCGTCTGGCACCGCGCATCAGTCCCGCCAAGACCTGGGAAGGAGCCGTTGCCGGGCTGTTGGGGGCAGTTATTATCAGTCTGCTGTTCACTCTGCCTAGGCTATTTATTTGGACTAACCCCGTCTATCTTCAGAATCTCAATTGGTGGCAGGCAATACTCCTGGGTATATTAATCAGCGCTTTTGGTCAGTTCGGTGACCTGGCGGAGTCGCTGCTGAAGCGCCACACCGGCGTCAAGGAGTCCGGTAGTCTGATGCCCGGGCATGGCGGCTTGCTCGACCGGATGGACAGCGTCGTCTTTGCCGGCATTGTGGTCTATTTTTATTATATATTTGTGATTGCGTAAAAACTGATAGTTATTCTACCTCACCCCCTGTGTCCCCCTCTCCTTCAAAGGAGAGGGGGAAGATATAGAAAGAGGGACTAGCGCCCCTCTCCGCAGGC
>CAYWRT010000174.1:0-4240 GCA_964460815.1 uncultured Dehalococcoidaceae bacterium
TTATCTTACGGGATAAGCCACAGATGAGCCGAGGGCGGCAGGGTGGGAAAAGATAAAAAACGAGGGGGAGTGCATCTGGAATCAACCAAAACCAAATAGAACCTTTTTGGCAGGCCAGATAGATAATAAATAATCTTTGAGTCAGGATGTATCAGGTTTGACAGCCGTTACCGAAACGCAGTAATCTGGTACTGCCGGCGACAAAATGCAGGAGTACAGTGAAGCAGGCCGGCAACAGGAATCCCCTATATGGTATTTCTCTACTGTTAGAATGTTTGCCTCAGGAAAATACCTCTACATCTGGTAAGAAGATTAGAACTTGAACGGAGGTCTGGCATGAAAAAAGTAGCTGTGGTTGGCGTGGGAGAGACAAAATTCAGTGGTCCTCAGGACAGGACGGAGGTTGAACTATTTGCCGAAGCCGCTATGGAAGCCATCAATGAATCAAATCTGAAACCAAGGGATATTAAAGCCCTGTTCGTCGGCAATGTGCTGGGTGACTTCGCCGAGGGACAGGGGATGGTTCAGGCTTTCGCTGCCGAGAATATTGGCTGCCTGCATGTTCCCGCCAATCGATACGAGGGCGCCTGTGCTTCGGCAAGCATGGCGGTAAGAGACGCCTTTATCTGGGTGGCTTCCGGTTTTTACGATATCGTCCTGGCTGGCGGCGTCGAGAGAGCCGCCACCATGGGCACCGGCCTGGCGACAAGAACCTTCGCCATGTTCAGCGATGCCCGCTACGAATACCCTTCGGGAATCACCTTCCCGGCCGTTTTTGCCATGCTGGCTCACCTTTACTCCGATACCTACGGCATACCCCTGGAAAAGCTCCGCGAGCAAATGGCTAAAGTATCCATCCAGTCTTACAAGCACGGCAGTGTCAACCCCAAGGCACAGTTCTACGGTAAGAATGCCGAAATGACCGTTGACAAAGTGCTCGGCAGCTTCGTGGTGGCCACGCCGCTTACCCTGCATGATTGCTGTCCGTTCTCTGACGGCGCCGCTGCGGTCGTGCTGGCTTCAGAAGAGGTGGCTAAAAAACTCACCGGCCAGCCGGTCTATGTAACCGGGGTGGGGCAGTCCTCATCCGGCCCGCTGGGCAATCAGAGCGATTATTTGCCCAGGATTAGAGCCCGGGAAATGTCGTCCCAGCAAGCCTATAAAATGGCCGGGGTAACTCCTCAGGATGTAGACCTCTGTGAACTTCATGACTGCTTCAGTATTGCCAGCCTGATTGCTGCCGAAGGTCTCGGCTTTTTTGAATATGGTAAGGCGGGTGAGGCCTGGGAGAAGGGTGAGGCTGATATCGGCGGCAGGGTAGCCATAAACCCCTCCGGTGGACTGAAATCCAAGGGGCACCCCATCGGTGCCACCGGGGCCGGTCAGGTGTATGAGATAACCAGACAACTGCGGGGAGAGGTGGAACCGGAGCGGCAGGTAGCCGGAGCTAAAACCGGCATGACGGATACCCTGGGGGGTGACGGCGGCACCGTGGTTAACCTGATTCTGCAACGGGGCTGGTAAAGATTATAATTCGGTCAGATGGAGGCTGGAAATGGAACATAAACTTATTTTCAAGGATTATAACGAGGCTCTCAAGCAGAATAAGCTATTAGGCTTGAAGTGCCTTTCCTGTGGCGCCATTACGGTGCCGCCCAAGATGGTCTGCCGGCAGTGCACCAGCCCGGACATGGAGGTTGTGGAGTTGAAAGGCAACGGCAAAATCAGGACCTTCACCACCGTCTACGTCGCTTCCGAAGGACGTGAGGATGAGATTCCCTATATTATTGTGATGGTTGAACTTGACGAGGGTCCCTGGGTAATGGGTAATCTGGATGGTATTGACCCGACCCAGGCTACCATGGAGCTTATCGGCAGAAAAGTAAAGATGGGACACAAGTTATTCGCCGGCGATAAGTATTCCGCCGGTGAAGGTGCCAGGCCGCTCTTCAGCCTCATCAATTGAAACTATTTACAGGTATCGCCGGAATTATTTTTCGCCGCCCTTCAATCTACCCAGGTCACCGGCGAAACGGTGGGTAATCTCCAGGGCGGCGCGGTGGGGGGTGGTCCTTCCCTTTAGCAGGTCATCTACCAGTCTTTCCAGGTAGTCGCCTTCGTCAATCCGGTGAACGAAGTCCCTGACAAGGCCTTCCACGGCCTCCAGAAGCTCCAGCCTGGCCCTTTCCCTCTGCCGCTTGGGCAATTCGCCCGTATTAACAAGGAACTCCCGATGGCGAAAGACTGCCTCAGCCAGTTCCTCGGTGCCTTTATCGTGAATTGCCTCGGTCAGGACAATAGCCGGCAGCCACTCATCGGGACGGCGAGCCTTCATCATCAGCATAGCCTCGAGGTCCAGCTTGAGACGGTCAGCCCCTTCTTTGTCCGCTTTGTTGATGACGAAGATGTCAACCGCCTCAAGGATGCCGGCCTTCATCATCTGAATTTCATCACCGGACCCCGGTGTTAAAACGACCAGGGTGGTATCCGCTGCCTTGACGATATCTATCTCTATCTGCCCCGAGCCAACCGTCTCCACCAGGATAACATCTTTGCCCATGGCGTCCATGACGTGGATAGCACCGATGGTAGCCTTGGCCAGTCCGCCTGCCCAGCCCCTGGTCGCCAGGCTCCGGATAAACACCTGCCGGTCAGTGCTGTGGCGCTGCATCCTCACCCTGTCTCCCAGTATGGCGCCACCGGTAAGGGCGCTGGTGGGGTCAATGGCAATAACCCCGACGCTCATACCCTTCTTTCTGAAGGAGCCAATAAGATTATCGGCCAGGGTGCTTTTGCCAGCACCGGGGGGGCCGGTCACACCAATAATATGCGCCCTTCCGGTGTGGGGATAGATACCATTCATTTCAGCCAGGGCTTCGGGGGCTTCGTCTTCTATCTGGCTGATAAGCCTGGCGGCAGCCTGAACATCACCGGCTAATACTTTCTCGGCCAGTCCCATCACGGCTCCTGTCTTTTTCCATATTGAATTGGGTCGTCAGACGCCCGCAGCGTCTCTTGCCACCGTGTTTCTTTCTACCGGGGACGCTTAAGGCTGAAGCGAGCTTATTTGGCATCAACCAGCTTGGAATCGCCGCCTATATGAAGGTCGGCGAATATAATCGGTTTGGTGAGTTTGGTAATGCCGCCCGGCCAGTGTGGCAGATTAGGTGGCGTTATGACGGCCGTTGGGGTGGTGAAAACGTGCTTCTCCCGTTCCTTGCCCATGCATATCTCGAATTCCGCCCCCAGCTCGCTGAGGTCATCAGCGTCGGTCCCCAGGAAGAGCATAACCTGCGGGTTAGCATGTGCATGCGGCTTGTCCGGGTCCGGCATTAATCTGTAAGGCGCTTTCTTCATGACCTCATATATCATGGAAAAGGTAATTCCCAGGTCTTCAGAGCGTATAAATGACAGTGAGCCGCCCCCGTCATCCCGGTTGTCCGGTCCGTAGTACCAGGCCCCTTTCCTCGTGAAAGACAACGGTACGATTTGCTTCTTGTATTTCGCATGTCTCCATCCCACCGGCTTGGATGGTTGCTTGTCTGTGGATACCTGCGTGGCACTGTATTTCGGTGCCAGTGAAATCACATAAAGTATAACCCGTTTGTCCATCTTCGTAATCGTGGCCGGCATATGCGGCAGTCCCCTGGGAATGGCGACGGCTGACGAACTGGTAAACACATGCGTTTCCAGATTTTCGCCCAGGCACATCTCGACCTCCGCAAATAAATCGCCGGGGTCGTTCATATCAGACCCCACAAAGAGCAGTACCTGGTCGAAGTCATGCACATGCGGTACATAGGGCGCCTTGCCTATTTTCGTGGCTGTCCAGAAAGCCCCATACTGGACATGAACATCCATCCCTATAAATTCACTGTCCAGCACGGTTCCCTGTCGGTAGCCGCCGGGTCCGTACTCTTTGAACGGTAGACTCTTAACGTACTGTTGGTATTTCATAGCTGCCATTTTTAGTATCCTTCCTCCTTCATAAAATCAGGCAAACCTCTGTTTGTATTTACATATTAGTATACCAGAAAGGTCTTATGGTTGCACCAGAGTGTTGCTTTTAGCCCCACCCCACCCCGTGAGATATCTTTTCCCACCCTGCCACCCTCGTATCAGCCATGGCTTAGCCCTTAAATATTCCCCCTTATCCCCCTTGAGAGGGAGGATTCTGTCTACCTCACCCCCTGTATCCCCCTCTCCTATCAAGGAGAGGGGGAAATATTTTGAGAGAGGG
>CAYWRT010000175.1:0-4178 GCA_964460815.1 uncultured Dehalococcoidaceae bacterium
CCTGCTGAGTCATATCCTCTGCCTCTGTCCTGTCCCCTATTTTGAGAACTATATAACGATAAATCTTATCGAAGTTCTCCTCATATAATTGAGTTAAAGCCGCCGGGTCGCGCTGTTGCGCCCTCCGGACGATGCTCTCCTCATCCTGCACCTGACAACTCCTGGACGGCCAGACTGCGGTTAAGCTCCTCTTTCATCCAGCCGCCAAATATGGCGTTACCCTGTGCATATAGTATAACGAATGAGACGTTAAAAAGATAGATTCCTGGTTTAAATCAGTGGTATGCCATTAAAGAATGAAATGTGTTAAAATTGCAGAACAAACAATATTCTCTACAGATTAGGAGTAAATATATGGAGACAGAGCCTTGAATTACTCCATACGCCCGATGCGTCAGGAAGACCTGGCTCAGGTCATCGCCATCGACCGCGAAGCCTTTCCCACCCAGTGGCCCCCACCCAACTACCGCCAGGAGCTGCAAAATCAGCTAGCCAGCTACATTGTTGTCTGTGATGATACCAGAACTTTTACCGGGCCTGAGGTAAAACCGAACGGGCTGTCCTGGCTGGCATCCATGATTAAGCGGTGGCTCAACCGTAACCTTTCCCCTGACGACGATAAATCTCTGGCAGACAGACAATACATTGTTGGTTTTGCTGGCATCTGGGTTATAGCTGATGAAGCCCACCTCACCAACATTGCCGTACGCCAGCAATACCAGCGACAGGGCATCGGTGAGCTACTGCTCATATCTGCCTTAGACCTGGCTAAAGAAATGAAAGCCAGCATTATGACCCTGGAGGTACGCGCCTCCAACCTCACCGCCCAGAACCTCTACCGCAAGTATGGCTTTACTCAGGTAGGGATACGCCGCGGCTATTATTTAGACAACCGGGAAGATGGAATACTGATGTCCACGGAAAGCATCACCTCAGACACGTTCCAGACACGCCTCCAGCAGTTACGGGAAGCCCTTGCCAGAAAATCGGGGTGGCCAGTTAACGCCCTGGAGAAATATCTCGACCGTCAATCCTGAAAACAGGTGACAATCCTTCTCTCTTCACCAAACTAGCCAGGCTTAGAAGAAAAAAGATAAACAAGCGGGGATAAGTCCTAACCGAATATGCTACGGCGCTTTTTCGGTTGATACTCCGGATTCTGCATATTTTCCTGGACCCATTCCTGGAGCTGCTGTTTGCTCTTGGCAATCGGCTCCTTTAGCTTGGAAACATCAATGCCAGCCATATAGCTATCGGATTTGAACTTCCTGGCGGCATCTATCCTATCATTGACTTCTTCGGACATTTCAAAGGTGTGCGACAGTATCATCCGCAACTCCTGAGGCAGGAAATCGACCTTGTCCTTATTCTTCCTCCAGGCTCCCATCTTCAGCTTACCAGCCCTTTGGTTGAAGCCAAAGTTTTCTATCATCTTCTCGTTGCGATTTAACTCTGCCAGGATAAGAGCAACCCTTCCCAGTGGCGCCTTAATCGAACGGCGTATCTTTAAGTAGATATTTAGCGCCAGGACAACTAATAATAGTACCCAGACCAGTATATTTATGATTGTTCCATTCAAAACTAAGGTCTCCCCTCACGCCTTTTTAAATTTTAACCATAATAAGCCCGCTTACATACCATAAAATTATAGTAAAAGCCAGAAATAAAAACAAGGAGATTTAAAAGGCGGTTATGTTTGTATCTGGTTGATGGTTTTGCCTCACCCCTTTTATATTTTACAACTGCCCGTCACCTCTTTGACCACAGGATAACGAAGTGCTAGAATTATCAAATAGGGGGACTAGCGGCTCTAAGGAGGACGAGGCAATGTCTGGGCACTCCAAATGGCACTCAATCAAACACCAAAAGGGAGTTACCGATGCCAGGCGGGGGCAGCTTTTCACCAAACTGACCCGGGAGATTATAGTGGCCACGCGTGAGGGCGGCAGTAACCCCGAGGCGAATTTCCGGCTGCGCCTGTCGGTACAGAAAGCCCGCGATAGTAATATGCCGCTGGAGAACATTGAAAGGGCCATTAAGAAGGGTAGTGGTGAACTTGAGGGGGGAGGCCTGGCCGAGGTGGTTCTTGAGGGCTACGGGCCCAGCGGCACCGCTATCCTGGTAAACGCACTGACCGATAACCGCAACCGAACCATCCAGGAAGTAAGAAGCACCTTCACGCGTCATGGTAGCAGTCTGGGGGAAAGCGGCTGTGTCGCCTGGCTTTTCGAATCGAAGGGAGTCATTAATGTCAAGGCTGATAACCTGGACGCCGATGAGATGGCCCTTTCCGCTATTGATGCCGGCGCCGAGGATGTCAAGGTAGAAAGCGGCTACGTGGAGGTCTACACCAAACCCGGCGAATTAGAGATGGTCAGGTCGGCACTGGAAGAGAAAGGGCTGCCCATAGATTCCAGCGAAATATTAATGGTGCCGAAAACGCTTATTCCGCTTGATGACAAAGCCGCCATGCAGGCACTGAAACTGCTGGACAAGCTGGAGGAAATAGATGGGGTGCATAACGTGTTCAGCAATGCCGACTTCCCCGACGCCGTTCTGGAAGAATATCAGTCACAATAAGCTCAGGCAGACGCGCCTGAAGCTCTACTCTCAAGAATCCTCTTGAATATAAAATGAGAATCCTAGGGATTGACCCGGGCACGGTGGTTATGGGCTATGGAGTGATAGAGAGCGAGGACGATGAAATAGCCCTGATTGATTTCGGTGCCCTTCTCGGCCCGGAACGCTCTCCCATCGGGGAGCGCCTGAGCTATCTGTATAATAAGCTCCTGGAGGTTATCCAGCACCATCAGCCCGATGCGGTGGCGGTTGAGCAACCCTTTATCGCTAAAAATGCCCGGTCGGCACTGGCCATAGGCAGGGCTCAGGCGGTAGCTCTCCTCGCCGCCGCCGGCAGAGGTATCCCGACCTACGAGTACACACCCACCCAGGTAAAGCAGATGGTTGCCAATTATGGAGCCAGCAGCAAGGAGCAGATTCAGGAGATGGTCAGGCTTCAGCTCGGCCTTGCCGAAGTACCTCAGCCTAACGATGCCGCCGATGCCCTGGCTGTCGCCATCTGCCACCTGCGGGAGACACACCTGAGTAACCTGCTGGCCAGCCAGTCGAAGGAGAGGAAGTGATATCCAGCCTTTACGGGAAACTGGAGTCCCTGGGCAGTGACTGGGCAATCATCAATGTTGCCGGCATCGGCTTCCAGGTCTATATGCCCACCTCCACCCTGAGTACCCTGGGGAAGACCGGCGACGAGGTCAGGCTCTTTACCCATTTCCACCTGCGCGAGGACAGCGCCACCCTTTATGGCTTCACTTCATCTGAAGAGCTCTGGCTCTTTCAAACCCTGATTGGCGTCTCCGGGCTGGGTCCCCGGCTGGCTCTGGCGATGCTTTCGTCACTAAGCGTGGACCAGATTACCATGGCTATTGCCACCGGCAGCACCGACCTGCTTGATATGATTCCCGGCATCGGCAAAAAGGTGGCTAACCGCATCATCCTGGAGCTTAAAGAGAAAATCGGTGCCGGCTGGGTAGCCACCCCCGCCACCCAGATTGCCCAGGAAAATACCGACGTGCTGACGGCGCTGACCTCCCTGGGCTACTCCGCCGCCGAAGCCGCCCGGGCCGTCGCCACCCTGCCCACCACCACCGACCTCAGCCTTGAGGAGAAAATCAAGCTGGCTCTCCAGTATTTCGGGAGTAAATAAGGAGTCCTGATGAAGGCAAGCGAAGGTCATATCGGACGGGTCTTCGTGGTGCGGCTTGAGGACGGCGATGTCGTGCCCACCTGCCTTGAGCGTTTCGCCGGGGAGAAGTCTATAAAAGCCGGACACGTTATTCTCATCGGCGGTATCGGGGGCGGTGAGGTGGTGGTTGGCCCCCGTAACTCTGAGGAAAGAAAGCCCGACCCCATGCTCCTCCCCGTGGACGGCGCCCACGAGGTCGTGGGGCTGGGCATAATCACCCCCGGTGAAGATGGCCGACCGGTGCTGCACATCCACGCCTCCCTGGGACGCGCCGGAAAGACCCTGACCGGCTGCCTGCGCCCCGGAGTCACCACCTGGCTCGTCGGCGAGGCTATCATCTACGAGATTGTGGGAACTGACGCCAAACGCGTCACCGATAAAGAAAGCGGGTTTGGGTTGCTGGAGGTGTGAGGGG
>CAYWRT010000176.1:0-4163 GCA_964460815.1 uncultured Dehalococcoidaceae bacterium
CGTGGAGACCTGCCGAACGAAGTCAATCTCCCCGTAGCTGGGCGCTTTCTTTGTTTCTTCGAGGGCTTCCCGGGGGGTTTTTGACGAGGTTATCATGCCCATCATGACCCCGGCTGAGCGCAGCTTGCGGGTGATGGCGCGGGTATCCACGCCGTAGATGCCGGGGATGCCGCTTTCACTCAGGTACTCATGCAGAGTCTGGCTGTTGAGATAGTGATTCGGCTGTTCGCACTCTTCCCTGACGACGAAGCCCCTCACCTGGATTCTGCTCGATTCGAGGTCCTGCTCGTTGGTGCCGTAGTTGCCGATGAGGGGGTAGGTGGGTATCACAATCTGCCCGGCATAAGACGGGTCGGTGAGCATTTCCTGGTAGCCGGCCATGCTGGTGTTGAAGACTGCCTCGCCGCAGGCGTCCGCCTCAGCACCAAAGACAAATCCTTCATAAACCGAGCCGTCTTCCAGTACCAGGATTGCCATCTTAGCCATAGTTTTTAACTCTATACCCTTTTTCTAAAGAGGGGCTACGCCCCTCTTGGACTCCCTGTAATTTCTATCGTTTCGTCCATGTAAACCGGCTTCCCGCCAAATAAGGTCGCCATTACCTTGCCTTTCAGGGTCTTCCCGGCCAGGGGGGTGTTTTTACCCCTGGAGGCAAAGCTGCTCGTGTCAACCAGCCATTCTTTGTCGGGGTCAAAAATCGTAATGTCGGCGGGTGCCCCGATAGTCAGCGTGCCCAGCTTTTCGTAGTTGATAATCCGTGCCGGCCCGCAGGTGAGCCTGGCAATGAGAGTAGGCAGGCTGAGTTCGCCGGTGTGCACCAGGCTCATCAGGCTGCCCAGAGCCGTTTCCAGGCCGCTGATGCCGAAGGCAGCCTGAGTAAAATCACATTTTTTATCAGCCTCGGTATGGGGGGCATGGTCGGTGGCGATAATATCAATGGTACCCTCATTCAATCCCCAGACCAAGGCTCTGATGTCCCTCCTGGTCCTCAGGGGCGGGTTCACCTTGGCGCTGGTATTGAAGCCCAGTGCCGCCTCCTCGGTCAGGGCGAGGTGGTGGGGGGTAACCTCGGCCGTAACCCGGATGCCCTGTTTCTTAGCCCGGCGGATAAGCTCCACCGAGCCCTCAGTGCTGACGTGGGCAATGTGCACGTGGCCTCCGGTCTGGCGGGCAAGAGCCAGGTCGCGCACGACCATGTTTTCCTCGGCGGCGGCCGGTATACCGCGCAGCCCCAGTTCGAGGGATACTATGCCTTCATTTATCTGGCCACCCGCGCTCATAGCTTTATTCTCGCAGTGGTCAATCACGGGCAGGTCAAAGGCACGGCTGTATTCCAGGGCTTGACGCATGAGTTGCGGGCTGCTGACCGGCTCGCCGTCGTCGCTGTAGGCAATCACGCCGGCTACCTCCAGCTCGCCCATATCAACCAGTTTCTCTCCTTTTCTTCCCCTGGTAACACAGCCTATCGGTAGAACGCGGATGATGCCCTCTTTAGCCGCTATTGATTTAACATAATTAATAGTGGCCTCACTATCCAGGGGCGGGCTGGTATTGGGCATACAGCAGACAGTGGTAAAACCACCCCGGGCCGCCGCCCGTGTCCCGGTGGCGATGGTCTCCTTCTCCTCAAATCCAGGCTGCCGGAGATGGCAGTGGAGGTCAACAAAACCCGGGCAGACGACCAGCCCCTCAGCCTGAAGGACATCATAATCATAGCGGGGCGGGGTGGCCTCTCCCCACCACGAAATTTTGCCTTCGGTGCTCAGCAGGCTGCCGGTGGTATCAATTCCCTGGCCGGGGTCAATTATCCGGCCACCCTGGATAAGCAAAGGCTTCGTCATTTCCCTAATGGCGAACCCCCCGCATATCGGCTGGGCTTGAAGCCATTCGCCCGCGCTTCGCCCTCGGTATTGAAAACCAGCAGGTTATCCGGCCTGATTTTATTAGCCCAGTGGCTGTCAGCGCTGTGGTATTTTTTGGTAGTCAGCTTCCCTTCATGCCAGTCGGAACTGGCAACATATTTAGGCTCAAACCCGTGTTCACAGTAGACACACCTGAGGGTCAGAGGCCGGTTGTTGACTATTTTGAACTCAGGCTTAAGGTATCTTACTTCGGTCTCCTGAATGGATACGCATCTCGGGTTGGGGCATCTGGGGCCTAAATCCCGACGGTACAGCGGGTACTCTATTTCGGAGCGGGTATCTCCCCGGGGAACGGTAATTTCCCGGGCGCCCAACAGGAAAGCCAGGAGTGCCATTCTGACCGGTACACCCCGGGCTGCCTGTTTAAAGTACATACTCCTCTTGTCGGCATCAACTTCATAGGCGAGTTCATCCACCCTGGGCAGGGGATGCATGACCAGCGTTTCCTGGAAAGCCTTACCCCTGAGCAGCTTCTTGTCTACCACCGGGTACCTCTTCTTCAACTCCTGTCCTTCTTCGGCAGTATCGAATCTCTCTTTCTGTGGTCGGGTAACGTAGATGGCATCAACCCCGGTCTTTAGCTCAACGTGAAGACTGATGTCCGGCATCATCGCCAGTTGATGAGGTCGGCTCGGCGTCGTATAAACGGCATCCAGGGGGAAGATATTCTTTTTCACTTTCCGGTCCAAAGCCTGATACCTTTCCAGCTCGCCCCCGTATTCCGTGATTAGTTTGTTAATAATATGTTCGGGCACCTCCAGTCCCGGACTCGGACAAAACAGGATATCGGCGCCGAACTTGGCCAGGGCGAATATCAGGGAGTGTATGGTTCTTCCGTATTTCAAATCGCCCCATAGAGCAATCTTCAGCCCTTTGATGGTATGTCTTTCCTTCTGGAGGGTGTAAAGGTCACACAGGGTCTGTGTTGGATGCTGATGGCCGCCATCACCGGCATTGATAACCGGGACACCAGCGTAGTCAGCCACTACTCTGGCGGCTCCTTCCCAAGGATGGCGGATAACAATTATGTCGGCATAACTCCCGACCACTCTCGCCATATCCGCAATGCTTTCCTCCTTAGCCAGCGAGGTGGCGCCGACATCCGAGGCGGTAATGACGCTGCCGCCGAGCCGGTGCATGGCAGCTTCAAACGAGAGCCTTGTCCTGGTGCTCGGTTCAAAGAACAGGCTGGCCATTATCTTGCCCTGGCACAGACCAAGCTGCTCATTCATAGCCCCGGACATTTCATCAGCCAAGGAAAACAGGGCCAGTATTTCACCGTTGGAGAGGTCATCCATGGTTATGACGCTTCTATTTGCCATAGTCATGGTAACTCCTCTGGTATTGTTCCGGCTTCTCAGTTTGGCTTGTGGTGGTCTTGTTATTGGCCGGGCTTATGATGGCTACCTCATCTATGCCGTCGGTCTCTACCAGGCGGACCTTGATGTCCTCATGTCGGGCGCTGGGTATATTCTTACCAACATAGTCCGCCCGGATTGGCATCTCACGGTGCCCGCGGTCAATGAGGACCGCCAGCTGTATGGAGCGCGGTCTGCCCAGGTCAATCAGGGCGTCCATAGCGGCACGAATACTGCGTCCGGTATACAGGACATCATCAACGAGCACCACTGATTTACCGTCAATATCAGCCGGGATGTTGGTGTCCTGAACGATGGATTTCGCCTGGGACGTGGTAAGGTCATCACGGTAAAGGCTGAAATCCAGAGCCCCGACGAGTAATCTTGATTTCTCGTAGCTCTCTATATAGGCGGCCAGCCGCCCCGCCAGGGGGACGCCCCGCGTGTGCATACCGACCAGTATCAGGTGGTCAATAGCCTTGTTGCGCTCGATAATCTCGTGGGCGATGCGGGCCAGCGTCCGCCGGATGTCCTCGGCAGTCATTACGATTTTGGTAGGCATAAAAATAACCTCTCACCCTGGCTGGCAAGAGGTTATGCTTACATGTATTCTCTTGTTTCCCTTGCCAGCCTCACTGGACTAGCTTAAAGGTTCAATTTGGCTCCTTTTTTGCTGGTTTAGGTAGATTATATCACATTAGAAGGGCGATTGCAAGGGTTTATTTATGAGAGTTTTTACTAATCTCACCCCCTGACCCCTCTAACATATCTTTTCCCACCCTGCCACCCTTGCGTCACCCACGGCTTAGCCCGCGAATATTCCCCCCCTTTTCCCCCACTCTTGAAAAGAGGTATCTTTTTGTCTACATCACCAATCGTGCCC
>CAYWRT010000177.1:0-4151 GCA_964460815.1 uncultured Dehalococcoidaceae bacterium
TGAAAGGCCGGTGTCCTGGGCCTCTAGACGATGGGGGCATATGTGTTGATTATAGCAGAGAAGGGCCCGGCAGACAATACAGTCGTGTATCGGGGTTATTGAGCCGTATTAGCTTGCCTGAGTGGCATTTTTGATGTAAAATAAGTTATAGTGGACAGATTTGTGCGAGGTGAAATGTATGCCTGTTTATGAGTATGAGTGCGATAACTGCCTTTTTCGTTTTGAAATGAGGCATGGATTTGATGAAGAGCCGCAGGTAATGTGCCCTCAGTGTCAGGGGAGAGCCCGGCGTGTCTTTCAATCTACGCCGGTTATATTTAAGGGGAGCGGTTTCTATATTACCGATAGCCGTAAGGGTAAGGAGCCAGAAGCGAGTAAGGGGGAATCAGAGGCAAGCAAAGGGAAATCAGAGGCAAGCAAAGGGAAATCAGAGGCAGGCAAGGCTGAAAAGGGAAAGTAGTGTAATGAAGTGAAGGCACTGCTTCAGCGAGTCGGTGGGGCTTCCGTTAGCATCGCTGATGAGGAAGTGGGCAGGATAGGTCGGGGGCTGGTGGTTTTTCTGGGGGTGGCTAACGGAGACACAGAAAGGGATGCGCAGTATCTGGTGCAAAAAATTATCAATCTGCGTATTTTTTCTGATGCGGAGGACAGGTTTAATCTCTCAGCTCTGGACATAGGCGGTGAGCTTCTGCTGGTGAGCCAGTTTACGCTTCTGGCGGATACCAGGAAGGGGCGTCGCCCCAGCTTTATTGAGGCGGCACCGCCGGCTCAGGCTGAAGAGTTATTTGATTACTTCGTGGCACAGGCTCACGCCACTGGTTTAAAGGTGGCCACCGGACGTTTTCAACAATATATGCAGGTGGAAATCCATAACGACGGCCCGGTAACGATAGTGCTGGATAGCCGGGACAAGTTGGGTTGAATCTTTGTAAGGGGGGATATTATGGGCAGTGATGAAAGGGCCAAGCTGAGGGCCTTGTTGAATTACTGGGTGGAGCATAATCAGGAACACAGCCAGGAGTTCAGGGAGTGGGTGGACAAGGCGAAGGCTTTCGGTGAAGCTGAAGTCGCTGAGGAGATATTGCAGGCGGCTCAGGCAATGGACAGAGCCAGCGGACTATTATTGCAGTCCCTGAAGAGACTGGAGGAGGTATGAGGCGATGTGTTTAGCCAAGGCATATATTGGCCGTAATAGTGAGAAAGAGCTTCTTCTGGAGGAGGTTGCCTCGTTGAAGGTCAGAGATGGCAGGCTGCTGGTGACGACACTCTTCGGAGAGCAGAGGGAGATAGCGGCCAGTATTAAAGAGATTGACTTCATGGCCAGCAACATTATGCTGGAGGAGGTGAAGGTCTGAGGGAAGCCGGCTTAAAGGGGCTTCAGCGTCTCTGGCTCAAGCTCAAGGCTGATGTCCAGGGCTTGTGGGGAGTGGGTGAGAGCGCCGATTGAGATGATATCGACACCAGTCATGGCTACCTGCCGGACATTGGCCAGCGTTATGCCTCCGGAAGCCTCAATCCGCGCCTGACCTGAGACTAGCTTCATTGCCTGCCGCATTTTATCGGGACTCATGTTATCCAGCATGATGATATCGGCACCGGCGGCAAGGGCATCCAGGGCTTCCTGGGTGCTGGTAACTTCCACCTCAACCGTTACCCCGGCGGGGACATTTTGCCTGGCTTTAGCCACAATGTCTCTCAGGCTCATACCTAGGGCGCGCAGCGCGGCCAGGTGGTTGTCTTTGATTAGAACGGCGTCACCTAGGTGAAGGCGGTGGTTTTGCCCTCCCCCCATACGTACCGCGTATTTTTCCAGCAGTCTGAGGCCGGGGGTAGTCTTGCGTGTATCCGTAATTTTAGCGGCGAGGCCGCTGGTTGCCGCTACGTACCGGGCGGTCAGTGAGGCGATGCCGCTCAGTCTTTGCAGGAAGTTGAGCGCCACCCTCTCGGCTTTGAGAATGTTGATGACACTGCCGGAGACGGTGGCGACTTTGTCTCCGGGTTGAACCGCGTCTCCGTCTTTAATGAGCAGTTCTGTCTTAAGTGCGGAGTCAATGCGGTGGAATACCCGCCTGGCTACCTCGCCACCGGCCAGGACGCCCTTTTCTTTGGCCAGTATTGATGCCCTACCCGAAAGGTCGGGGGGTATCAGTGCCTCGCTGGTGATATCGCCGTGACCCGTATCCTCAGACAGGGCGAGGTCAACAATACTGTCAAGCTCTTCCTCGGATATATAGTCGTAGAGATTCATCGTAGTTTCTTTATTACTTGCGATATTGTTTATCGGGGTAAAATTCTAAAGGGGGTGAGGTTTGTAATATCTATTTCTCTCTACGCCCAACGACACTGCCCCTGGCTACCCGGATGGTTGCCCCCGATTCTACTTTCAGGACGACATTCTCTTCATTGATACTATCAATTGTGCCATAGATACCGCCAGCGGTGATGACTCTGTCGCCCTTCTGAAGTTCCTGCACCATCGTTTCATGTTCCTTCTGTCGTTTACGCTGCGGTCGGATCATGACGAAGTAGAACAGGCCAAAAATAAATACCAGAAAGATAATCAGGGGTAGTATGCTGGTGCCGCCTTCTTCTCCACCGGTATCTGCCGGATAGCAGCCGCCAATAAAGACCAGGACAGCGATAAGCAATCCGGTGATTAATCCCATGTGTGATATTTTATTCATTTCCCCTCCTCACTGTTGTTTGCTTCAATCTCACCCTGTAGTGACCAGGGACTGGTTCTGTCAATCCTGATTTTCATCAGTCGCCCCAGGCAGTTATTTTCGTTGCTGAAGAACACCAGTTTGCCGGTGCGGGTACGGCCGTGCCATTTATCTGTAGTCTTGCCTTCCACCAGAATTTCCACCGGCTTACCCAGCAGACGCCCGTTGATTTCCGCGGCAATCTTCTCCTGGAGCTGTTCAACTTTATTTAATCTTTCTCGTTTCTCCGTGAGTGGTATATTGTCCTCAAATTCTCTGGCAGCCATTGTTCCCGTTCTGGGCGAGTAAGCGGCTACATGCACTGTATCAAACTTTATCTCGGAGAGCAAGTCCGCCGTTTGCTGGAACTGACCGTCGCTCTCCGAGGGGAAGCCAACAATAATGTCGGTGCTCAGGGCTACCCCGGGTATCTGCTGGCGTATCCGTGTGATGAGCCGGCGGTACTGCTCTACCGTGTAGCCGCGCCTCATTGCTTCCAAAATATCGTTGCTGCCCGACTGGACTGGCAGGCTTATCTGCTCGCAGACCTTGTCCAGTCCGGCGGTTGCCTCGATAAGCCTGGTGCTCATGTCCTTGGGGTGGTTGGTCAGGAAACGCAGGCGTGCCAGGCCGTTGATGTTATTTAGCCCGGTGAGCAGGGCAGCCAGGTCTGGCCTGTCCGGCAGGTCATGTCCGTAGGAGTCCACATTTTGCCCCAGCAGGGTAACCTCTTGAGCTCCCCGTTGCACCAGTTCCCGGACTTCACAGGTTATCTCCGGTATTGTCCGGCTTCTTTCCCGGCCGCGACGGTAGGGGACAATGCAGTAGGAGCAGAAGTTATCGCACCCCTGTATTACTGGCACATAGACGCTGGGTGAAGGGTGGTGGGGTAGTGGCGGCGTCCCCGTCTTTTCCAGCCAGGGCGGGTAATCTCCCGGTTTGAAAAAGTGGTCAACATGGGGGAAGCTCTTCTTAAGACGGTCGATTTCAGAGTTGACCAGGCAGCCGGTGACGGCGATGACCATACCTGGCTGTGACTTCTTCAGTTGTTTTAAGTTATGGAGCTTGTTGATGATGCGGTTCTCGGCGCTCTGCCGCACCACGCAGCTGTTGAGCACGATGAGGTCAGCCTCGGCGGCGGTATCGGTAGCTTGGTAACCGAGTTCCTCAAAGCAGCTAGCCAGACGCTCCGACTCCGCCTTGTTCATCTGGCAGCCAATAGTCCAGATATGATAATTTGGCATGTCTCTATCTCACTCGGATAACGGAATTATGAAGAAACGTGTTAGGGAAAGTTCGAGCAGATTTGGTCAGAATTTAGTAAGGCTGGTGGTAAATTCTTTTACACATTTGCTTTCTTGTCGACTAATTTTAATAATTCGATTATTTTATTTTCATCTATATCAATCTTATCGACTTTTATATGTTTCATTGTTTTCCCGCCGCCGT
>CAYWRT010000178.1:0-4144 GCA_964460815.1 uncultured Dehalococcoidaceae bacterium
GGAGCTTATTACTCTGGGTGAACTGGTGCAGAGGGCGCAGCAGGCGGGCGTTCAGGTGATGGTTGAGGGGCCGGGACACCTGCCCCTGGACCAGATTGAGACCAACATCCGTTTGCAGAAATCTATCTGTAAGGGGGCTCCGTTCTATGTGCTGGGCCCTCTGGTAACCGATATTGCGGCCGGCTACGACCATATTACCGGGGCTATCGGCGGAGCTATTGCCGCTGCCGCTGGTGCTGACTTTCTCTGCTACGTGACGCCATCAGAGCATCTCGCCATACCTGATGTGGACGATGTCAGGGAGGGCGTCATCGCTGCGCGTATTGCCGCTCACGCCGCCGATATAGTTAAAGGCGTCGGGGGTGCCGGGGAAAAGGACCGGCAGATGTCTCTGGCGCGCAAGCGGCTTGACTGGGAAGAGCAGGCCAGGCTTGCCCTGGACCCGGAACGTTCCCGCCGTATTCACCGCGAGCGGGCTTCCACCGGGTCTGCCTGCAGTATGTGCGGGCAGTACTGCGCTATGGAACTGGTGGAGAAGTATCTGGGCGTCAGGGCGGCCAAGTGCTAATATTAGGTTCAGTCGTATTTAAACCTGCGGACTTTTTGAGATAGATGATGGGTGCAGGTTCAAACAAAGAAAAAATATCTTAATAAGAGGAGGCGGCATTGATTTTACTACTCATTATTGGCATCATAGTCCTTATCATCGGTTTATACATCTGGCAGACAAACAAAGGGGAGCGGGGGGTTTCTAGGGATAGATTTCGGGGTGGCATTGCTGGCATTGTCGGGGTAGTCTTGATTATTATAAGTTTCATCTTCGGCTCGTTCACCACTATTCCCGCCGGCTATCGCGGGGTAGTCATCAGGTTCGGTGCCGTTACGGGCACGGTTCTGAATGAAGGACTGAAGACGAAGGTGCCTTTTCTCGATTCCGTGATAAAGATGTCAGTCCAGACACAGAAGTATGAGGCAGACGCAGCTTCAGCATCGCGTGACCTTCAGGACGTCAGCACTACCATCGCCCTCAACTGGCACCTGGACCCGGGTATGGCAGATGAGGTCTACCGGACACTCGGGCTGGAATTCATCGACAGGATTGCCGCTCCGGCCATCCAGGAGACCGTCAAGCAGGTGACCGCCAGGTACAACGCGGAAGACCTTATCCTGAAACGTGAAGAGGTAAAGGCAGATATAACCGGGAACCTGTCAACAAGGCTGATGGAGCGCGGTATCATCACAGAGGCAGTCTCGATAACCGAGTTCCAGTTCAGCGCCACTTTCATCGCCGCTATCGAAGCCAAGGTGGCCGCGGAACAGGCAGTGTTTGAGGCGCGGAACAAACTGGAACGGATAAAGGTGGAAGCGCAACAGAGGGAAGAGCAAGAGAAGGGCGAAGCCAACGCCCGTATCGCCAAGGCAAATGGCGAAGCCGAGTATATCCGTGTTGTCACCGATGCTCAGGTTGCCGCCAACAATGCCATCAGCGCATCGCTGACGCCCGAGGTCTTGCAGTACATACTGCTCGATAGACTCGGGGAAGACATCAAGGTTATGGTCATACCGTCGGGGCAGGGCCTCGACCTCGTGCTCCCTGAAATGAAGATGGATGTGGAGACGGAGACGGAGACGGAGACGGAGACGGAACAGCCGTAAGAAAAGGGTCGTCCAGCTTTGCCCCAAATGATATAGTGTTCTGATTCTTGGTCGATTCAGGATAGCCAGGGATGCCGGATGTAAGGGAAGATAATAAGAGTGAGTGTGGAAATTAACATTCCTCAGTTTTTACAGCATCTTACCGATGACGTGAAGGTAGCTGTTGTTAACGGGGGGACGGTTGGCGAGTGCCTTAAAGCTCTGGTTAAACAGTTTCCCCAGTTAGAGGCACTGCTATTTACCAAGAACGGCAGGTTGATTAAATATCTTGATATTTATATTAACGGAGAGAGTGCCTATCCTGAGGAGCTGGCCAGGCCGGTAGGTGATGGGGATGAGCTGCATATAGTAAAGAGTATTGTCGGCGGATGAGGCAATATGGCAGACCAGAGCCAGGCTAATAAAATACCCCGGGCACACTTGGCTGGATAGACAGCTAAATGATACACTGTAGGGGCAGATAAATTTCAGGTACTTAAAGGAGGTATGCATGGCTGTACATACCGGTAGATTTCTGAGGATAAATCTGGCCACTGGAGAGATTGGGGTGGAGACTGTTCCCGAGCAGGTGGCGGCGGACTTCATCGGTGGGAGGGGCTATGGCATCAAGTATCTCTACCAGGAATTAGCTCCTGATACTGACCCGCTGGGTGAACACAATAAACTAATACTGCTTAACGGAGCACTGGCTGGTACTTCGGCTCAGTCGGTTTCCCGATGGATGGTGTGTACCAGGAGCCCATTGACCGGTGCCTTCGCCCGTGCTGTGGGTGGCGGAGACTTCGGTGCCTGGCTGAAGTTTGCCGGGTATGATTTTATCATTGTTGAGGGCAAAGCAGAAAAACCGGTTTACATCCACCTGACCAGGGAAGGCTGTCAGATTCATGATGCCGCTGAGCTGTGGGGGAAAAATACCGAAGAGACTCAGGAGTGGCTGACCGGGCGTCATGGCCGGAGCACCAGAACGGCCTGCATCGGCCCGGCGGCTGAGAGACTGGTAAAATATGCCGTTATAATCAGCGGCAGGAGAACCGCCAGCCGATGTGGCGTTGGTACCGTGATGGGTTCCAAGAATCTCAAGGCAATAGCTATCACCGCACACCGGAATCTGGAGCTGCATGACCCGGAAACTTTCGGGCAACTGGTTAAGGAACAGGTAGAAGCGTACCGCAACAACAAGGGCTGTCAGCATCACCGGGAGTGGGGTACGACTGATACCCAGGATACTACAAACGACCTCGGGATATTCCCGGTACGCAACTTCCGCTACGGGCGACAAATTGACTACGAGAAGTTGCTCGGTAAGGAATATCGGAAGCTGAGGACAGGGGAGTTCGGCTGTTATTCATGCCTGTTGCGGTGTGGCAAGGCACACCGCGTGACCGCTGGTCCCTTCGCCGGTGCTTACAGTGAGGGCCCGGAGTATGAGACCCTGTGGGCGTTTTCCGGTTCGATTGAAAGCTCCAATATTGAAGCTACCATAGCGGCTGACCAGTTATGCGACGACCTCGGGCTGGATACCATCAGCACCGGCGGTTGCATTGCCTTCGCCTACGAACTTCGTGAAAAGGGTATCCTCACCAAAGCCGACGTCGATGGGCTGGAGCTTACCTATGGTAACTATGAACCGGTGTTGGAACTTATCAAGAAGATAGCCTCGCGCCAGGGTATCGGCGACATACTGGCTGAGGGCTCGATGCGGGCCGCTGCTAAAATTGGCCAGGGAGCCGAAGCTTATGCTATGCACGTAAAGGGGCTGGAGCTGCCCGCTTACGAACCAAGGGGGGCAAAATCACAGGGCTTTAATTATGTTACCGCTAATATCGGTGCCAATCATTGCTATGGCTATGCCGGGCAGGAGGTCTTTGGGGCTATTGTGCCCAGGCCGGTGGACCGGTTTGCCGAAGAGGAAAACGCAGACATAGTTATCCATAATCAGGACACTACCGCCAGGAACGAGGTGGGTATTGCCTGCGGCTTTTCGGGTGGCTGGGGGTGGATGCCCGATATTTTTGGCAGGATGCTGGTCGCGGCACGCGGCCTCGACCAGTTTGCGGATGAGGACTACTTGCTGCGGGCAGGTGAACGGATTTTTAACCTGGAGAGGGTTTTCAATGTGCGCGAGGGGTTTAATCGCCAGCAGGATACCCTGCCCCAGAGAATGCTCAGCGAGCCACTGATTACCAGGGGAGCCCCGGGAGATGGTCAGATGGTCAGGAACCAGGACAAGTTTCTTGACCGGTACTACCAGCTGCGGGGATGGACAAAAGAGGGTATACCCTCCTCAGAGAGGCTGAATGAGCTGGGTCTTGGCGATGTGCTGAGTGACATCGATAAAAATCGCCAGAAATAGTTGATGGCCGCCCTGTTTGCGGGAAAGCAAAAAAGGGCTGCCCCCGTATTTCAGGGGGCAGAAACCTTTAACCAGCAAGCTCAGGCTATATACGGCTAAGATACCTTCTTATATAGCTCCAGGTCGCCTACGTTC
>CAYWRT010000179.1:0-4121 GCA_964460815.1 uncultured Dehalococcoidaceae bacterium
CAAGAGGATAGATGTCCTGGTATTTCTTGGGCGGGTTCTCGGCATATTGCACCGTCCCATCGGGACGCCACCGGAACCATTCCGGGTGTTCTTTTACATAGGGGTGGTCAGGCGAGCACTGGAAGGCTATGTCAAGGGCGACCTCGATTCTATATTCTCGCGCCTTGGTGACGAATCTTCGGAAGTCCTCTAGAGTACCGAGCTGGAGGTGGACTGCCTTATGCCCGCCTTCTTCTGAGCCGATAGCCCAGGGGGTGCCCGGGTCACCGGGCTTGGCGGTAGGGACATTGTTCTTACCCTTGCGGCTGGTGTGACCGATGGGGTGGATGGGGGGAAAATAGAGCACGTCGAAACCCATATCCGAGATGTAGGGGAGGCGTGCCTCACAATCTTTAAAGGTGCTGTGTCGCCCGGGCTCAGAAGCACAGGAGCGGGGAAACATCTCATACCAGGTACTGAAACGGGCTTTCTCCCGGTCAACCACTACTGCCAGCTCCGGGGAGCAGGTTGTAGCCAAACGCCTGTCAGAGTACCTAGCCATAAGCGTCGCTACCCTGTCGCTCAGGACCAGGCTGGTTTTGGCCGAACGTAGCTTCTGGTTTAATTGCAGTGATTTCACCCATCCCTGCATGGTCTGTTTGTGGCGCTTGGTGGCACGCCGGCTGGCCTCTTCAATGAGCTGGGCCCCTTCCAGAAGTTCCACAGAAACGTCCTGATTTGCCTCGACTTTTTTGGCGAGGTTCTGCCGCCAGGTTTTGAATCGGTCAACCCAGGCAGTAAAGGTATATTGATAGCGCCCTACTTTGGTGACCACGAAAGAACCGCGCCAGCGGTCGTTGACCAGAAACTCCATGGGGACTTCAGTCCAGTTGGTGTCACTTTTCCGGCGGTATAACAGGAAAGCCGAGAGAACATCATGACCGTCAGCAAAAATATCAGCCTCGACCACCACCTTATCGCCGATGATTCGCTTGATAGGGAATTGACCGCCGTCAATCTCGGGTTTTACCTCTTCAATGACTATCCGTGTCCTGCCTTCGTCTTGCTCAATCATTTTTATTTTTATCCCCGCGCTGCTCAGCATTGCTTCGCGCACACTTGACGCTGATATATGATTACATTATATCCTAATTAGCCGAAACTTATGTAGTATGTCAGTATTCGATTTCGGTATCCTTGAGAAACTGTAAGATATTGATTAATGTCTCTACGTCTTTCCAGCCCTGGCCACCTTTTTTATTATGTGCCGTGCTGAGCGCATCAATAAACCACTGAGGCCGATTTGATATGAATTTTTCAAGGTCATCCTTTAAAAGCGGCCACATCTCCAGTATAGTATGTTGCTTGTCAGCCATAATATTTCATACCTCCATACTGCTTGGGGAACCGTTACTCAAATATGGTAGACCATACTGCAAAAAAGGTAAAACTCTTGAGAACACGTTCAACTTAATCTATCAAAATATTGCCCGAACTACCAAAGCCGGATTTATTAACATAGCAAGGAACTTTCGCTTCAGCTTCTACCTTCAGATGGATTGCCAAGTTTTGTGAAAACATAAGTTAACATTCTGCCTAATTGTACGAACTTGGAGTAGGCCTATCCTGCTAGATTGTTGACTCCGCTACGTTTTTTTGCGGTCGGGTCCTGAGCCCATATCATAAGTATACCTACTACAAAAGCTAATAGCGCTGGTATCAAAAAAGGCATAAAAGTCACCTCTAAATGCCCTGTATAGTCAGCTATGTAAGTTACTGTTATTGGGCCAAGAACCATGCCAATATCCCCGATAACACGATACACTCCCATAGAAGTACCTAGTTTATCCTTAGGAGCAACATCAGCCGGCCAAGCAGCAATGGAGCCTTGAAGACCGGTAGCGAAACCGTAAAAAACCATGATTCCGAGAAGGCTGCTAAAGCTTTCCAGAGATGGAATCAGTAACACAGCAATACCGCTCAAGAAGAGGCAACTCATGATAGGTATTTTCCGCCCAATCTTATCTGAGAGCCAGCCAGAAGGCAAAGTGCATAGAGAAGTAACAATAGCTGCCACAGTCAACAATAATCCAATTTTTTCCTCTGATAAACCTAGATTAAGAGAAGTATAAAGTGGAACAAGTGTAGAACGTACACCGGCTCTAAGGAAAAAAAGCGCCAAAACTGAGCAGCTTACAAGAAGGAAAGGCCCGTTAAACAAAATACTGCGGACGTCTTTCAGGCGCATTTTTGAATGTGCTGTCTCTGTAGAGTCTGCTGTCTCTTTCAAAGGGGATGTGGCCATTAGACCAAGTAAGGCAAAAACACCGTATACGAAGAAGGGAGCATGAAGACCGAAATGAACAGCACTATAGCCACCGATAGTGGGCCCAAAAGAAGTGCCTGCGAATATGAGCCCCGAATACAGTGACATGTACCGGCCCCGATACTCGCCACTAGATATCTGGGCAACCCAAGTTGTTGCCGAAGTTACATAAAGAGCAGAACCTATACCTTGAATAATACGTCCTAAGATTAACCAGGTATAGCTACTGGCGGTGCCAGCTACGATTGACGATAAGATTATCAATACTAGCCCAAATATCATATTTCGTTTCCTGCCGAAACGGTCGGCAAGGAAACCAGCGGGCACATCCATCATCATACGGGCCAAAGCGAACGCCGATATCGCCCAGCCGGTAAGTGCCACAGGAATAGAGAATGAAAGGGCGTATTGGGGAAGAACCGGGGAGATAATGTTGAAGCCGAGTATTACAAGGCCGGAAACCAGCGAGAGGTTTAAGATTACAAGTAGTCGTTGCTTCATTTTTTTATTCGGCTTTACCTGACTTGCTCCAGTAATAGCTCAGACCTTCCAGAAACTTCGATAGTCTGTCCACCATCCACCGGTCGCTTTGTCTCTTGTTTTGAGGCACTTGTGTCAACGATTAATTGCCACTTGATGCTGGGCAATGGGGCGGGGACAGTGAAGGAGATTGACTCGTGATACGAATTCAGTATTAAAAAGAAAGCATCATCATTAAGAGATTCACCATCCTCATCAACTTCATCCTGGACTTGGCCGATGAGAAGCATCCCGAGGCAGTGAATCCATGACGAGTCCCAGTCTTCATCAGTCATCTCCTTGCCATCGGGCCGGAGCCACATAATGTCCTTGACCCCCTTGCCACGGATAGGCCGGCCATGGAAGAATTTGCGCCGCCGCAGCACAGGATGGTCACGACGAATTTTAATCAGGTATCGGGTAAATTCAAGCAACTCCCGTCTCCTGTCATCCAGAGCCCAATCATACCAGCTAAGTTCATTGTCCTGGCAGTAGGCGTTATTATTCCCCATCTGGCTGCGGCTTATCTCGTCGCCGCCGCAGAGCATGGGCACGCCCTGTGATAATAATAGAGTCGAGAGGAAGTTCCGTTTCTGCCTTTCTCGCAGCTCAATAATGCCTGTATCCTCGGTTGGCCCCTCTGCTCCGCAGTTCCAGGAGAGATTATTGCTGGTGCCATCCCGGTTTTCATCGCCATTCGCTTCATTGTGTTTCTCGTTGTAACTGACCAGATCATGGAGGGTGAAGCCGTCATGCGCCGTAATGAAGTTGATGCTGGCATACGGGCGTCTGCCATCTACTTGGTAAAGATCACTGCTCCCGGTAAGGCGATAGCCCAGTTCGTCGACTTGGTGTTCATCCGCACGCCAGAATTTGCGCAAATCATCACGGTATTTCCCATTCCACTCGGTCCACAGAACCGGGAAGTTGCCTACCTGGTAGCCTCCCTCTCCAACATCCCACGGTTCAGCTATCAGCTTGACTCGAGAGATTATGGGGTCCTGGTGAATGATGTCAAAGAATGCCGACAGTCGGTCCACTTCGTGAAGCTCTCTGGCCAGAGTTGCCGCTAAATCAAAACGAAATCCGTCAACATGCATCTCCTGTACCCAGTAGCGGAGGCTGTCCATAATCAGCTTAAGTACTTGTGGATGGCGCATGTTAAGAGAATTACCGGTGCCAGTGTAGTCAATGTAATACCGTGGTTTGTCTTCGGCGAGGCGGTAATAGGCGGGATTGTCAATACCCCGGAAGCTCAAAGTGGGGCCTAGCTCACTGCCCTCGGAGGTATGGTTAT
>CAYWRT010000180.1:0-3837 GCA_964460815.1 uncultured Dehalococcoidaceae bacterium
TGGAGGGTGAAGCCGTCATGCGCCGTAATAAAGTTGATACTGGCATATGGCCGCCTGCCATCTTGCTGGTAAAGGTCGCTGCTCCCGGTAAGGCGACAGCCCAATTCATCAATTTGATGTTCATCCGCACGCCAGAATCTACGAATATCATCACGGTACTTGCCATTCCACTCTGTCCAAAGCGCCGGGAAGTTACCTACTTGGTAGCCTCCTTCACCAACATCCCACGGTTCAGCTATTAGCTTAACTCGAGAGATGACGGGGTCCTGGTGAATGATGTCGAAGAATGCCGAAAGGCGGTCCACTTCATGAAGCTCCCTGGCCAGAGTTGCCGCCAGATCAAAACGAAATCCGTCAACATGCATTTCCTGTACCCAGTAGCGAAGGCTGTCCATAATCAACTTAAGAACCTGGGGATGTCGCATGTTAAGACAATTACCTGTGCCAGTGTAGTCAAGGTAATATCGCGGCTTATCGTCGGCAACCCGGTAATATGCCGGGTTATCAATACCCCGGAAGCTCAAAGTGGGGCCAAGCTCACTGCCCTCAGAGGTATGGTTATAGACAACGTCAAGGATGACTTCGATACCGGCACGATGCAATTCTTTTACCATCGCCTTAAACTCCTTGACCTGGCCGCCAGTATCACCCGAACTTGAGTAGATGGCAGTTGGTGAGAAGTAGTTGGTTGTGTTGTAGCCCCAGTAGTTGCGCAGGCCCCGCTCAGCCAAGCACTTATCGTCCAGAAAATCATGAACAGGCATCAACTCTAACGCGGTGATGCCCATGTTTTTCAAATATTCCAGCATTGGAGGCGATACCAAACCGGAGAAAGTCCCGCGTTGCTCCGGGGCAACTTCGGGATGTCTGGCCGTAAACCCTTTCACATGAACTTCATAAATTACCGTCCTGTTCCACGGAGTACGCGGTGCTCTGTCATCCTCCCACTCAAACGATGGGTCAATGACCACACATTTTAGCATTCCCCAGGCGTTATCCTGGTCATCGCATGAAAGGTCAGCATCCTGGTGTCCTAGCTGATAGCCGAAAACCGGGGCGTCCCAGTTCACCCTACCCGAAATTGCTTTGGCGTAGGGGTCGATAACCAGTTTGGCTGGATTAAACCGGAGGCCGGCTTCTGGCTCATAGGGACCATGAATACGGTATCCGTAAATCTGCCCGGGATTAAGCTCCGGTATATAGGCATGCCAGACATGTCCGGTGACCTCTTTAACGGAAATATGTTCGCGTTCATTCTTTGACGCTGGCTCATCAAACAGGCAAAGCTCGACTTTGGTAGCTGTTTCTGAGAAGATGGCGAAGTTGACCCCTTTGCCATCCCAGTTTGAGCCTAAAGGATAGGGTTTCCCGGGTAAAATTTTGCTGACCATATTCTACTTCATTGCAACTGGGCTGAATACTGTTTTATGACATCCCTGGTAAATGGATGTGCCTCGTAGCTCAGGATTTTTTGCGGGGCGCTTTTCTGAGGCGTTTGGTATATCCCCTCAGCCTTTCCATTTCTATGGTAAGAGGCCTGATTCCGAATATCTGACGGCGCCCCCAATTAATCCACCCCTTAGACCAGAACACCCATATTATAACAATAATAACGGCACCTATAAATCCCAGGACAGTAAAATATGCCCAGGGCAACCTCAACTCGGGCATATACTCAAAATTCATACCGTAGATACCGGCTACCAATGTCAGGGGCAGGAAAATAGCGGCCACTATAGATAAGACCTTCATAACCTCGTTCTGCCGGTTGGCTACGGCCGAAAGATACGTAGCCAGCGCGTTATCAGTCATGTCTCTAACCGTTTGGTTAAGGTCTTCAAGCCTTACTATGTGGTCGTAAATATCTCGATAAAATATCTTGGCATCCTCTTTTATTACCGGGAAATCTCCTCTACTCATGCGATTCAGCACATCACGCTGTGGAGCCATCACACGGTGCAGGTGTGTGGCCGAGCGCTTGAGTTTTAGAATAGCCTCCAGTGTCGGCTGCTGCGGATTGTGGACTACCTGTTCCTCGATGTCCTCGGCAATCTCGGTCATCCTGTCGATAGTAGGCATAACGTTATCAATCAACGCATCTATCAAGGCGTGTGCCAGAAAATCGGCTCCCTGCCTCATAACACGAGACTTATTTTCCACTGAGTGTTTTACCGACTCAACGCTGAAAAGGGGATAATTATGGTTGCTGACGACGAAACTGGCGCCTAGAAAAATTGCCAGCTCGGCGGTCTCCACAACCTCGGATTCTATGGAATGATTAACGCCATGAACGACAATGAAAGCGTATTCCTCAAAGTCATCAACCTTGGGCGGGTGAATATTTGTGCTCACGCAATCTTCTACGGCCAGAGGATGGAAACCAAATGTCTGCTCCAGGAACTTACCATCCTCCTCAGTGGTGCCTTCCACATCCACCCAGAGCAGGCCCTGGTTGGACCTGAAAGCGGCCCCGATTTCCTCATTACTGAGATTGCTTCGCATTTCACCATCAGGACTGAGATAAAAAGACGTGAACGGCATGCAACGCCTCCTTTTATACTGGCTACCGGTTCTTGTCGTTGCCTTTCAGCGCATTACCAGACATACCTGATTAATCACCTGAAAGACATGGCCCAGGTCCTCCTCATAGGCAACACTAACGTTCAGGTTAATTCTAGACCAATCCCGGGTCATATTGCCAGCCGGCTCCAATCGGCTATTTGGAAAAATATGTAAGGCACCATTCAGGTCACGTAGAATGGTTCTACATGATATTCTGTGCGGCGAATCCCAGAGTCAGGGATGCTACACCCATACCAGCCAGTAATGACGCCGGGTTTTCACGCCAGGTGACAGTTCCGGCCTTTCACCATCTCTGTTAAAGTTTGAGACCTTCAGCTACAGAGCGTCCCAGCTCCGGGTCAGCTTTAGTCAGGTTCTCAATCATCCGCTTCTGAATTGGTTTGTCAATGTGCATAAGGTCAGCGATAAGATTATCTACCAGATGGTCTTGGTCCATCTTACTTAATGAATGATATCTTTCCCCAGCTTGTCCGAAATCATTCGTGATGCTAATCTTCCGGCGAGTCACTTCCCCTTCAAGCCGGTACAGGCGCGGCGTGCCCTCCTCAGGAGCCTCTTCAGGCATACCGCTACCTAGGCTATTGGGCTCATAGTTTACCGGACCACTGAACTGACCAATCTGCATGGCACCATCACGCTGGTTATTATCTACCGACACTATGGCCCGATTGACCGGAAGCTGCAGGTAGTTGGCTCCTAAACGGTGGCGCTGAGTATCAGCATAGGAGAATGTTCGACCCTGGAGCAACTTGTCAGCAGAGAACTCGATTCCCGGGACAATACTGGCGGGACAGAAAGCCGCCTGCTCCACCTCGGCGAAGAAGTTCTCCGGGTTACGGTTCAGCACCATTTTGCCCACCGGCATCAGAGCGAACTTGCCCTCGGGCCAGGTCTTCGTGGCATCCAGGGGGTCAAAATCCTGTTTCAATTCGTCAGCGATGTCCATCAACTGGACATTAAGCTCGTACTCAACCTCTTCCCCTCTGGCAATGGCATCGTGCAGGTCACGGGTAAGATAATCAGGGTCGATACCGGCCAGGCGGGTTGCTTCATGACGGTCAAGATTCTGCACGCCCAGTTTCGGTTTCCAGTGGTATTTCACATATACAGCTTTGCCTTCGGCATTCACCCACACATAGGTATTGACGCCAAAACCCTCCTGCATCCGGTAACTTTTCGGCGTGCCACGGTCAGAAAAGAGCCAGGTAATCATGTGGGTCGATTCCGGCGTCAGGGATATGAAATCCCAGAAGC
>CAYWRT010000181.1:0-3774 GCA_964460815.1 uncultured Dehalococcoidaceae bacterium
TATCCCTGTTTTTATCGCTAAGGAGAAGTACTGGCAGAAACGCTTTGCCGATAGAGGTCTGCCGGTCATCGGCGATGACATAAAATCACAGGTTGGTGCCACCATTACCCACCGCGTACTCACCCGACTGTTTCGAGACAGAGGCGTCAAGCTGGAGCGAACCTATCAGATGAACTTTGGCGGTAATACTGACTTCTACAATATGCTGGAACGAGAGCGCCTCGAGTCCAAGAAAATATCAAAAACCACTTCGGTTACCTCCCAGCTTGACTATACCCTGGACCCCAGGGACATTTATGGTGGTCCCAGTGAGTATGTTGCCTGGCTTGACGACCGCAAGTTCTGCTATATCAAGATGGAAGGGCGTACCTTTGGCGATGTTCCCCTCAATCTGGAACTGAAGATGGAGGTCTGGGACAGCCCCAATTCTGCCGGCGTGGTCATTGATGCCTTAAGGTGCTGCAAGCTGGCTCTGGACCGCGGGCTGAAGGGAGAACTGGCAGCACCGTCAGCCTATTTCATGAAGTCACCTCCAATTCAATACACCGATGATGAAGCCCACAAGAGTGTGGAAGAATTCATTGCTGTTAATTCTAAGCCGGCTGAGAAAGAGAAGCAACCAGGGAAAAAGGAGGCTCCCAAGTAGCTACCCATGAAGATAGCGCTGGTCTCCCCCTATGACTTCGCTTACCCCGGGGGCGTTGTCAACCATATTTCCTGCCTGGAGCAGCAGTTTACCCGTATGGGCCATGAGGTCAAGATAATTGCCCCGGCATCAAAAGCGGTGTACACCATAGGTGAGCGATTTATACGTATCGGCACACCCCGGCCCATTCCCGTCAGCGGCTCTATAGCCCGGGTCACCGTGTCAATTCAGCTGGAGTCACAGATAAAGGAGGTGTTTGAACGCGAGAAATTTGACATCTGTCACCTCCACGAACCCTTAATGCCCACCGTGTGCACCACCGCACTACGGTTGAAAATCGCCCCAATGGTCGGCACTTTTCATGCTTCCGGAGCCAGACCCTGGTATACCTGGTGCTCGCCCCTGGGCAAGTGGTACCTTGACCGATGGTTCCGCAAGCTCGACGGCAGAATCGCCGTGTCTACCCCCGCTCTGAAATACGTGAGCTCCTATTTCCCCGCCGATTACACCGTCATACCTAATGGGGTTGACACCGAGCACTTCAACCCCAATGTGTCACCAATTGATATACCCAGTGATGGGAAGCTCAACATCCTGTTTGTCGGGCGCATGGAGAAGCGGAAAGGCTTCAACTATCTGCTTAAAGCCTACAAGCAGGTTAAGCAGGAATTTCCCGACTGCTGTCTTATTGCTGTGGGCCCCGGCATCAGACTGCGGCACAAGTATGAGAGACAGATTAACCGAAGCGGTCTGGATAACGTTATTTTTCCCGGTTACGCAAACTATGATGACTTACCCAGATATTATCAGTCAGCCGATATCGTCTGCTTCCCCGCTACCGGACGGGAAAGCTTCGGTATAGTCCTGCTCGAGGCTATGGCTGTCGGCAAGCCAATTATCGCCTCGGCCATAGCTGGCTATGACAGCATATTGACTCATGGTATTGAGGGACTCTCAGTACCGCCGAAGAATACGAAAAAATTAGCCGAAGCCCTAATCACATTGATGACCGATGAGCCGCTTCGCCAGCAGATGGCTGCCAGAGGCAGACCCAAAGCGCTGGAATACGACTGGGCACGCATTGCCCGGAGAGTGCTGGATTTCTATGTTGAGACACTCAACAAGTTAAAGCCTAAAGAAGCAACACCGGAAGCAGAAACTCCGCCGGTCAATGCTACTTCAGGAAAGCACTGAATAATGACCAAATTAGCCAGAGCTCGTAAAGCCACGTCCGACTATGTAACGCAACCAGCCGTAAGGCTTCTGGCCAGAACCCCGGTAACGCCAAACACCATAACCTGGCTCGGGTTCTGGCTGACTGCCGGGGCGACAGCACTGGTCATTATCGGCAACCTCTTTGCTGCCGGCTTCGTGGTGCTTGTCGCCGGATTTTTTGATATGCTGGATGGCGCTCTGGCACGCACCACCAACCGGGTTACCCGCTTCGGCAGTGTCCTTGATTCCACACTCGACCGCCTATCTGAAGCCATACTGCTGCTGGGCATACTGGTAATTTACACTCAGGAACAGCAGGTTGCCGAGTGCCTGCTTGTCGGCGTTGCCCTGCTTGGCTCACTTATGGTCAGCTATACCAGGGCCAGGATAGAAGCGCTGGGAATCGAATGCCGGGTGGGACTATTTACCCGACCGGAGAGGGTCATTATTCTGGCGCTGGGCCTTTTACTCAGCCAGTTTGATTACGCCCTGATTACCGCCCTGGCTATTATCACTGTGTTCAGCTTTTTTACAGTTGGACAGAGGCTGCTTTACGCCTGGAAGGCAACAAGATAAATTAAACAATCACCGTCTTTCATTGTAAAAGTTAACCTGGATTTTTTAAATTTGCGGAGGAAGTAATGCCGGTCATTGCTGTCATCGGAGCTCAATGGGGAGACGAAGGCAAGGGTAAAATAGTCGATATGCTGGCCGAGAAAGTAAAGGTAATCGTACGCTTCTCCGGCGGTAATAATGCCGGCCATACTGTGGTCAATCCTCTCGGTGAATTTAAACTCAGTCTGACGCCGTCCGGTATTTTTTATCCCGGAGCCACATCAATCATCGGGAACGGGGTGGTGATTAATCCCAGGGTACTGATTGAGGAGATGGAGCATCTGAACGGACGCGGCATAAACACCTCCCGTCTTTTCATCAGTGACCGGGCACATCTGATTATGCCCTATCATGTCCTGCTTGACGGTCTGGAAGAAGAGGCGCGGGGAGGAGAAGCCATAGGCACCACGCGCAAGGGCATTGGCCCCGCTTTTGTCGATAAGGTAGCCAGGACCGGCATCAGGGCCGGCGACCTTTTAGATAAGCAGGTGCTTCTGGAGAGACTTACACTAGTGCTTAACCATAAGAATACTATTTTAACCAGGGTATATGGCGCCGACCCACTGTCACTGGATGATATCTACCGGCAGTACTGCCAGTATGCCGGGCGGCTGTCGCCCCACATCTGTGATACGACCAGACTGCTGGCCGAGGCATTGGAACGTAATGAACCCGTGCTTCTGGAAGGAGCCCAGGGAGTTCTGCTTGACCCCGATTTCGGCACCTATCCCTACACGACGTCTTCTTCGCCAATGGCCGGCGGGGCCTGCCTGGGGGCCGGGCTAGGCCCCAACCAGCTAACCCACATCCTCGGTATTTTCAAGGCATATCAGACAAGAGTCGGCACCGGGCCGATGCCGACTGAATTAAAGGATGAAACCGGTGAAACCATACGAGAATGTGGCCATGAGTACGGTACTGTTACCGGCCGACCCCGCCGCTGCGGGTGGTTTGATGCCGTGGCTGCCCGCCTCAGCACCCGCATTAACGGCTTTACCAGTGCCGCCATTACCCGCCTTGATGTCCTTGATACCCTGCCCCAACTGAAGATATGTGCTGGCTATAAGCTTGACGGACAGATTATCGATTATTTTCCGTCCAGCGTATCTACCCTGGAAAGGTGCCAGCCCGTTTACGAAGAGCTGCCGGGCTGGCAGACCTCCATTGCCAATATCCGGCAGTTTGACCGGTTACCGCCCCAGGCTCAACATTATGTAAACAGACTGGAAGAGCTGATTGGCTGTCCAGCGAGCCTCATTTCCGTGGGCATGAGGCGGGAGCAGACCATACAGAGGATG
>CAYWRT010000182.1:0-3748 GCA_964460815.1 uncultured Dehalococcoidaceae bacterium
GGTGCTGAGGGGCAGGCGCATAACAGCAAGAGGACGAGGATGATAGCTATTAGCAGGGCTTTAGTATTCATTCTATTCTTACGTTAGCGTAGCGTTCCCACTCGCTGTAAACGCAGCCGCAGTACTGCTGGCGGTAGAGATTCAGCGGCTTGGTCAGGTGGCGGCTGTCGGAGTAGCGTTTCCTGAGGTCAGCGTAGAGGAACTCCGGGCCCTGTTCCCCGGCAATCTCGTTGCCAACTTCCCGAATAATATCATGCTTCTGGTGGGGACTGATGAGCAGGGTGGTGGTGAAAGCACTGAAGCCATTCTGCCGGGCGGTTTCCGCCGTTTTTGACAGGCGGAGGTTGAAGCAATACCGGCAGCGCTGTGCCTCATGCCCGGCTACCTGGCGGAAGTATTCAATAATGTCGTAGCCCCCGGCGACAATCAGCGGCAGAGCAATCTCCTGCGCCAGAGACTTCATGCTTTCCAGGCGGTGCTGGTGCTCCAGAAAAGGGTGGATATTGGGGTTGTACCACAGGGTGCTGACCTCATATCCCTGCTCCTTCCAGTAAGCCACGGTGTAGGCAGCGCAGTGGGCGCAGCAGCTATGAATAAGCACTTTATTCATTCTTTACCACCGAGTTTTTTATTATAGTAAATATAAGCCATCCAGTAAAACAACAGCAGGGCACAGACGGAAAAGTCCAGTATCAGGCCTGTGCGGAACAGTTCCGGTGAGCTGTCCTTGCCGAGGACTATCAATGTGGCCCCGGTAATAAGCGCCAGGATGACGAAGGCGAGGTAGGCGAGCCTCGTGGCCTTGTAGGCGATGGCGTTGACCCTCTCATCGACGACCACCTCCGTTACCCTCTTCCTGAGAGCAAACATTATGACAGCGAGAACGATGACTATCGGTATCAGGGCCAGCAGATTACCGGAGGTGGTGGCCCAGGCTGTCAGGAAAGCCAGCACCAAAATAACCAGCAGCCTGAATAGCATGTATCTTTTATAGCTCATGGTTTACCTCCATTATTCCTCATACTGAAAGACCTCTTCCAGCGTTACCCCAAAGGCCTTGGCGATTTTAAACGCCAGTTCGATAGACGGCACGTATTTTCCCTGCTCCAGCGCTATAATAGTCTGCCGGGTGCAGCCGACGCGGCTGGCCAGTTCCTCCTGTGTCATTTCGTCGTGGTCAAAGCGCAACCTTCTGATGCGGTTATTTATCCTGGCATTAGCCATATCTGTTTGCTCTCCAGTAGCCAATAAGAATGCCGAGAGATTGTGCCAGCGTGCTGACGATAAGGGTTGAAATGAATATGAGGGTAAGAAAAATCAGCGGCATTTGTCCCCGGTCCCAGTAGACTTCGGTCAGCACTATTATCCATGCAGCCAGAGAAAGGAGAACCGCCAGCAGTTGCGTTTTCGGAGCCTTTTCTATTATCAAGCGGTCACGTTCGTCAATCTGAGTCGGCTTCCGAAGGGTAAGGTTAATTAATATCAAATATATTACTGGAACGCCAATCCACAGTCCGTAAACAATCAATCGAAATCCCTGGTCTTTATCAAAGATGGTAACGTCTCCTTGGCTGATAAAGACCACCAGCAGGGCAATGGCCAGAACAAGTCCTATCAATAGCGCATACAGTGCGCGCTTTTGCAACGGTGCCACAACTTTTTCCCTCCTTCTTCTCAAGATATTAGTAATACATACAGTACATATTGTAAGATATAGAAGACTAAATGTCAAGTATATTTTACATTAAATGGTAAAAATTTCAGTTTTTTTAGCGGAGGGATATTCTGGCTCCCCATCTCCTTTTCCTGTTATCTATTCCCACCCCAAGCCCCCCACCACAGCTTTTTTCTTCCCACCCGAACCCGCCCTCGGCTCACCTGCTATTTAACCCGTAAAAGTCCCGCGGGATAAGCCGCAGATGATGCTGGGCGGCTTGGGTGGGATTAGATTAGAAACGGGGGGAATAAGGTGGGGGGGTATAAAACAACAGGGAATAAGATTAATGAGCACCCTCACTTCAAGCCAATTGATATTATGTGGTCTACGTTATAGAATAGGCAACGGGGATAAGATGACTGTTGCCAGGCAGCTCTATCAGCTGCAAGAGATTGACCTGGAGATTGAGTCCGAAGAGAAGTCACTCAGCCAGAAAACCAGCCAGCTGGGGGAGAGGCAGACGCTGGACAACGCTCAAGTCCGGCTTACCTCGGAGCAACAGCATCTGGACGAACTAAGGCGCCAGCAGCATGACGCCGAATGGGAAGTGGATGACATGCTGAGTAAAATAGCCAGCGCCGAAGAAAAACTCTATGGCGGTAAGATAACCAATCCCAAGGAACTGTCCAGCCTCCAGCATGAGGTCAGCATGATGAAGGGCAAGAGTGATGAGCTGGAGAACAGGGCTCTGGAGATAATTGACCTGGTTGAGGCGGCGGAAAAGAGTGTTGCCGGGGCAACCGGAGAGCTCCAAAAGATGGAGGCCGAGTGGCAGCGCCAGCAACGGCAGTTGTCTGAGGAGATAGAACAGCTCAAGAGCAGGCTGGCCGAACTCAGGCAAAAGCGCCAACAATTATCGGAGGAAATTGATTCGCCGGCAGTTAAGCTGTATGAAAAAATACGGCAGCAAAAGAAGCCACCGGTAGCCAGGGTAGAGCAGGGAATATGCCACATCTGCCGGATATCGCTGTCTGCCAGCGAGCTTCAGCGGGCCAGAGGCGGCCAGCCGGTGCAATGCGGCAGTTGCGGGCGCATACTGTTTATACCCTGAAGGAAAGATTGAGCGTAAATAAAGTAATAATATGCACTGACGGTGCTGCCCGGGGCAACCCGGGGCGGGCCGCCATTGGTGCCACCATAAAAGGTGGAGAAGGCAACCTCATTGCCAGCATTTCCCGCCGCATCGGCATCACCACCAATAACCAGGCAGAATACCAGGCTATTATTGCCGCCCTGGAGAAAGCCATCAGCCTCGGTGCCCGGCATGTTGAGCTCTATACAGACTCCGAGCTGGTGGTGAAACAAATCAACGGCCGTTATAAGGTCAAGAAGGCAACGCTCAGAACACACTATCAAAAGGTGATACAGCTCATCGGTTCACTGGATGGTTTCATGATAGCCCATATTCCCCGCGAGCAAAATAGAGAAGCCGATAATCTGGCGAATAAGGCTTTAGATGGCATTTAGTAGTCAACTGCCAAGGCAGTCATACGGATACCGAACAATTGCTATTTCTTCTGAAAAAAAATAAAATATAGATAAGAAACTAAATAAATTGCCAGGATTTATAATATGGAAATTGAGATTCATTATTGCACGGTATGAAACTACAGACCTTATGCCGCCAGTATGGCGGAAGAGTTGCAAAAAACCTTCGGTGTGGAGGCAAATCTGGTCCCGGCTCGCAAAGGTGCCTTTGATGTTATCGTAGATGGCAAGCTGGTTTTCTCCAAACATAAAATGGGACGCTTTCCACAGGAAGGAGAGGTAGTTAGTAAATTAAAGCGGTAGATACATTACGGCAAGATTGTAATTGTAAACGCCCGTGATAGTGCCAGCCAACTTGACCTCCCTCCCAACTGTCGCGACTAAGCTTCATCTAGACATTAATCCCAACCTCCCCTTGTTGACTAACCGGCATCCCCATACTACACTATTAACGGGTCAAGTAAACCGGGTGACCGCTCTTCTTTGAAGGGAGGAAAGTCCGAGCTCCACCGGGCAGGATGCTGGGTAACGCCCAGGAGGGGT
>CAYWRT010000183.1:0-3609 GCA_964460815.1 uncultured Dehalococcoidaceae bacterium
TTATCTTACGGGATAAGCCACAGATGAGCCGAGGGCGGCAGGGTGGGAAAAGATAGAACATAAAGCGCTGAATACCACGCGGGGTGGTGGTGAGAAAACTATGAGACAAGCTACCGATGCCGCGAGGGCGGCAGGGTGGGAAAAGATAAGAAAAAAAAATTTAATACCATGTGGTGTGGTTCGGCTAGAGAGGAATGAGACAGCCTTAAATGCAACGCGAGTGGAGGTGTTAGAGATTAATAAAAAGCCTTAGATGATGCTGGGCGGCAGGGTGGGAAAAGATAAAAAACGGGGGGGATAGAAGGGCGAGGTTAAGATGCTGAGACAACTAAAACAGACCGGAAAGCTGCAAGTAAATTCAGGTCAGCTTGACGCTGATAGTGAAATCGGTCTAAGATTAGTTTAGACGGCATCTTTACCGGGGAGACTTGCCTATGCCATATACTACCATTCTCTATACCAGTAAGGGTCATATCGCCCACGTAATCCTTAACCGCCCCGAAGCGGATAACGCCATCAACCAGCAATTGACCCAGGAGTTGTCCGAGGTTTGTGGTCAGATAAACCAGGATGACAATATTTATGTGGTGATATTTACCGGCGCCGGTGATAAAGCATTCTGCAGCGGCAGTGAGCCGGAGCCAGCGGAGCTGCGGTACCGTCCGGCTGGCGCTGTCGCCGGTATCGACCGTCCGGTCATCGCGGCCATTAACGGAGACGCACTGGGACCGGGGCTGGAGCTAGCCCTGAGCTGTGATATCAGGCTTGCCTCAGACAGGGCACGCTTTGGCCTGCCCCAGGTGGCTCAGGGACTCATGCCTGTGGACGGCGGCACGCAGCGGCTGCCTCGCATCATTGGTCGGGGTAAAGCGCTGGAGCTGCTCCTTACCGCGGCAACGATAAGTGCTGAGGAGGCTCTTGAAATAGGGCTGGTAAACAGGGTAGTGCCACCGGAGAAACTGGCGGGCGAGGTTGAGGCACTGGCGGGAAATATAGCCGCCAAGGGTCCCATTGCCCTGAGGTATATCAAGGAGGTAGTCAATAAAGGGCTGGATATGACTTTGGAACAGGGACTGCGCCTGGAGGCAGACCTTTACTTCCTGCTGCACACCACCACAGACAGGACCGAGGGCATTAAAGCCTACCTGGCGAAAAGAACTCCCTGGTTCAGGGGTCAATAGATGTTAAGGGAAGCCAGATGGGGCAATCCCTTCAGGAATATTTATCCTGTACGTTAAAGGATAAGGAGAAAAAATGAATAGGTTTGTACTTGAAATCCTGGCTTTCATAGCACTATGCCTGGCGGTTTTTGGAATTTTTCACCAGCACATCACCACCGGTGTCTGGTTTGATTACTATCAGCTTTGGTGCCACGAGGACTTCATAGCAGTGTGTATTATAGCTGCTATAGCCTTGATGATAGGCAAATATCTGGGAAAAATTGGACTATAGTCTCAACGAGCGATAATGGCTAATTTTGAGGTAATTATTTACCGGAAGCAGGATGGCATTGGCTATGTTACCCTCAACCGGCCTCAAGCCCTCAATGCCTATAACCTCCAGATGAGAGACGAGCTTTATCAGGTACTGGGTGCCATTAAGGACGACCCCGAGGTCGAGGTTGTCATCTTTCACGGCGCCGGTGAGAAGGCCTTCTGTGCTGGTGCCGACCTGACCGAGTTCCTCACCGCCCCTTCGCCGATAATAGCCAGGCAGGCTCGCTGGGAGCGGGACGTCTGGGGACTTTTCCTGAGCATCACCAAGCCGCTGATTGCCGCCCTGCATGGCTACGTCCTGGGTTCGGGAATAGAGATTGCCCTCTGCTGTGATATCAGACTGGCTTCAGAGGATACCCGATTCGGTCTGCCGGAGCCGGGGCTGGGCATAATTCCGGCGGCTGGCGGCAGCCAGACTCTGCCCCGGACGATAGGCAGGGCCGGGGCACTGGAGATACTGCTGAGCGGCCGGTGGATTGAGGCTGAGGAGGCCCACCGCCTGAAACTGGTGAACCGGGTGGTATCCCGTACTGAACTGCTGCCGGAAGCCGGGAGACTTGCCCGGAAAATCAAAGCTCACAGTCCACTGGCGGTCAGCTATGCCAAGCAGGCGGTCACCCGGGGTCTTGACCTGAGCCTGGAGCAGGGGCTGGCACTTGAGGCTAAACTCGGGCAGAGCCTGCTGTCTTTATCAACTGAAGAAAGAGGCTGAGTATGGAAAATCAGGATTTCGAAGCTCTTTCGGAGAAGGCAGCCGAATTAATTCTCAACAGCCGGAAGCCGGTGGTCTTTACCGGCGCCGGGGTCAGCACGGAATCGGGGATTCCCGATTTCCGCAGTCCGGGCGGAATCTGGGAACGGTTTGACCCGGATGACTTTACCTACCAGAAATTTGTCAGCGATGCCGAATCAAGGCGGAAGCAGTGGCGGATACTGAGGGAGGGAGGTATGACCGGTGGCGCGGAGCCAAATCACGCTCACTATGCCATCGCCGAGTTGCACCGGCTGGGTAAGCTGGACTGTGTTATTACCCAGAATATAGATAACCTGCACCAGAAAGCGGGAGTGCCCGCTGACAAGGTATTCGAGCTCCACGGCAATATGCAGTGGGTGGTGTGCTTGGACTGTGGCCGGCGGTATGCCTTTGGTGAGATTAAGCCCAGGCTTGATAGGGGCGAGGAAGTCCCAGACTGTGAAGCGTGCCGGGGTATGTTGAAGCCCGATGTCGTTATGTTCGGGGAGCAGCTGCCAGTTGAAGTGCTGCACGAGGCAAGCCAGCGCTCATACGGGTCTGACCTGTTTATCGTGATTGGCTCGACTCTGGTTGTCTACCCGGCTGCCTACATGCCCATATATGCTGCCCAAGCCGGCGCTAAACTGGTTATCATTAACCTCAGCACTACCCCCATGGACCACCAGGCGGCTGTCCTCATCAGGGCCAAAGCCGGGGAAACAATGCCCCGGGTAGTGCAGAAGGTAAAAGAGAAAGCCAGCCGTTAAGATTGTTGGTAGCTCTTTCCCTCTCGCGTAAGAATTGATTTTTGACCGATGCTTGGGTTAGAATATCAACTTGGTGATAGACAATTTCATTTTGGAGGCATAGAGTGAATACTACGGATTTTCTGAATATTGCTACCGCTATTTGCCCCGATAAAACTGCCATTGTTTTTGAGGACAAAAGGTATACCTTCAGCCAGCTTAGCGAGCGGGTAAACCGGCTGGCCAACGGTCTGCTGAAGCTAGGTATCAAGAAGGGTGACCGGGTGGCTTTTTTGCAGGTTAACTGCAACCAGTGTGTGGAGACCTATTTTGCCGTGGCCAAGACCGGGGCTATCTACCTGCCGCTGAATTTCCGAGCTAAAGAGAAGGAACTTGCCTACATGCTCAACACCGCTGAAGCCACTATCCTCATTGTCGGCGAGCGCTATATCCCGCTGATAGCTTCAATACAGCCTGAGCTTAAAGCGTTGAAGCATCTCATATCCATAGAGAGTAAGCACGACGGCATGATGTATTATGAAGACGTAATATCGTCCTCATCAGCTGACGAGGTGGTAACCGAGATTGATGAGAACGATACCACGATACTCATGTACACCGCCGGCACCACCGG
>CAYWRT010000184.1:0-3581 GCA_964460815.1 uncultured Dehalococcoidaceae bacterium
GCTCACCACGTGGCTGAAGCCGTCCAGTACCGACCCAGAAGGACGGAGTAGGCAGGTCAAGAAGAGTCAGCTACCAATAATAAAGGTTTTATTTGCATTTGGTTGATGGTTTTACCCCACCCCTCGCTTGTTATCTATTCCCACCCTACCACCCAGTGTCATCTACTGCTTAGCCTATAGTTTGTCACAGCCGCCCCCACCCCCGAATAAGTGGGGAGCAGTATACTTCTTTTCTTTCTTCCCCTCCTTGCGGGGGGTGGATAAGGTGGGGATTATTTGCGGGCTAAGCCGTGGGGAGATGCGAGGGTGGGCTTGGGTGGGAAATAAAATCAAAAATGGGTGGTGTGGGTGGGATAAAAATTGCGGGATAAGCCGCGGATGATACGAGGGCGGAGGGTGGGAAAAGATAACAAGGAGGGGGCAGGGGTGAGGCAAAAACCAACAAACAAAGTCAACAAAACCATTCCCCCTTGTTACCTCACCAAATGATGTGTTATGCTAAACGTATCAGGGATGGCCACCCTGTTTCCAGAGATTCGCCATACTTATGTAAAGTAACTGATTAAGAGGAGATAAAATGAAACCAGCCAACTGGACTAAAAAATTTATCAAACCCTTCCTTATTACTGCCTTGCTGGCTGCCCTGCTTGGGGCATTTACCGCATGTCAAGACTTGGGATACCCTTCCAGCACTCCCGAGGCGAAGCCAGAAACAGTGGCGGAGACAAGCACCACTATCATCAATACCAGGGACGCTGCCCTGCTGGCGGTCTATCAAAAACTGCTAGAGCAGGCCGAGAGCTATGAAGCCAAAATATACCTGGCTGACTTCTATGCAACCTGTGACAACTGGACGGCTACATCAGAGATTTTCAAGGATGGCTCGGGTACCTGGCATGTCCAGGTTGATATGACCAGCCACGAGACCTGGCAATATCGACCCTACTGGCAGCAGGCCGGCTGGTTCGTCTTTAGAGACGGTAAGGTAATACCCTCCAACAGCTTTAAGGCCAACGCGCTCAGGATTGAGGCTGACCTGCAAGCACTGAGCCTCAAACTCGAGCGGGAGCCAGACGAGAAGAGTGAAAGCTGAAAAATTAATTCAGGAAAAAGCTATGGTTGGTGAGCAGTCTGGCAGTAGAAAGGCAAAACCGTATTATACCCCAGATTAATATTTTAAAAAGGGGAATATTAGAAAATGGCAGAATCAAAATATTCAAAATACCTTGTAAGGAAACCCGTTTACGAGACAGGCCCCCCTGATAAAACAATAACAGGCCGCCAGATGCCCACAATGACATATATGAGTAACGCCCTTGTACCCGGATGCAATATGTATATCGAATTCGGCTGGATATGGGATATGCCCGAACCAAACCCCCATGTCCTTGAACATATGCATGATTTCAACGAGATTGTGATACACTACGGCGGTGACCCGGACAATCCCGAAGACCTCGGCGGCGCAATAGAGTTTTGCGTGGGCGGTCAGCCTCTTACATTTAACACAACTACAGCACTGTTTGTGCCCAGGGGTGTCAAACATGGTCCATTAACCTGGAAGAAATTCCAAAAGCCTCATGTAGAACTGGCCATGATGCTTGGGGCCGGCAGCATCGAAGAGGGATGGTCGCACAGCGGTATTTTTACGCCACAGGAAAGAATAACACAGAAAACCGGCGATATCGACTACGAAAAGTACCTTGTCAGGAAGCCTGTTCGCGAGGTTGGTGTTGGGGCAGTAGGCAGACTGAAGGGGCGCCAGGTGCCCTCAATGACATATATGAGTAACGTCCTTGTACCTGGATGCAACACGTATATCGAGTTTAGCTGGATATGGGATATGCCCGAGCCCAACCCCCATATTCACGAACATTCACATGAGTACGACGAGATTGTTCTCCACATCGGTTCTGACCCCAACAACCCCGAAGACCTCGGCGCCGAAATAGAGTACGCGGTGGCAGGCGAACCGCTTCTATTTGACACGACTACGGCACTGTTTGTGCCCAGAGGTGTGAAACATGGTCCACTGACCTGGAAAAGGGTTGATAGACCGCATCTGGAGATGGCGATAATTCTGGGCACCGGAGATTTTGCCCAGGCGAGTCCGGGAAAAGGTAAGAGCGAGTAGCCATCTGCTACAATGCCCGGTAAAGGAGAAAACAGTAAATGTCCGGGATGAAATACGGGAAATACATTATCACCGAGCCAAAGCCTTTCGAATTCCCTACGGATAAGGCCGCTCGCCTGTTTTACCTGGATGATGAGGTCATCAAAGGAGCCTTCTACGTGGAATGCACCTGGTGCCTGAAAGGGTCTGATGAATCCGCCGCACAGGCTCATACCCACGATTTTAATGAAGTTATAGGCTTCTTTGGAACTAACCCGGAAGACCCGCAAAATTTGAACGGAGAAATCGAATTCTGGCTTGGCGACGAAAAACACACACTCACCAAAAGCTGCCTTATCTTTGTCCCAGAGGGGTTGAAGCACTGCCCCTTAATTATCAGGAGAGTAGATAGACCCATTTTCCATTTTGCCGCTGGAACCAGAGGCACGTACATTCGAGGTGAGAAGTAGAAGGACGCTACGACTGAGGCCCGGATAGAAGCCAGAAGACAATGCCCACAATCAGCATAACCACACCCAGCGCTATAGCTATCCAGCCCCCGATTCTTAACGACCCGGGCTGTGGGCGTTCCGGCCAGTGAGCCGTGAATTCTCTCAAGTCAGGGCGAGCCGCAAGAGAGTCGAAGTAGGTCTTCTCCTCGCGCCTGCCCCATAGAATCCCTATGAGACCAAGAATTATGAACCCCCCTCCCACACCCATCAGCATGAAGCAATCCCCTTGAGGCATATCCCGGTCAGCTCCTTAATCAGGGACACCAGTAGTGCTAACTATATGCTATTCGAGCCGAATTTTCAAATTATGCTTTGTCCAGCTCGCCACCTATTTAATCTCGGCAGTGGCACCGGCAGCTTCCAGCTTCTGTTTCGCCGCAGCCGCTTCTTCCTTATTGACCCCTTCCTTGACCGGCTTGGGCGCACCCTCTACCAGGTCTTTTGATTCTTTTAGACCCAAGGTGGTCAATTCACGCACTGCCTTGATGACGTTAATCTTATTGGGCCCTATTGCCGTGAGAATCACACTGAACTCCGTCTGCTCCTCTGCCTCAGGAGCCGCCGCCGGTTCAGCAGTTGGTGCCGCCGCTACCGCTACCGGTGCCGCCGCGCTAACCCCAAACTCAGTCTCCAGGGCCTTTACCAGCTCTGCCAGCTCAATCACCGTCATGGTCTTGATAGCCGTCATTATCCCCTCGATAGCTGCCGACCTCTTTACCTTCTCAGCTTTAGCCGGAGCCTTTGGCTGGCTGGTTTCCGCCTTGGACTTCTTTACCGTTTCTTTTTCCGGAGGCGGTTCTTCAGCCTTCGGCGCCTCTTCCACAGCCTCTCCAGCCTTGGGTTCCTCGGTTGCTTCTTCCGCCTTCGGTTCTTCCTCCGCCCTTTCTTCTTCCTTCTTTACCTCATCTTCTGCCATTTTACTCTCCCTCCAGTTGTTGAATTCTAGCCTGCAGTAC
>CAYWRT010000185.1:0-3531 GCA_964460815.1 uncultured Dehalococcoidaceae bacterium
TGTTGAGGGCACCTGCCCTTCCTGTAATTCTCCCGGGGCCAGGGGAGACCAGTGTGACGCCTGCGGTAAGCCGATGAACACCACCGAACTGATTGCCCCTTACTGCCGGACATGCAAAACGACGCCGATATTTAAAGATTCGGAGCACTTTTTCCTGAAGCTGAGCGAGTTTCAGAATAAGCTCTCAGACTGGGTGGAAAAGCAGACCCACTGGCGACCGAACACGCTTAATCTTACCCGGCGCTATCTGAAGGAAGGGCTGAGAGACCGGGCGATAACCCGCGATATAGAGTGGGGAGTGCCGGTGCCGGTAGCTGGCTTTGAACACAAGCGCCTCTACGTATGGTTTGAGGCCGTTATCGGCTACCTCTCGGCATCCAAAGAGTGGGCTAAATCACACGGCGATGAGGAGAAGTGGCGCCCCTTCTGGGAGGGCGGCGTTAAGAGCTACTATTTCCTCGGCAAGGACAATATCCCCTTCCACACCCTTATCTGGCCGGCCATGCTGATGGGTTACGGCGGGCTGGCGCTTCCCTATGACGTGCCGGCCAACGAGTTTTTGACCATCGAGGGCAGAAAGGTCTCCACGAGCCAGAACTGGGCAGTCTGGCTGCCGGACTACCTCTCGCGCTATGACCCCGACCCGCTGCGCTACCTGCTTTCGATTAACATGCCGGAGACCAGTGATACCGATTTCTCCTGGCGTGTGTTCGTTCGCCGCAACAATGACGAACTGGTGGCTACCTACGGCTACCTGGTCATCCGGGTGCTTACCCTTGTCTACCGTAACTTCGATGGCCGTGTTCCGGAACACGAGGAATTGAGTGACCCTGATAAAAGTGTTATGAAAGATGCCGATTCTTATCTTCGTCAGACGGGTGAGCTTCTCTCCAGATGCAATTTCAAGCAGGCAATAATGACGGCCATGTCAGTAGCACACGGGACAAACCGCTACCTGGATGAAAAGTCGCCCTGGAAGGTAATCAAGGAGGACAGACAGGCGGCAGCTAACTCACTATATGTGGCCCTTTACGTAATTTCCTGCCTGAAAACGGCATTATATCCCTTCCTGCCCTTCAGCTCGCAGAAAGTACACGAATATCTCGGCTTTGCGGGCAAGGTAGAAGAAGCCGGCTGGCAACCACAACCGCCACCACCGGGGCAAAAATTGCGGGAGCCCGAGCCCCTGTTCACCAAACTGGATGACAGCCTAATAGAAGAGGAGACCAGGCGTATTGGAACTTAGCAAGATTTACAAATCCATTGAGGCTGATTTAGGCAAGGTAAAGGACAGGCTGAGGTCAATCAGCCAGATTGATTCCCCCTGGCTTTCGGAGCAGTTGAGCTACGTGGTGAAGGAGAGTGGCAAGGGGATTCGGCCATCACTCACCCTGCTATCCGGCAAGTTCTACAATTATGACCTCAACTACCTCCTGCCCATGGCTATCTCCGTGGAGCTTATGCATACCGCCACGCTGGTTCACGATGATGCTATCGACAAGGCGGTAGTCCGCCGGGGCCAGCCTACGATTAACAAGATATGGGGGGAGGAAATAGCCATACTCATGGGGGACTACCTGTTTGCCAAGGCGGGTGAGTTTGCGGCTGACACGCAGACGCCGCGGGTAGTGAAGCTCTTTGCGCAAACCCTGGGCACGATTTCCAGCGGCGAGATAAGCCAGTTCCTCGGGGCTTTCAAGCTGGAGTCGAATCGTGAGAACTACTTCCACCGCATATACGGAAAAACCGCCGCCCTGTTTTCGCTGGCTACTGAGACGGGCGCCATTCTGAGTCAGGCACCGGAAGAATCGGTGGCGATACTGCGAGAGTATGGTGATAACCTCGGCATCGCCTTTCAAATTGTAGATGACATCCTGGACTTTACCAGCACTGAGGAAATAATGGGTAAACCGGTAGGCTCGGATTTAACCCAGGGCACCCTCACCCTGCCCGCCATGCTCCTTATGGAGCGCTATCCTGAGGACAACCCGGTAAAGAGGTTATTTGAGACGGGTGACAAAAAGAACGTAGCCTCAGCGATAGAAATGGTGCGTGAATCTTCAATCATTGAGGAATGCTACCAGACTGCCTCGGAATACTGTGATAGGGCCTGCCGTAATCTTCATCTACTCCCGGGAAATACCAGCCGCCAGGCGCTTTTAGACCTGGCTGAGTACGTTGTCAATCAGGGAGCCTAGGCAATGATGGCTCCCACTCTAACCCGGCTCTTCAGACCAGATACTGCCGTCCTTATAGGTTTCTTTTTTCTTCGTCGGCAGTTCTTGCTTGAAACGGTCAATAGCGTACTGGCAGGCGGCAAATCCCTCACGGCGGTGAGCCGAAGCCACCGCCACCACCAGATTTATATCCCCCACCTTTAACTTGCCTACCCTGTGGTAAATGGCTATATTACTCACCGGCCATTTTTGTTCAATTTCGCTGGCTATTTCCCGCAATCTTTCCCCGGCTTTCCCCCCAGCATCGTCATACTCCACCGAGAGAACCGGTTTGCCTCTGGAATGCTCACGAATCAACCCGACATAGGTTACCACACAACCGCTGCTGTCCGTCTTAACCTCATTGACGACAACCTCAGGGGAGACGGGCTTGTCAGTAATACAAATCATGGCAACCTTATATAACCCTCACTTTTCTTCAATGACCCCGGAAAAGAACCGGCTTTAACCGATTACCCGTTTTGAAGGTTTTACCGGTCCCAGCACCCGGCTAATCAGGTGCGGCGGGGGTCCGCTTGGGGACGAGGCGAGGCACGGCTGGAGCCTTCCTGGGCTTAAGCGCCCTCTCCGTCTCCGCCGCTGGCTTTACCGGCGCCGGGATAGTTGTCTTCCTGACTTTCCTGGCCCGTTTAGGCAGGGCAAGCTCATTAAATACTTTCTCCAGATCTTCGCCCTCAAGGGTCTCCTGAGCAATAAGCTTCTTGGCGAGAAGTTGTAATTTCGACTTGTTTTCGGTCAGTATTTTCCTGGCGGTTTCGTGAGCCTGACTGATAATATCCTGGACCTCCTCATCAATCTGCTTGGCCACCTCCTCGCTGTAATCCCTCTGCTCGGAGATTTCACGGCCGAGGAAGACCATCTCCTCCTTGTGTCCGAAGGTTCGCGGTCCGAGCTTTTCACTCATGCCAAAGCTGGTAACCATCGCCTGAGCCAGTTTGGTAGCCCGTTCAATATCACTTTGAGCCCCGGTTGTCATCTCATTAAAGATAAGTTCCTCAGCCGTATGACCGCCAAGCAAAGTGGCTAACATATCCCTAATCTGGGAGCGTGTGGTGAGGTATCGGTCTTCAATAGGAAGCTGCTTGGTGTGACCGAGAGACATCCCGCGCGCCACTATGGAGATTTTGTGTACCGGGTCGGCATTGGGCAGCATCCTGGCAACGAGGGCGTGCCCGGCTTCATGATAGGCAATGACTTCCTTTTCCTTGGGACTTATCTTGCGGCTCTTCCTTTCCGGACCGGCAATCACCCGGTCTATAGACTCCTCAAACTCCCTCATACCAACAGCTTTTTT
>CAYWRT010000186.1:0-3493 GCA_964460815.1 uncultured Dehalococcoidaceae bacterium
AATCCCGTAAGGCATTGGCGGGCATTGATGCCGAGCACCCGTGTATCGTACCCACCCTCCTGAACGAACAGCGTTGGCAGGCGGAGCGAGCCGATCATGTGCCCGATGGACTCGAAGTCTTTAGCTTCCAGACTCCAGCTGCCGGTCGGGTCTTCTCTGGCTGTGTCCAGCCCCAGGGCGACAACGAGGAATCTGGGCCTGAAGCGGCGCACCCGCCCCAGCGCTTCTTTTAGAACGTCCAGGTAGCGTTCGCCGTCAACACGTTCCGGTAGAGGGATATTTATATTGTAACCTTTACCATCGCCCCTTCCGCTCTCGCTGACGAAGCCACTGAAATAAGGGTAGGTAAAACTGGGATGCCCGTGAATAGATATGGTCAGCACATCGGAGCGTTCATAGAATATTTCCTGCGAGCCATTGCCGTGATGGTAGTCAATATCAAGGATGGCAATCTTACCATAGGCGCTGAGAAGTTCGGCGGCAGCGGCTGCCGAATTGAAATAGCAAAAACCGCCGAAGACACTGGGCTCGGCATGGTGGCCGGGCGGTCGCACCAGGGCATAAGCCAGACGGTAACCTTCGAGGAGCTTCTTCGCCGCGGTCAGGGCACAGTCCACGGCCCTTTTTGCTGCCAGATAGGCGTTGCCGTTTATCGGCGTAAAAGTATCAATACAGTAATAGCCGGCACGTATCGGCAGGTCTTTAGGAGGGCGCGTGCGGTTGCGTACCGGGAAGACGTAAGGGTAGACAGATGTCCCGGCTTCAAGATTGGCGCAGACCCTTTTCAGGTAGTCAACATACCCCGAATCATGGACTGCCTTGATATGGTTTTCTGAAAAATGACGCGGAACAACTTTTTCAAACAGGTCAGTTTTATTGAGTTCTTTTAAAATAGTATCTATCCTTACCGGAGACTCAACATAGCCACGTTCCTCAACATGATGAATCAGGTGGCGGTCATTGACGACGAGCATGATGCGCTTATCCTCCGGAGTGGTATGCTCTATGGGGACAGGGGGCTTCTTCACATATCTGGGGCTTCTCAGGCGCACCGGGTCGTCCTGAAAAGAGGCAACTACCATTTCTACATAGTCACGGGGGCAGACTCCCTTGTATTTCCGCTCCAGAATGGCTCGGGCAATTTCCTGAGCTATGTCACGGGACAGCTCTATGTCTTGCCCCAGGTCATCATAGACCAGGTACGGCGGGTTATCATCCCCGGCTCTGACGGGAGTTTCGTAAGCGGTGTTGGCGATGGGGCGAGCACCGTATCTTTCATAGAAGCGCAGGCGCGCTGCGTTCTGCTTCCTGATTTCCGGGTTACGGCTTAATTTGGGGTCGTCGGGAAGACATTCAAAGAAAAGCCCGATAGTATGCAGGTCAAGCGCTTCCTCCCGCACCCTCTCGTAGAGAGCGCCGCCAATACCTCCGCCTGTCTTTTGCTGGGCTGCGGAAATATAATCGAGGTAACAGAGTTTTAGAGCCGGCTCGTGGAGCAGGAGGGCAAAGCCATTGATGTGTCCTCTTACGCCTTCAGCGACAAAGAGTATGGAACGGAAGCGGTACTTCATCGGGTTGCGAAGTTGTTCGGGCAGCTTAGCCACGGTCCTATCTAATAATCTGGGAAACTGGGCCCGCAGAATATTCTGGACCTCGGCTATGGCGTCCTTATTGGCCGGGGTTATATCATCATAAACGCGGCGAATGCGAAACATAAAAAAACCTCATACTTTATAAAGATAGCGCCGCTAGCCGGCAATATTGATTATACCAGCTAAACCAAGCCCGTGGATAATCATGCTCACGGCGATGGCAGCGAGCAGCAGGCTGAAAACTCTGGAGACCGCCCTGAGTCCTCCCTGCCCCATAAACCTGACAATATAGCTGCTCAGCATGAATAAGCCCCAGGTAACAAGCATGTTAAGAGCAAAGGAAATCAGGACCATGTAAATGGGAAATTGAGTTGCCAGGAGCAGCAGTGTGGTAATGGTAGCCGGGCCCACGGTCAATGGTGTACCGATGGGGACTACGGCCACCATCTCCTCTTTAACGGCTTCCACCATACGGCCTGTCGACATATATTTTATGGAGAGCACCAGCAGGATAAGCCCGCCGGCTATGGCAAAAGCACCTACGGAGATATCCATCAACCTCAGGATGAACTGACCGAAGAAAAGGAACACCAGCCCGACAGCGGTAGCTGTGATAATGGCGACATGAATCATCTTGCGGCGCTCCTGTTTCATCATTCCTTCGCTCAGTGAGATAACGAAGGGCAGATTGCCCAGAGCGTCGATAACGATAAACAGGGGCACGAAGGTCAATACAAAATTTTGCAGGTGCTCAGCCACTTTCCGGTATTCCTTACTTCAGCCAAATTCTATCTCAGCCGCTTTTGCAGGATAAGCTTGTCGTCGCCCGGGGAGTAGAAGTCGGGGATACGGGCTATTATCTCATAGCCCTGACCCAGGTGAAAGCGCCGTGTCTGCTCATATGCCGGCATTGAGGATGTCTCAATAAGAGCCAGCCTTCCCTTGGCTTCCCTGATTTCTCCCTCCGCCGCCTTCATGAGAGCACTGCCAATGCCCTGCCCCCGTTTTTCCCGTTCGACCGCCTCCCAGTAAAGGTCCCAGGTACCGTCGGTCAGCGGGGTGGGGCCATAGCAGATATAGCCCACGATGGCCGGGCCATCTCCGGCTACCAGTACAGAATATCCCGAATTAACGGGGTCATCCAGGTAGCTGTCAATAACCTCCTCGGCCACCACCACCTCAGACGGCTTGAACTCGGGTGTATCCCGCAGTATTTCCATTAAGGCCGGCTTGTCTTTTTTCAACATGTGGCGTATCTTGACCGTCACGGTAATCCTTCTCCATTGCCAATTTTACTATCTTCTCAATGAATTGTGTATAGTTCATCCCGGCGGCTTCTGCCTGGCGGGCGGCGCCGGCGTCAGGTGATATGTCCGGGTTAGGGTTTACCTCGATAACGTTCAGTCGCCTGTCTTTGTCCATGCGCATGTCCACCCGGGCATAGCCCCGGCAACCAAGCAGCCGGAAAGAGGCCAGAGCTATCTGATTGATGCTCGCCCGCTCACCAGCGCTGATTTCAGCCGGACAGGCTACTCTCGTGCCCTGATAATACGGACTGTCAGGTTCCCACTTGGCAGAAAAGGTCAGGATTTCGGGCATTTCCGAAGGCAGGGAGTACGTTATTTCCGAAACAGGCAAAACAGTGCCTTGGGAGTTGCCCAGTACCGTAGCGTTGAACTCGCGCCCATTGATGAACTCTTCCACCAGGGCACCGCCACCGTAAGATTCGCTTATCAACTGCACCTGTTTTTCCAGCGAGTCCGAATCAGTAACCACACTCGCCTCGCTCAGACCGTGACTGGCGTCCTCGCTGCGTGGCTTGACAATGCAGGGATAGCCGAGCTGGAACATGTGCATTATTTGTGGATTGAGCAGTTGGAAATCCGGCGTCGGGATTCCGG
>CAYWRT010000187.1:0-3493 GCA_964460815.1 uncultured Dehalococcoidaceae bacterium
CTGCCGGTGCTTCAGCCTCTTGAGCTGTGGCAGGAAACCGGGCGCGACCAGGCTTTCGGTAAAGGACTTTTCGTCCTCTGTGACCGCAAAGAGCGCCAGCTGGCTCTGGGCCCGACACATGAGGAGGTAATCACACGGCTGGCCAGCCGCAAATTCCAGAGCTACCGCGACCTGCCCCAGCTTCTCTACCAGATTCAGACCAAGTTCCGCGATGAGCCACGTCCCCGGGGCGGTCTGATAAGAGTCCGTGAGTTTACCATGAAGGACCTCTACAGCTTTGACATCGATGAAGCCGGACTGGAACAGAGCTACAAAAGGATGCTCCAGGCATATAAGAATATCTATGACCGCTGTGGCCTGCCCACCCTGATGGTTGAAGCCGACAGCGGAGCTATTGGCGGCAAGGACTCCCACGAGTTTATGCTTATCGCTGAAAGCGGCGAGGACGAGATTATTTACTGTCCTGATTGCCAGTATGCTGCCAATGTCGAGAAGGCGAAAAGTGTTAAAAGCCGCCCGGGTAATGGTGAGCCATTGCCTTTGGAGGAAGTGGCCACACCCGGTATGGCGACAATAGAGCAGGTTGCCGGTTTCCTGAAGGTGCCCCCAAGCCATACCCTTAAAGCGGTATTCTATGTAGCCGACGGCGAATTAATCTTTGTGGCTATCAGGGGTGACCTTGAGGTAAACGAAACCAAACTGAACAACCTCCTGCACGTTACCGAGCTTCGTATGGCCACTGAAGCCGAGGTAATAGCGGCTGGCATTGTCGCCGGTGCTGCCTCTCCGCTGGGTATGAGCGGTATCAGGGTTATCGCTGATGATTCCATAACATCGTGTGCTAACCTTGTTGCCGGCGGTAACAAACCGGATACCCACCTCAGAAATGTCAACTACCCGAGGGACTTCAAGGCGGATACGGTGGATGACATCGCCAGGGCCCGGGCTGGCGATAGGTGTCCCGGGTGCGGCGGCAAACTATCATCCACCCACGGCATTGAGGTTGGGCATATCTTCAAGCTGGGCACCTTCCTCAGCGAGAAACTGGGCGCCTCTTTTATTGATGAAAAGGGTGAATCTCACCCCATTGTCATGGGATGCTACGGTATAGGTCTCGGCCGTTTGCTGGCGGCGGCCATAGAGCAAAACCATGATAATAAGGGCATCATCTGGCCGATGTCCATCGCCCCCTACCATATCTACCTCTGCCCGCTGTACCGGGAGGGTTCTAAGGTTGTTGAAGTTGCCGAAAGCCTGTATACCCAGCTTGAGGCGGAGGGGCTGGAGGTTCTCTTTGACGACCGTGATGAGTCCCCCGGCGTTAAATTTAATGATGCCGACCTGCTGGGTATTCCGTTGCGGCTTACCGTCAGTCCGCGCACCCTGGAAAAGGATAGCGTGGAGTTGAAGCGGCGCTCCGAGAAAGAATCCGGGCTGGTGCCGCTGGATGGCATCGCAGTAAAGCTCAGGGAGCTTATATATTGACAGCAGATAGGGCTGACTTCGCATGAAGATTAGTTTTACAGGTAAACACAATCTTTATTGGGCACTTCTGGCAGTGCTTTGCCTTACTACGATATTGCCGGCAGGTTGTGAGTCCGCGGAGCTGCCACCGAAGGAAATGACATTGGCATTATCAAGCACGGCGTTTCAGGAGGGAGGCAGCATCCCCGACAGGTACACCTGTCAGGGGCAGGATGTATCGCCGCCGCTATCCTGGCGTGAGCCACCTGCGGGAACTCAGTCACTGGCGTTGATAGTGTATGACCTGGACTCTGCCGGTGGCAGGTTTACGCACTGGGTAATCTTCAACATCCCGGTGACCAGCCTTGAACTGGCTGAAGCCGTATCTACCCAACCACGGCTGCCCAGCGGTGCCCGGCAGGGGAAGAATGACTTCGGGAACATCGGCTATGGCGGCCCATGCCCTCCCTCTGGGAAACCTCACCGTTACCGGTTTGTCCTTTACGCACTGGATTGCCCCTTGGATTTGGAGGCAGGTGCTTCCAAGAAGCAGGTTCTTGATGCTATGGCAGACCATGTCATTGCCCAGGGGCAGCTCATTGGCGCGTACCAGCGTTAGCTTGTCGGTTTATTGTCTATTTCACATCTCCCCACCACCCGCCCCACCAACTTTGATTTTCTTCCCGCCCACCCGCCCCCGTATCGCCCACGGCTTAGCCCGTTAATACCCCCCGCCTTATCCCCCCTGGGATACTGTACTGCTCCCCACCTATTCGGGGGTGAGGGGGTATAAACTTGCGGGTTAAGCCTTAGATGCTGCGAGGGCGGCGGGTGGGAATAGATAACAAGGGAAGGGGGTCAGGGGGATGGGTTGCTAAAAAATCTCCGTACTCAGCCTTTGACATATCGCCACCTGAGACATATAATGAGGTTGACCATAATTTCTCAGGAGATTACAGCCTTGGCAAAGAAAGATGAACTCAAACCGCTAAATGAGGAGTCAGCGCCAGATATCGAGCAAATTAAAAAGCGCCTTGATATGCTGGACCAGCGTTTTGATAATGTCGACTCCATAGTTTCAGTAGTTGCCGAGCGGGTAATGAAGCAGCCGATTACCCTTAATCTGACCTGCTCAAAATGCGGCCAGAAGATAGAAATTGCCATAATAGGTACTGAGAAGCCAAGCTGATTATATAACCTTATGTAAATAAGTAAATATCTGCTCAGCTCGTATTCTACTACCTTGATGTGATACTGCTCCCGTTAAAGCCTATTAGTCCCTGGTTGACACGGACATGTTAAAACCGGACACACAATAAACCAAGAATGACAGGGGGTAAACGTGGCGATAGCAGCTAGAATCAACCAGACCAAATATGATGTCTTCCGGTGGCGATGTGAACTAAGCATACCCAAGAAGTTGGTTATGGCGCTCGGCATGGCGGTGCTCACTGGCCTTCTGGCTCAGACCAGAATTCAGCTACCGTGGAGTCCGGTGCCGGTGACGGGGCAAACCTTTGCCGTGCTCCTGGCCGGTGTCCTCCTGGGAAGGCGATGGGGAGGTGCCAGCATGGCCGTCTACGCCGCGCTGGGTTTTGCCGGAGTTCCCTGGTTTTCCGGTTGGGCCAGCGGGATTGGTGCCACCGGAGGCTACATCTTCGGTTTTATCCTGGCCGCCCTTTTCTTAGGCCACTTTACCGACAAGTATATCGGGTCCAGAAGCTTCCTCAGCATGCTGGGGCTGATGCTCTTCGCCAGCCTTATTCTCATATATGTTCCCGGGCTTATCTGGCTTGGGCTATGGCTCAAGCTGGTAACCGGAACATCAGTTACCATTGTCACGGTTCTGGGTATGGGAGCCATCCCCTTTATCGCTGGCGATATTACCAAGGCTGTCTTGGCGGCGGCCATAGCCGGAGGAGTAACTCCGAAACTGGCCTACAATAGTGAGGCGGATAAAGATAAATGGGTAGGGTAATATAATAAAGCACTTCCGTAATCAATAGCTGTGGCGTGCCCTACTGGCGCT
>CAYWRT010000188.1:0-2088 GCA_964460815.1 uncultured Dehalococcoidaceae bacterium
TTTTTAGATGTTACATTATGTGGGGTTATCGTGTTAATCGCTCCGCCCCTGTCAAGTTCCCCGGGCACTATCGGATCATATCTTGCCCCGTGGTCCATATAGACGACGCCAGGCATCACCCTTTCAGTCACGTAAGCACCGCCGAGGACGGTACCTCTTTCGTTGAATATTCTGACGATGTCGCCATTCTTAATGCCTCTTTCATCAGCATCTCTGGGGTTCATCCAGAGCGGCTCGTACTTGTAGCCGTCCGGCCCCTTTACCTTGCAGGTCGGGGCTTCCCTTGTCCAGGTTATATCGTCACACTGGGCATGCACTCGCCACCTCCCGTGGTTGGATACCATAAGCAGCGGGTACTTCTTGGCCCTTTCACTGGAGCGCCTTTCATCGTGCATGTCGCTTTTTTCAATCCATTTTGGTATTGGCGGCCTTTCCTTATCATCGGGGAAGTGCCTGGCCAGCCTCTCCGAGTAGAACTCCAGCTTGCCCGATGGCGTGAGCAGGGGGTTCTTTTCCGGGTCATCATAGAATTTTCTGAAACCAGGCGGGTCATCTTCCCAGTCTTTAGCTACCGGGAAGACAAAGTATTTCTTTTCCTTGAAGTCTTCCCACTTGATGAGGTAGTCAATTTCCATGTCATCGAAAACCTGCTTCTCCAGGTCCTGGGTGGTTTTGCCCTCAGTAAACTTATCCTCCATACCCAGCTTTTTGGCTACTTCTAAAACTACCTCGAAGTCGCCCTTGGACTCGCCTACAGGCTTAATAGCCTGCTCCTGAATGGCTATACTGTGGAAATGTGGGCCCTGCCTGACATTGGTAACTATGTCTTCTATCTCCAGAGTGGTGTTGGCGGGCAGAATTATGTCGGCAATCAGACAGTCGTTCTCAAGCCATGGGTGCTGGGCGACAACACATTCTATCTTGGGGCTTCTGAAGGCTTCTATTGTCCAGTTGCCGTGGTTCCAGCAGGTAGTCCGGCAGGGGGTATCGGTCCATATCATGTGTATTTCCGTACCGCCCTTTTCCAGGGGGTATGTGTATTTTACGAACTGGTCTTCAGTTTGAGATTCAATAGCGCCGTTACCCATAAAAGTGATGGGCGGGTGGGAAATAGCTTCCTGGATGAGGGTCTTGGGGATAAGCTGCTTGCCCCAGGCGACAATGGTAGTCTGCACGGGCCTGGTGAGGCGCTCGCTTAATTGAGGATTGAAGAAACGGGTGCTTCTGATTCCTTCGGCTCGGGGCATCCCGGTGTATGTTATCTGGCTCTGGTGAACTCCGGGACCGCCGAGCCCTTGCATTCCCAGCAGTATACATTCCAGGCGGGCAGGTTCATGTGAGAATGGGCCACGGACATAGGAACCGCCGAAGTAGTGGGCTATTGACGTCGTCTTGGCGGCAAACTCTCTGGCCAGAGCCTTAATGGTCCATTCCGGGACACCACACTTGGGTGAAGCCCACTCGGGTGTCTTGGGCACGCCGTCTTCATTGCCCATAACGTAGGCCTCAACCTTGTCCATGCCTACCGTATGGGTAGCCACATACTCTTTATTATATGTGCCCTCTTTTATCCACGTATAGATTATCGCCAGTTGCAGCGCGGCGTCTGTATTGGGCAGCACCGGAATCCATTTATCAGCATGAACGGCGGCACCGTAGTTCAGGTCGGGGCAGATATACACCTGTTTTATGCCAACTTCCGTCCAGAAGTAGCATAGGCGGGTGGCACACTGCCCGGTAAACCCCCAGGGAGTCGTCTCCGGGTCACCTCCCCAGAAGAGGACCATATCGCAGTTCTCGGTCATGTCTTTGACAATGTTATTGGCCGGGTCCATCATGCCCTGGATTCCCTGTCCCCACACATGCTTCGAACCCCAGTACCACCCCTCCCAGCTATCCGGATTTCTTACCTGCTGGGTGAAGCCTCCCATCATGTCAAAAAGCCTTGATGATTGACCGTGAGGGGTATTGATGGTCTTGCACTCCCCGTGTCCGTCTCCCTGTACCATGATGGCCAGGGGTCCATATTCTTTATGCACCCTCTTTATCTCAGTGGCTATTATCCCGGAGGCCTCGTCCCAGGAGATT
>CAYWRT010000188.1:2098-3265 GCA_964460815.1 uncultured Dehalococcoidaceae bacterium
GGGGGTATTTAATCCGGTTGGGGGAATAAGCCCGCTTTTTATATGCCAGTGAGAAGGGGGAAGGCAGCGATTTCATCAACGGTTCCAGTGTTTTACCGTTCCTCTGCATCTTCCAGGCATTAAATTGCTTCTTGTCATATTTCCAATCATAGTGGAACGGTCTTATTCTGACTGCTTTGCCATCTTTAACGTCAATGGCACATTCGCCGCCGCCACCGAGCAAGCCGCCAAGGGCAAGCGCTTTTATAACTGTTTTATCTGGCTTCACCGAGACTATCCTGTCGGCCTGTCCAGCCTGACCGGGTTTTTTTATTTCACTTTTTCCGTCTGGCATTTCGTTCACTTCCCTTCAAGAGCTCGTGGATATGGCTGAGTTTCGTTTGGTTAAATCAGTCGATTAACGGTTATATATGGTATAGCGACACCAATATGCATAGAGTTGACCGTATACCCGTAGCTGGCGCTTTCCATTATATCTCTTTTCTGCGGGTCAGGGCAAGTTGTCTCAAGCAGGAAATTGCCTGAAAAATTCCGATAGACTTCAGTTTACCCTCGGCTGCTGGTGGGTGCTCCAATCTAATTGTTCCTCTTCGGGGCGCTCCGTGGTGATTCAATGCATAAATCAATAAAAACGAAGTCGCTGCTTATTTGGTAATTCCTGAGCCGGGACCGGCTGAGGACTTCATGCGCTTCCGGGATGGTGTAGCTGGCCAGAAGAGCCCTGGGCCAGTGTTCCCGGTGCCGCTTGTTCATGAACCTGGAAACAAACCAGATGATAGCCCGCCACACCGGGTTCTGGTAAACCCTCTTATTGTCCCTGATGATGGCGTGTCCGGTCTGTCTGGTTACCCTGGCCACCTCATCAAATACGGTCACCGGTTTCAGCCAGTGGTGCAGTGAAGCGTAGCTAATCACCAGGTCGAAGGAGTTATCAGCAAAGGGGAGGTTCGCGGCTGTAGATACCAGGAACCTTATCCTGTTTTCCACTCCGTAGCGCCGGGCATTTTCCCTGGCTCTTTTAATCATATTCTCCGATATGTCAAGGGCGACAATATCAAAATGGCAGTCTTTTAGTTTCGCCAGTTCAATAGCCAGCCGACCGGAGCCGGTGCCAATATCCAGTACCCGGCCGCTTTTTATCCCCCTTCTCAGAATCTTCCTGACGAA
>CAYWRT010000189.1:0-3236 GCA_964460815.1 uncultured Dehalococcoidaceae bacterium
GCACAATCAATCTCGGTCTCAAGGTCCAGCTGCTCCAGTTGATTATCCTCATAGACCCTGTACAGGGCTGACTCCGCCTTCCTGGCTCTGGCAGCAGCCTCATCCGAATCCTCAACAGGGTCAACGGCAAAGCTGATACCGGTCATCAGATATGATGTAATCTTCTCCACAAAGACCCGGGCATAGTTAAAAATCAGGCGCCTCTCACCCCGCCTATCCCTTCCCTCCCACTGCCGGCCCTGGTAGAAATCAAGTAGCTCTTTATAACCCTTAATCCTGTCCATATCCACACGGGTTAACTGCGAAGGAATCGACTCATTCATTTATGCCCATTTCTCCTTTATTCAATTTCTTCCCTTCTATCCGTTTCTCTACCCTGCTTTGAGGATACTGATATAGTGCTCTTTAAAGCTCTTTGTATGGTTCTCTGGCTGAGCCCAAACAGCAGTGCCAGTTCTTTCACGCCCCAACCCCGGCTGCTGAACAGCCCGGCTATCTCCTTATTGCGCAACTCCTTCAGCCAGCGCTGTTTACCCCTCGGCTCATCGTAGAGACACTGCGGGAAGGGACAGTTAAGACAGGAATCGGAGAACTCACACCCCTCATCCCGGTAATGACAGTATTCCGGTGGTAAATCCGGTTCATTTTCAGTGGCTTCCTCCTTCTCCAGCTTCAGTTCATCATCGCCAATCTCACTCAAACCCATGGCTCACCTCTAAAACCAAACAATGACAGAGTAGCACATATGTTCTAATACCGTCAATGGAATTTTGTCACATTTTTGGCTCAATAAGCCCCAGGGCTTGACAAAAGTACCCGTGGAAATTATAATTGCTTTAACAAAGCAATATTTATCAATCAACTATCAAGAAAACATTATGCCAGTCTGGGATAACTATTATAATGTGATAGAAGCCAGCCGCCGTCTGAGGGTTCACCCGGAAACGGTAAAGCGGCTGTGCCGGCAGGGAGACTTGCCAGCTCACAAGATTCATAACACCTGGCTGATTAACAAGGATATCCTGGATAACTTTGCGGGAACCTATAATCCCAGCCGTGGTGCCAGAAAAAAACTGCTGGAGTAAATGGAATTTATGAAGGGAAGCCAGCCGCACTCTGAAATAAATCTTCTCTCCTCCACAGGGAGGTGAGCATGAAAATGATGGAATGTTTCGCAGGATACCATAAACGCTTCCTCATGCTGGTGGTTGTCTCGCCGCTGCTAGCGGTTCTCCTGCTGAGCACGCCGGCTCAGGCAGCACCACTGATTACACTCACCCCTACTTCCGGTGCCATAGGAACCAGGGTCAGCGTAAACGGAATCAACTTTGACTCCTATAAAGGCGACAGCATCTCCATATCATTTCACGATACCGAAATCCCCAGTAGCCCGCTGACTGTTCCCGATACAGGGACTTTCATCACCGAGTTTAATATCCCCGATGATACCACACCAGGAAGATACTGGGTTACCGTCACCAATGAGGCTGGCACTACCAAGCTGGCCGAGAATTTCTTCATTGTTGAAGAAGCCAAAATTGAGATAGACGTGGCTGACGGTCCCGTCGGTACCGAGGTTACTATCAGCGGCCGGGGGTTCTATGCTGATAGAACGATAACCCTCTTTTATTATAATGTGATTGGAGAGAAGGTCGGCACCGAAGTAGCCTCTTCCATCGGTAAGTTCAGTTATCACTTCCGCATCCCCGGCAGCACCGCCGGCAAGCATAAGATTACCGCGGCCAATGCCGAAGGCAACTCAGCTGAAACCCAGTTTGAGGTGATTCCCTTAATTGGCCTTAACCTGACCTCAGCCAGCCCCGGTGAGCTTTTATCTGTCATGGGAACCGGCTTCGGCTACCGGAGTGAGCTACGCATCGACTTTGGCATCTATCCGGTAGCTAAAGCCAGGACTGACGAATACGGTGGTTTTGAAGTTGAATTTAATATACCCAAGGTGAGGCCCGGCCTCTATGATGTTAAGGCACAGGATGAGTATGGCAACATAGACAAGGCCAGATTTACCACCACAGCCGGGGCCAGCCTGAGTCAAACCACGGGCTCCGTCGGCTCCAGGCTTACCGTCCAAGGCACCGGCTTTAAAGACGGGGTAACAGTCTCTATTGATTATGATAACCTTCGCGCCACCACAGCTACCACCGACAATAACGGTGACTTCTCCGCCCCCTTCAATATCCCCCCCAGCAGTGGCGGTCAGCACGTGATTACCGTCAGCGATGGTGAAACCACCAAACGGTTCACCTTCACTGTGGAATCAGAAGCGCCTCCAGCACCGGGTCTGCTGCTACCCGCTGATGGCAGTGAGACCAAGGCCAGGGCCTACCTGGACTGGCAGGATGTTACTGACCCCAGCCTGCCAGTAGTCTACAGTTTGCAGGTCGCCACCGAACAAAACTTCTCCTCTCTCGTGCTGGAGAAGGAAGGACTGACTGACTCCGAATACACCCTGACTGAAGAGGAACAACTGGCAGCCGTAAAAAAGTATGCCCCCTACTACTGGCGAGTAAAAGCCAGGGACAGTGCTAACAACGAGGGCGATTGGTCAGACCCATGGTCATTCTACGTAAGCGCCCCCCCGGTGCCGGCACCAAAGCTGCCCGCTTCCGACAGTGAAGCAGAGGAACCAGTGTTTTTTTACTGGCAGAGTGTTACCAGCCTCAGCCCGCCGGTAACCTACAGCCTCCAGGTCGCCACTGACCTGAATTTCACTTCTATCGTTCTGGAGAAAGAAGGACTGCCCGACCCCGAATACACCCTGACTGAAGAGGAGGAACTGCCCGCCGTCAAACAGGAAACCCCCTACTACTGGAGGGTAAAAGCCAGAGATAACGCCAACAGCGAGAGCGAGTGGTCAGCCCCGCGGTCATTCTATGTCGGCTCTTCCTTTACCCTACCCGGCTGGGTAAAATTCACCCTGATAGGCATCGGCGTCATTGTTGTCGGTTTCCTCGCTTTCTGGGTGGGGAGACGAACCGCCTTTCGCTCGTCAGTATAAATACGGCACGAACCAGGAGCTAATAGAAAATAAAATATTTAGTGAAATATTAATAATTTATTAATAAATTGATAATAAGATAATAAAATGAAATACATATAGTTCTCAGAAAACCCAGTTCAGGAGGTAACAAAATGAAACTCACCAGAATCCTTGGAATATTCGGCATAGCCATTATCATGTCGCTGATGGCAGCCATACCGGCGGCACCGGCACTGGC
>CAYWRT010000190.1:0-3235 GCA_964460815.1 uncultured Dehalococcoidaceae bacterium
GGCGGAATGCAGATGCTTTCAGTCTCCGTCTCGTACTCATTATAGAGGCTGTCCTTACCCGATATGAAGGGCGTCTCGTAGGCAATCGTCGTGTCGTAGCAGGCCTGCGCTGCCCGCACCAGGTCGCCGAGACGGTCGGGCTTTTCGGGATTACCCCAGCAGAAGTTGTCCAGCAGTGCCACCCTCTCCAGGCTGCCGCCGACAGCGACTACCTGCCTCAGGGCTTCATCTATGGCGGAGGCTGCCATCCAGTAAGGGTCTATGTCCCCGTATTTAGGGTTGATACCGTTGGCGACAATGATGCCCATATCAGAATCGGGGAGCGGTTTGATAATGGCGGCGTCGCCGGGGCCGTCATTGCTGGCTCCGGTTAGAGGCTTGAGCACGCTGGCACCCTGTACCTCATGGTCGTACTGGCGTATCACCCATTCCTTGCTGCAAACATTCCATGAACCGAGTATTTTCATCAGGGCATCTTTCAAGTCAGCAGGCTGATTAAAGTCCGGCTCGGCGTGCCGTGGCGGCTCCCAGACGGCCTCTCTCTCCAGTTGTGGCAGACCGTTATGCAGGAATTCCATGTCGAGGTCACCAACGGGGTTACCGTTATAAAAGAGCTGGAGGCGGCGGTTATCGGTGAACTCACCGATGGCGGTGGCTTCCACATCCTCACCCTGGAAGAGAGCCAGCAAACGGTCAATTTTATCCGGCGGGACCGCCAGCACCATCCGCTCCTGCGATTCGGATACCCATATTTCCGTGTAGGACAGCCCGGAATATTTTAAGGGCACTCGCTCCAGGTGGACACGCACCCCGGTTTCTTCGGCCATTTCTCCTACCGCCGAGGAAAGCCCACCCCCGCCGCAGTCAGTAATGCGGCAGTACAGGCCCTGGTCGCGTGCTTTCAGGATGGCATCAATTGTTTTTTTCTCCATAATGGGGTTGCCGATTTGAACGGAGCTGGAGGAGACAACCTCGGACTCCTTTTTAAGCTCTCCGGAGGCAAAGGTAACACCGTGAATTCCATCGCGCCCGGTTCTTCCTCCCACCAGAACGACGAGGTCTCCCGGCTTCTGCTGTCCCCTCTGGCTCATGCCTGCGGGCAATAGTCCTACGGTGCCGCAGAAGACGAGGGGGTTGCCCACATAGCGCCCGTCAAAAAGTATGGCGCCGTTGAGTGTGGGAATACCGAGGCGGTTGCCGTAGTCGGCTACGCCGGCGCGGACGCCCTTGAAAATACGGCGCGGGTGCAGCACCCCTCCGGGGAGGTCGGCGTGGGGGAAATCGGGTGGGCCAAAGCAGAAGACGTCGGTGTTCAGGATTGGCTTGGCTCCCAGCCCTGTACCCAGGGCATCGCGGATGACGCCGCCAATCCCCGTAGCCGCCCCGCCGTATGGCTCCACCGCCGAGGGATGATTATGTGTCTCCACCTTGAAACAGACGGCGTAGCGGCCATCAAAGTCGATAACCCCGGCGTTGTCCCGGAAAACGGAGAGGCACCAGGGCTTTTTGAGTTCCTCGGTGACCCGCATAATGGTGCTTTTCATCAGGTTGTCGATGGTCTGCCCGCCCATCTGTATTTTGCTTTTAAAGGTCTTATGTATGCAGTGCTCCGACCAGGTTTGCGCCAGGGTCTCCAGTTCAGCATCGGTCGGGTTGCGCCCCAACCCGGAAAAGTAGTTCTGGATATGCTTCATCTCCGTCAGGTTCAGCCAGAGCCTGTCCTGACTCAGCGCCATCAACCCGTCATCGTCCATATTTGATAAATCCATGGTTGTCAGGTTGAATTCATATGTTGCCGGTGGCAGGGCGATGGCTTCACGTTTGGCGACGATGTGTTGGACAATACTGTTGACCAGCAGCTTGTCGCAGATTGACTTTAGAGCCTCTGCCGGGAGTTCACCCCACAGCAAGTATCTCTTGGCAGTCCTTACGGCCTCAACGGTGGCTATGCCGAGGTCGTGTATTCCCTTCCTGACGCTTTCCTCAACGGGGTCCATCACGCCGGGGTTGTAGGCAACCTCAATGAGATGGGCGTCATCAGGGATTGGTTTTTCCGGGTATGAATACTCTTCTACTACGGGGTCAGTCAGCAGTTCCCGGCAGATTTTTTTTAGCTCAGCCTCGTTCGGGTTTCCCTCCAGGAGATAAATATCGCTGACTCTGACCCGTTTGACTATCCTGATGCCGAGGTCGTGTATGTCCTTTTGTAGTGCTTCCGCTCTGGGGTCGGTAAATCCTTCTTTTACCAGGACCTCTATCCGAAACAAGAGAGCCTCCTCTCTGGTTTTGTTCTGTTTTAGCTATTTTGGCAGCTTAACCCCACCCCTCGTTTGTTTATCTTTTCCCACCCAGGCCGCCCAGCATCATCAGCGGCTTAGCCCGTAGTTCTCTCCCCCCACCCCCAAGATATGAGAAGAAGAGTTCAGACCTCATCCTGAACAGGTGAGTAGCCTGCGGAGAGGGACGCTAGCCCCTCTCAAAACCCTTCCCCCTCTCCTTGATAGGAGAGGGGGACACATGGGGTGAGGTAGCGCCATCAAACAAATACAAACAGAGCCTCCTCTCTATTTCTGAGCTTATCACGGGTTATCCGTCACAAAATAGGCAGGTGTCTTTTCAGTTCGTATTCGGTCACCTGAGTCCGGTACTGGTCCCATTCTATCTTCTTATTCTCGATGAAGGCATTGAAGACGTGGTCACCAAGCGCCTTCCGCACCAGTTCGCTTTGCTCGGTGAGCAGGATAGCCTCAAGAAGGCTGGCGGGCAGGGTGGTGATGCCTCGCCTCTTTCTGTCTTCCTCGCTCATTTCGTAAACATTCTCTTCTACCGGCTCGGGGACCTGGTATTTCTTCTCAATCCCTTCCAGCCCCGCCGCCAGCATGACGCTGAAGGCAAGGTAGGGGTTGCAGGCGGGGTCGGGGGAGCGCAGTTCGATACGGGTGGCCTTTTCCCGGCCCGGCCGGTATTCGGGGACACGGATGAGGTCAGAGCGGTTGCGTCGTGCCCAGGAGACGTATACCGGGGCTTCATAGCCCGGCACCAGTCGCTTGTAGGAGTTGACCCACTGATTGCAAACAGCGGTAATCTCGGGAGCGTGTTTCAGCAGTCCGGCAATATAGCACTTGGCATCCTGAGACAGGTGATAGTTATCTTTGGCATCGAAAAAGGCGTTCCTGTCGCCCCGGAACAGCGACTGATGGACATGCATGCCGCTTCCATTGATGCCGAAGACCGG
>CAYWRT010000191.1:0-3158 GCA_964460815.1 uncultured Dehalococcoidaceae bacterium
TCGGCCGCTTTTTCGGGTTCAACGGTATCGCCGCAGGTGAAGATGTCAACGGCGGCATACCCGTATTCCGGCCAGGTATGAATGGATAGGTGAGACTCGGCGATGACCACCACTCCGCTTACTCCCTGGGGACTGAAGTGGTGGAAGGACTCACCCAGCACCACGGCGCCACAGTCAATGGCTGCGCCTACCATGGCGTCTCTGATATAGCCCGGGTCGTTTAATACCTCCTTGTTGCAGTCCTGCAGCTCAATAAGTAAATGTCTTCCTAGTGCATTCAATCACCTGCCCCCCTTATAAGATTTTTTAAATTGCCCGGCCCACCAGTCGTGCCAGGTTGCCATAAGACAACAAGGTGAATTGTATAACAATTAACCCGCTTTTATCAACAGTGGACTAAATGAAAAATCCCAGAGCTATATATACACCCCAGGAACCCCCTCACCTCCTCATTGTTAAGGAGCAGGGAGATAGATTAAGTACGACTGACAATTAATCGAGATTGTATCTAATACACCCTTTACAGACAGCTAAAACCCGGTCTATTTATATTACAGCCTTGAGGTCCAGGTGCTGTTTCATAATCTCGGTAAGCTTCGGCAGCTTTTTCTCCTGGTTAAATCTGCCCTGGCTCAGAGCATCTTCAATATTCGCTACTACGTCAGTAATCGTATTTTCCGTTGAAATAATCGGAATGCCCCGGTTCTCCGCTTTCTCAAGGACATTATAGACTGGTGGTTCCTGGCTGCCACTGAGAACCAGGCACCTGGTTGAGGTCTCCAGAGCCGCCAGTTGCATGTCGGGGCGGTCCTGCCTGACCACGGCAGCCTTATGGCTCTTGCGCCCGAAGTAATCCAGGCCGGAGTCAACCACCATCGCCCCCAGCATGAAGTTCTCCACCAGCTCCGCCGATTTATCAACGTTGTTCAATATCTTCCCCTGAATGCCGTCAGCCAGCTCACCAACCGTAATGGCGAACAGGACTCTATCCTCGGGAAGCACCCCGAGAATATTTACACCCGTAGCGCCAATCTGTTTTGAGAATTCGTCCTGCACACGCTTTAGCTGACTTACCGGCACCTTGTTCAAGACAACACCCAGCAAACTCTCCCCGAATCCCTTATAGCTATCAATGAAGCTGGATGCCTGCCCGGAATAGGCTTCCACAGCGATAACTCTGGCATTCAGGGCTCTGGCTATCTCAACGGCACTCTGTCCGAGCATACCCTCAACAATAATCACATCCCTGCCCCGGGACACCCCGTCAACTGTCTCCTTTATCTTCTTTACATCACCAGGCGGCAGGCAGAGTGACTCCACCGCTTCCGGCAGGTCCAGAACCCGCTTCATAAAGACAGCATCACCATTGCCTTTATCAGCGCCGAGCAGCTCCAGATAACCGACCTTCCTGCCCTCACTCCGCAAATTCCTGCCCAGACCGGCACAGACGGCGGTCTTGCCCGCGGCTTCTTCCGAAGAAACTACATATAAAATAACCAAGCTTCACCCCCGGTTAAATTCTCAAAATGTGGACAAACCATAATATTATAATCTTTTAAACGAGATTCGTAAAGGGTTCGCCCCTCTTAGACTCCCCTTATTTCCTCCCAGGTTATATCCTCCAAATCAAAAACCGGCCCGTCTTTACATACCTGCTTTAAGCCGCTTCTGGTCTTGATGGTACAGCCGTAGCAGACCCCCACCCCGCACCCCATCATTATCTCCAGGGAAATCTGCACTGATTTATCTTTTAACTCCGGCATCTGCGACATCGTACGGTACATGCCCACCGGCCCGCAGGCGAATATCTGGTCCGCTTGGCCAATATACTTTGGGATAAGGTCGGTTACCTTACCATGATAACCAGCACTCCCGTCTTCAGTGGCGGTATCGATATTGATTCTTGGTGGGAGAAGATTTTCGGGACGTTCAGTGTAAAGAGGTCCTATAGCAGCGCCTAAAAGCAGGGTCACCGAGCGCTTTTCACTTACCGCTTGTTGGGCAAGAAAGCATAAAGGAGCTAGCCCCATACCACCTGCTACTAATAGAAGGTTCTTTGAATCTGGACGGATTGAAAAGCCATTGCCCAGTGGACCAAACACTTCTATCGTTTTATTATCTTGCTGCTTAGAAAGCCATTGGCTACCTTTACCACCTTCGAGGACGGCAAAGAAAAGGGCTATGTCGCTTTTGTTTGCCTGGTGGACACTAAAGGGACGCGGCAGGACACATTCATCGCCGCAGTGCACCATGATAAATTGGCCTGGCTTTGCTTCGCTAGCTATTTCTGGACAGTGCAAGCGTATGAGATGGCTAGCCAGTGCCCGACCAGCGCGATGGGGTCCGCTAGGCAGAATCTTTTTGTTATAGATAACGAAGGCTTTTACTTGTTTCACGCCGGCTCCTTGTTGCGGTAATCGGGGAGGGGCTGGGCGGTATAAATCTGACCACCGCTGGCAAGTGCTTCGGCGGCAGCCCGGAGGGTATCCAGTGAGGTAAAACAGGGGATGCGCTTCTCTGCCGCCGCCCGGCGAATGTGGAAACCGTCCCGGAACGGGACGTGACCTCCGGTTAAGGTATTGACAACACCATTGATGGTGCCGTCGTTGATAAGGTCAATAATGTTGGGGTGCCCCTCGTCAAGTTTCTTGCTGGTCATTTTTACCGGCAGCCCGGCTGCCTCAATCATGGCGGCGGTGCCTTCGGTGCCATAGAGCTTGTTACCTGTTGACGCGAGCTTCCTGATAATCGGCAGCGCTTCCGGTTTGTCCCTGTCGGCAATGCTGAAGAGTATTCCCCCCTGGGGCGGCAGCGCCAGCCCGGCGGCCAGAAACGCCTTGGCTAAGGCAGCATTAAAAGTATAGTCAATGCCCATTACTTCACCGGTGGACTTCATTTCCGGCCCGAGATGAGTGTCAACTCCGAGCAGCTTTGACATAGAGAATACCGGGGCCTTAATAGCCACCAGCCGGCTGACTGGCCACAGCCCGCCGCCGTATCCCTGCTCCTTGAGGCTTTTACCCAGCATAACCTTGGTGGCAATTTTTATCATGGGCACCCCGGTAACCTTGGAAATGAAGGGGACGGTGCGGCTGGCGCGGGGGTTAACCTCCAGTACGTAGACCGATGACAATTGGGTATCACCGCCGGGCATAATG
>CAYWRT010000192.1:0-3126 GCA_964460815.1 uncultured Dehalococcoidaceae bacterium
GGTGTTTATCAGATGATTCGACCCCTTATGAGCAACAGGCGAGATAAGGAGAATGACTAGTGGCTGAGCGTAAGCGCGGTTGTCTGGGCTGTTCGCTTCCTATACTGGTTATTATTATTATTGTTTTCCTGGCTCTCTTTATCATTGGCTTTCTCGCCGGCCCTATCGGCAAGAACATGATTGGCGATGTGGGGCTGCCCGACTGGCTCAGTGTCCCCAGCCCCGACCCCCACCTTCCAGCACCCGTTTTGTTTCACGTCTTCGGACTTCCCATCACTAACAGTATGCTCGCTTCGTGGTTCACTGTAATTATTCTCGTTCTAATCTGTTATCTGGCTACCCGCCGCATGAAGATTGTCCCGGGCAGGTTTCAGGCTGCCTTTGAGTTTCTACTCGGCTGGGTCTATGAACTCTGTCAGAGTATCGCCGGGGAGGAAAACGGGCGGCGCTTCTTCCCCGTTATCTGCACGATATTTTTATTCGTTGCCTTTAATGCCTGGCTCAGCCTGATTCCGGGCTTCGGCTCGATATTATTCGGGCACCATGAGTTGCTCAGAGGTGCTAATACTGATGTTAATACGCCCCTGGCGATAGCGCTGGTTTCCTTTGTCTTTGTTGAATTCTACGGCCTTAAGACACTGGGAATTCATTACATGCGCAAGTTTCTTAATTTCGGCTCGTTTTTCCAGAGTGTCGGTCATATATTTAAGGGCAGGCTCAAAGCCGGTCTTTCGGGGCTGTTCTCCGGGTTTGTTGATATTTTCGTCGGTGTGCTGGAAACGCTCAGTGAGTTTATCCGCATCGTCAGCTTTACCTTCCGTCTCTTTGGCAATATGACGGCAGGCGAGATATTGCTGCTTATCACGGCCTTTCTTATTCCCTGGGTATTAGCCTTGCCGTTTTACGGGCTTGAGATGCTGGTTGGCTTTGTTCAGGCGCTTATATTTAGCGGGTTGACCCTGGTGTTTGTGACCATGGCGGTGACTTCTCATCAGGCAGAATAGCAATAAGAGAACTATTTAGATATAAACTATTCTAAGGAGGCAAAGGAATGGACCCACAAGCAGTCAGATATTTAGCTGCGGGACTGGCTATCGGGTTGGGAGCCCTGGGGCCCGGCATCGGCATCGGCATCCTGGGTTACGGTGCCATGCAGGGTCTGGCGCGTAACCCTGAGGCAAGAGGACCAATCATGACCAACATGATACTGGCCATCGCCATGGCGGAAGCAATCGGCATCTATGCCTTGATTATAGCCATTATCCTGGCGATGCTTGGTTAATATTAAGGGGGCAATTATGGACCACGAAGGAATACCCAATTTTATAGCGGCTATTATTGCTGCGGTAATACTGGGGGCGATGGTCATAGCCGGTGTCTTGCTACACGCGGTCTTTACGCTCATGTAAGTCCCTGGATACCGCAGAGAAGATGGATTGGTAATATTATTCTTGCAAAATTGTCATGGGACAGTTGTTTGCTAAGCAGTCTAGGGGGTAAAAATGGGGGGTATTGCTGAGCTAGGAATTAGTTTGCCGTCGCTGTTAACGCAGGTGGTGACCTTTATCATCCTGCTGGTCATTCTGCGCTTTGTGGCTTACAAGCCCATGATGCGTATGCTCGATGAGCGCTCCCGGCGGATTAAGGAGAGCCTGGAGCAGGCTGAGTCCATTAAGGAGCAGTCAGCCCGTGCTGAGGATGAGGTTAAGAAGCAGCTTGAGACAGCCAGCCGGGAAGGGCAGGAGAGAATAAGCCGGGCGGTACGAGCCGGTGAGGAGGTCAAGCAGAAGGCGCAGGCGGAAGCCAGACAGGAAGCCGAAGCCCTCATTGATAGGGCGCGTGCCGAGATACAGCGGGAGCGGGACGAGGCTATTGGCGAGGTGCGCCGTGAGTTTGCCGACTTAACGATACTGGCGGCGGGCAAGGTTATCGACCGCTCTCTGGATAAGAAGGAGCATCGCCGGCTTATTGACGAGGTGTTGAAAGAGAGTTCAACCCTGAAGAAGGATTAGCCGGTAAATTCGGGAAGTTATTATGGCGAGAAAGGCTTACGCCCGGCGCTATGCCCAGGCAGTATTTCAGATGGCGCTGGAGAAAAAGGAACTGGAGCGGTGGCAGTCCGACCTGCAAAAGATGGCTGGCGTGGTCGGTGATGCTACCTTTCTGGCGGCACTGGAGAGTCCCAAGATAAAGTTCGATGATAAAACCAGGCTGTTATCCGAACGACTCGGGGATGTGAACCCGTTAGCTTTAAATCTGGTGCGCCTGCTGATAACCAGAGCCAGTATTGGCATGATTGGCGGCATTGCCGATGAATACCAGCGTTTGCTGGATAGCTATGGTGGTATTGAGCCGGCTGAGGTTATTACCGCCGTTCCCCTTGATGATAAAGATATACAGAAGTTGACCGAAAATCTGAGTGCCCTGGTTGGTAAGAAAGTGGTGCTGAAGTCCGAAGTAGACCCGGGTGTCATCGGCGGGATTATCGCCAGGGTCGGCGGCAAGTTGCTGGACGGCAGCACCCGCAGCAAACTGGCGGCTTTAAGAAAAGAGCTGGTTGGTGCGGAAATGAAGCGGTAGTCAGGAGTCAACTCAACTGTGCGGCAAAGGAGGTAGCTCAGGTGACAACGAGAGGCGAGGATATTGTTTCCATTATCAAGCAGCAGATTGAGCAGTTTGGCACGGCCGTAACCATGGTGGATGTTGGTACCGTGATTGAGGTCGGTGACGGCATTGCCCGGATTCATGGGCTGGCTTCAGCGAAGTATAATGAACTGCTTCAGTTTCCCAACGACATTATCGGCATTGCCCTGAACCTGGAAGAGGACAGTGTATCGTCTGTTGTCCTGGGAGACTATACACAGATTAAGGAGGGCGATGAGGTACGGTGCACCGGACGGATTGCGGAAGTGCCCGTGGGTGAAGCCCTCATCGGGCGTGTCGTTGACCCTCTGGGGCGTCCCCAGGACGGCAAAGGTGCCGTCAAGACGGATAAGACACGACCGATAGAGAGGGTGGCTCCCAACGTGGTGCTGCGCATGAAGGTGGATACCCCGGTGCAGACCGGCATCAAGGCTGTGGACAGCATGTTCCCCATCGGTCGCGGGCAGAGAGAGCTTTTTATTG
>CAYWRT010000193.1:0-3047 GCA_964460815.1 uncultured Dehalococcoidaceae bacterium
GGGAAAAGGTTAATTTTGCGTGGGGTGGTGGGGTATACACTCGTAGGATAAGCTGTAGATGATACGGGGTGGCTTGGGTGGGAAAAGATAAGAAACGAGGGGGGCGGGGTCAAAGCCATCAACCAAATGCAAAAGAACTCGCCAACGGAACGGCTTGACAGCCAGGACTGCTTGAGTTAACCTTAGGGGGTGGCGGGGGGGTAAATCAGGAAGGCGACAAGGCAGGTTAGGCTAAATGGAAGCACTGCAATGGAACAAGGACAGGCTCTACCAGCTGGTACAGGCGAAACTGGGCGACAGCCTGTTTATCGTGGTCTCCAACCGGGAACCCTACATTCACACCATGTCCGGTAAAGAGATAAAGTGGAACAAGCCCGTCAGCGGGCTTACCGAGGCTCTGGACCCGGTAATGCGCGCCTCCGGGGGCACCTGGGTAGCCCAGGGCACCGGTGATGCCGACAAGAAAGTGGTTGACGCCCATGACCGGGTAGCGGTGCCACCGGACAAACCGGAATACACTTTACGCCGGGTCTGGCTCACGGAAGAGGAGGTAGCCGGCTTTTATCTCGGCTTCGCCAATGAGGCGCTGTGGCCGCTGTGCCACGTTACCTTCACACCGCCGAACTTTTCGGAGGACTGGTGGCATACCTACAAAAAGGTAAACCAGATTTTTGCCGATGCGGTTATGCAGGAGATAGCCGGCCGCAAGGCAGTGGTGCTGCTCCAGGACTACCACTTCGCCCTGCTTTCCCACTTTCTCAAGGAGAAAAATCCCGGTTTGACCGTCGGGCAGTTCTGGCACATCCCCTGGCCCACCTACGAGGTGTTCCGGACCTGCCCGTGGCAGGAGGAGATACTCATAGGTATGCTGGGCAACGACCTGATGGGCTTCCACACACAGTCTTTCGGCGACAATTTCATAGAGTCGGTAGAACGCATCCTGGAAGCCAGAACCGACCGGGAGAGGTCAGCCATAATTCGTCAGGGCAACACCACAGTAGTGCAGCCTTTTCCCATAAGCGTGGACTTTGACAGCCTCTCCCAGCAAGCGGGCACAGAAGCCGTTAAGCAGGAAATGGAGAGCCTGCGCCGCGAGTTTAATTTAGAGGGTAAGTATCTCGGTATCGGCATGGACCGGATGGACTACACCAAGGGGATACCGGAGAGGCTACAGGCACTGGATAAACTGCTTGAAGACAATCCCAAATACAGAGGCAAGGTAGTCTTCATTCAGGCAGGCATGCCCAGCCGGACCCAGATTGATACCTACAAGGAGATAGGGCAGAGGATTGAGGACCTGATGAACGGCATCAACGATAAATACGGTACTGACTCCTGGAAGCCGGTGGTTCCGATGACACGGCAGCTTAAGCCGGAGACTCTAAGCGCCCTGCGCCAGCTGGCAAGATTCTGCGTGGTCAGTTCTCTCCACGATGGCATGAACCTGGTCGCCAAGGAGTTTGTCGCTTCGCGTATTGACGGTGATGGTGTCCTGGTCCTGAGCCGGTTCACCGGCGCCGCCGCAGAACTGCACGATGCCCTTCTCATCAACCCCTATGCCATCAGTGAATTTGCCGGGAAGATAAAAGAAGCCATAGAGATGCCGGAGGCGGAGAGGCGGCGACGGATGCAGAATATGCGCGAAATAGTCGCCAGCAACAACATCTACCGCTGGGGTGCCTCTATGGTCTCCAGACTCATCTCAATAGCGGGGGGCTAGTGCAGCATCTCTTTGAGTCGTGGGCAACTCTTTCTGCCGACAGCCAGGCTTCTCCCCATCTCCTGCTCCTCTCCGATTATGACGGCACCCTGACCCCGATTGTCAGCCGCCCCGAGGAGGCGATACTTTCGCCTGAGGTCAGGGAGAAGCTCCGCACTCTGGCGCAAAAAACGACCTCCAGCGTGGGCATTATCAGCGGGCGCCCGCTATCAGAACTTGAGTCCATGGTGGCCATAGAAGGAATCTACTATGCGGGGAACCACGGCCTGGAAATAGAGGGCCCCGGCCTCAAGTTTGTCAGCCAGCCGGCAGAGACAGCCCGGGCTACGATGAAAGACCTTGCCCGGCGGCTGGCGGCGGCGCTGGATAGTATCAATGGGGTCATTGTTGAGGACAAGGGGTTAAGCCTGAGTGTCCACTACCGGCTGGTTAAAAAAGGTGAGGAAAACCTGGTGGCGGAGACCTTTAAACAACTTACCTCGCCTCTGTTAAACAAAGGCAAAATACGTGTTACTTCGGGTAAAAAGGTTCTGGAGGTCAGGCCCCCGATAGACTGGCACAAGGGAAAAGCCGTTGAGGCCATAACCCGGGAAATAAAGGCGCTCCTCAAGCTGGAGACAACACTGACCATCTACCTGGGTGATGATACCACCGATGAAGATGCCTTCAGGGTTGTGCACCGCCCGGGAGGCTGGAGCGTCTTCGTCGGCGGGGAGAACCCCTCATCAAGCGCCGACTATTTTCTGAATTCAACGGCGGAAGTGGAGGAATTCCTGTCCCGCTTAATTGAGCTGAAATAAGGGCGCCGTTCCGACTCTATTTGCATTTGGTTGATGGCTTTGCCCCCCACCCCCTCGCTTTTTATCTTTTCCCACCCTGCCGCCCTCGTATCATCTACGGCTTAGCCCGTGGTAAAGGAAACAGGGGCTTGACTTGCTTCAGGATTGGTATCAGGCAAAAAGAAAAATCCGCGGGTTTAGTTATTTGAGCCGTGGATTTTTTATTGACATTAGGATATTTAAGGGATAAAATTACCGCAAGGTAAAAATAAATGCTTACAAATACGGAAGTTAGTGATTTACTTTCAAAGGATAAAGTAATTACGGCAAATCTTCACTGGCATCCGAAAGGCGGCAAGTTTTTGGAGCGTTATTATCTGGAGGCTACCGTGCTATTGCCGTCTGATAATCTGATATTACGCCTCAACGGAAATAAAGGTAAGAGAAATCGTAGTTTTGTCTTATTGTATAATGGTGAACCTATAAAAAAAGTAACTATTCATTATAAGCACAGGAATCCAGATGGGGCAGTAATATATGGGCCACAT
>CAYWRT010000194.1:0-3018 GCA_964460815.1 uncultured Dehalococcoidaceae bacterium
CCGCAGTTTCTTCTTCGTTCTTTACTTCATCTTCTGCCATTTTACTCTCCCTCCAGTTGTTGAATTCTAGCCTGCAGTACTCCCATGACCCCCCTGATAGGACCCGCAAGCACACTAACCAGAGCCACAATGGGACTCTGCATCCCCGCCATGACCCGGCTTATTAACACTTCCCTGGATGGCAATGTGGCCAGAGTCTCCACATCCCCGGAAGTCAATAGCCTGTCACCCAGGAAGCCTCCCTTGATGCTCAGGGTTGACTTCGAGGTGCGTATGTAGTCGGCCAGCACCCTGGCTGGCTCAGTTATCTCACCATAGCCAAAAGCAATAGCTACCGGACCTTCAAGTGAGCCAGCCAGTTCGTCTATGCCAGCTCTCCTGGCGGCGAATTGTGCCAGTGTATTCTTCACCACCTTATAGTCAATACCCGACGCCCTCAATTTACGACGCAAATTATTCATCTCAGCAGTTGATAGCCCCCGGTAGTCCGTCAGAATACCGGTGCTACATTTATAGAATATCTCGTACAGGCTGTCTACAATCTGTGCCTTCTTCTCTCTTGACATCCTTCTATACCTCCTGAAATACCCCCGGACTTCCAGTTGAATTCACTTTATGTAAAAAAGCCCCTGTGCCGTCTGCACAAGGACTTAACTAAATCTGAATTTAATCCAGAATTGCTTCTTCCTCGGCAGGCATATTATTTTAAGCCTGGCGGCACCCGCTGTCTCAGGACCAAAAATTCTCAGGAATTATTATTCTATTGTTAATCTATTCTAACACACCCTGCCTGGATTTTAAAATTAGCTTGAACTCAAAGCGAGCGTTGGAGCGAGGTCAAGTTTTATCCCCGGCCCCATGGTGGTGGTTACGTAGGCACTTTTCACATACTGGCCCTTGGCACCGCTGGGCTTAGCCTTCATCACCGCTTCTATCACCGATGCCAGATTGTCCAGTAACATATTATTCTCAAAACTAACCTTACCCAGAGGTAGATGGATGATAGCTGTCCTGTCCAGTTTATATTCCACCCTCCCCTTACGGGCATCCTCTATTACTCTGGGCAGATTATCCATGGCGACAACCGTCCCTGATTTGGGGTTGGGCATTAAGCCCCGCCTCCCCAGGATTTTGCCCAGCTTGCCTACCCTGCCCATCATTTCGGGGATGGCAATGGCCGTATCAAAATCCAGCCAGCCTTCCTCAATCTTCTTAATCAGGTCATCACCACCAACAAAATCGGCCCCGGCATTCTCGGCAATCCTCTCCGATTCCCCCTGGGCAAAAACCAGGACCCGCACCTTCTTGCCTAACCCGTGGGGCAGAAGAGCTACACCCCGAACCTGCTGGCTGGCATTGCGGGGGTCCAGGCCCATCCGCAGATGAAGCTCAACAGTCTCGTCAAAGCTGGCAGGTGCTGACTTCTTGACCAGCTCAATGGCTTCCTGAGGTTGATATGCCCTGGTTTTTTCAACCAGCGCAGCTGCTTGCTGATATTTCTTGCCTTGTCTTACCATGCTACTCCACCTCGATACCCATACTGCGGGCAGTGCCCGCAATAATGCGTTCTGCGGCTTCAATGCTGTTAGCATTCAAGTCCTTGGCCTTAAGCTCGGCTATTTCACGGAGCTTCTCCTTAGATAGTGTCCCAGCCGCCTCATGACTCGTTCGACTACTTGCCTTATCCACACCCAATGCCTTCTTCAATAAGTCAGATGTCGGCGGGGTTTTAGTAATAAACGTAAATGACCTGTCCTCATAGACAGTTATTTCCACCGGGACAATGGAACCAACCTGGTTGGCCGTACGCTCATTGTAATCTTTACAAAAGCCCATTATATTAAGCCCATGCTGCCCCAGAGCCGGACCTACCGGAGGTGCCGGATTCGCCTGTCCGGCTGGAATCTGTAATTTAACTATAGCTTTAACTTTTTTCGCCATTTCGTCCCCTTAAAGGCATCAGAGTTTATCTATCTGTAGAAAGTCAAGCTCCACCGGCGTTTCCTGACCGAAAAGCGATAGAAGCACCTTAGCCTTACCTTTTTCCATGTTTATCTCATCGACCACACCGACAAAATCAATAAACGGGCCATCGGTCACCCTGACGCTCTGCCCCTTGCGGAAACCAACCTTAACCTTGGGAGCTTCGGTTGACATCTGCCTTAAAATCTCACCAATCTCATTCTCCTGCAATGGTGTCGGCGCAGTCCCACTACCAACAAAACCGGTAACCCCGGGAGTATTTCGCACGAGACTCCAGCTATGTTCATCCAGCTTCATCTGAATCAGGACATAACCTGGCAATATCTTCTTGGTCACCGTACGCCGGCGCCCACCCCTGACCTCTATTTCATCCTCAGTGGGTATAACTACCTGAAAGACCTCATCCCCTGAATCCATGAACTTGATGCGCTGCTCCAGGTTCTTCTTAACCCGATCTTCATGCCCCGAATAGGTATGAATTACGAACCACTGTTTTTCGTTTTCCGCCACAAATAACCTCGCTACGTGAACTCCTGGAAAAAGCGGTGACCCTCCCGCAAATCAGACGGCTTCAATTTAATCCGGGAGGCAGGCTATCATTTACCCAAGAGAACTTTGTCAATAAGGTCGGTGAAACCATAATCAAGCGCTCCCAAGAAAATACCCGCCCCAATGGAAACAATCAGCACCAGCACCGTCAAATATGCAGCTTCTCTCCTGGTGAGCCAGACTACCTTTTTTAGCTCATTGATAATCTCGCCAATGTAATTAAAGAGTTTTAGGCCACTACGCCTGGTAGTAGTATGATGCGTCATCGCTGGAACCTGCCGCGCCTTCTGGTAGCCCCGTACTACTTTGTCTCCCTATGCAGCCTATGAACACGACAACGGGGACAATATTTCCTGAGCTCTAAGCGCTGGGTATCGTTTTTTCGATTCTTGGTTGTGGTATAGGTTCTTTCCTGACACTCCGTACACACAAGGTGAATCACACCTCTGGCTTCCGTTTTCTTGGCCATAATCTACTCTATGATAC
>CAYWRT010000195.1:0-2990 GCA_964460815.1 uncultured Dehalococcoidaceae bacterium
AACGGAAAAGAAAAAACTAAGGCATAGCATCATCTTAGATTCCTCATCCTCACCGGGAACGGGTCTTTATGTGAAAAATCCGGCAGGTAGTCCTCGGCAGAATCCATTTCCTGCACCCATCCGTTGACTATACCCAGCCTGGCAATCAACCCGGTAACCTCCGCATACTCCTCAGGCAATATCTTCCTTGCCAGCAGGGGAAAGCGGTGGGCCCGGTGTGCCGGGTAGTACTGGGACATGATGCTGACCGCCACATCAGGCGAAACCTCCCTCACCAGCCAGCCAAGTGAGTCCTCACTGCCGGCGATGCCGTTGGGAAGTATCAGGTGGCGGATAATTAGCCCCTTTTGTGCGATGCCCTCACTGTCCACCTCCAGGTCGCCGACCTGCCGCTGCATCTCCTTGATAGCGGCACGGGAACTGTCCGCATAGTGACGCACCCGCGAGTACTTCTTGCCCAGTTCGTTGGAGGCATAACGTAAATCGGCTAAATAAATGCTTATGATGCCATCTAACTCCCGCAGTGTTTCCACAGAATCATAGCTGCTGGTGTTATAGACCAGCGGCAGGCGAAGTCCCATGGGTACCGCCTCCAGCACTGCCTTGACAATCTGGGGTACGAAGTGTGAAGGCGTTACCAGGTTGATGTTGTGGCACCCAAGCTCATCCTGAAGATAGAGCATTCGCTCCGCCAGCACACGAGTGCTGACCTCATAGGGCTGCTGGTTTTTGGGGTCCTGGCTTATCTGGTGATTCTGGCAATAGACACACCGCATGTTGCAGTTGCCAAAAAATACCGTCCCCGACCCCCGGCTCCCGGAAAGTACCGGCTCCTCGCCGTGATGAGCGCAGACCGATGTAACAATCGGTAGGTAAGCCGAATTACAGGAGCCTACCTTACCCCTGAGTCTTCTGGCGCCGCATTCCCTCGGGCAGATATCGCATTCATCCAGCCTGGCTTCGAGCCTTTCGGCGCGCTGCTCCAGTTCACCCGACCGGTACAGAGCCATATATCCCGGCACTACTGCTCCCATGATACTTTGCGCCTGACCTCCAGATTTAGCCTATATATTCCCTGAACTTCTACTTCCTCACCGCTTTCTATTTCTCCATCAAGGGATTTCGCCTTCCAGTACTCACCGCCAACCCTGATAACCCCATTTGGCTTTAATGATGTTACCACCTCACCCACCATGCCTATCATTCCCTCGGCACCGGTGACCTTTTTCCGCCGCAGGCTAGGCAGCACCGCCCACGTTCTCACGAAAATGAAAGCGCCCAGCGCCAACCCGATGAATATCATAGCCCATATGGGAAGCTTCACCTTGAAATACCACAGTACCCCGATGACCACCGCCAGTATAATGATATCATCGATAAGCGATACCAGAATTATCAGCCAGGCCTTTTTGGTTGATATTTCGTTTTTCTCAGTCATCTCTCGCCATCTTTATGTCAACTCAATCCGATGTTCAAATAACACGCTCTTCGGCCAGAGCTGCTATCTCCGGCTCTGACAACCCCAGTTCCCGATGGTAAATATCCAGATTGTGTTCGCCTGCCCCCGGCACCCTGCCCCCTGCCTGCCATGGCGAGCGACTCAGCTTACATGGTGCCCCCGGGGACTTATATTTCCTGCCTGCCTCCGGGTATTCCACCTCAGCAAAATAGTCACGTCCCGCCAGTTGAGGACTGTTCAGGAGCCCCGCTACCGAGGCTACCTCCGCCCAGGGGAAACGCATTAATTGCCCCTTCTCCACGAGCTCGGCGGCGGTATGGCTTGATGTCCACCTCTCCAGGACATCTATGATATGGTCAAGTCCCTTGAGGCGCACCTCCCTTTCCCGCCACTTTTCATCGGTTAAATCCTCAGCCATGCCCTCGGACTCAAGCCACGCTACCAGCGTCTCCCACTGCTGAAAAAGGGAAAGCAGGACGTAGCCATCCTTACAGGGAAAGACACGGAAGGCATTATTCCAGTGCCGGTTACCCGGCCTTCCCGCCACCACACCTTCGTACCAGTAGCGCACCAGGACATGGTCGAGGGTGGCCGCCACGCACTCCATTACCGAGACATCAATATACTGCCCTCGTCCGGTGGCGCGCCGGTGCCACAGCGACAGCATAATCCCGTTGGCGGCAAATAGAGAGGCCGAATAGTAAGCCTGGTTGCCAAAGGGTTTGAGGGGCATCTGAGATTCACCGCAGACAGACAACCACCCCCCCAGCGCCGCCGCCACCAGGTCGCAAGATTTATATTCCCGATACGGGCCGCTCTGCCCGAAATCGGTGATAGAAGCCATAACCAGTCCGGGATTGATTCCGCTGAGCTGAGCATAGCCGAGACCCAGTGACGCCATATACCCCGGCGATTCCGTCTCCACGACGACCTGAGCCGTCTCGACCAGGCGTTTAAATATTTCACGTCCGGCTCTTGGCTCTAAATCAAGGCTGATACATCGCTTGCCGGCATTCAGATAACAATAATCAGCGGTACTTACGGCGGAATGCGCTCCGGGCTTCTCGACACGTATAACCTCGGCGCCCATGCCCGCCAGAAGCCGGGTGCTGAACATGCCCTTCTCATCGGTCAGGTCGAGAATACGATAACCGGAGAGGATAGTGCCTTTAGGCTGCTCATCCATTTTAAAAGCCTGCTAGCGAAAGTTATTATTTCTGCTGCTTTTGTATCTTAGACCAGGTATCCCGTAACGATACTGCCCGATTGAATACCAATTTTTCTTGAGAAGAATCGGGGTCAACGCAAAAATAGCCCAGTCTCTCGAATTGGTACCGACTTCCGGGTGGGGCACCGGCAAGAATAGGTTCAACGCGGCCGGAAGTCAATATCTCAAGGGAATTCGGATTTAAATAAGACATAAAATCAGTCCCGTCTTCTACATCCATAGGGTCTTCCTTGTTGAACAGGTGATCATACAAACGTACTTCAGCTTCGAGCGCGTGCTCGGCCGAAACCCAGTGTAACGTTG
>CAYWRT010000196.1:0-2813 GCA_964460815.1 uncultured Dehalococcoidaceae bacterium
TGATGGGAAGACACATCAGGGAACGTTCGATGTTTCCTATCTCACGTTAATTCCCGACCTGATTGTGGCGGCACCAAAGGATGAAAACGAGCTTCAGCACCTGTTGTATACCGCCGTAAAGGCAAAAAAGCCCATGGCAGTACGGTACCCCCGCAGCGCTGGCCTGGGAGTGAAGCTGGATACGGTGCTCCATGAAATCCCTGTAGGCGAAGGTGAGGTAGTCAGGTACGGCGATGATGTCGCCATGCTTGCCTTAGGTGCCATGGTAGCCCCGGCGCTTAAGGCAGCCAGTGAGTTAGCCTTGAAAGGAATTGAGGCTACGGTGGTTAACGCTCGTTTTGCCAAACCGCTGGACAAAGCGCTGATAATAAACCTGGCCAGTCGAATTAAACATATGGTCACGATTGAGGAGAATGTCCTGAGTGGCGGCTTCGGTAGCAGCGTGCTCGAGTTCCTTCAGGAATCCGGGCGGTGCGATATACCGGTGAGGAATATAGGTATCCCTGATGTGTTTGTGGAGCACGGGACTCAGGCAACTCTGCGCTCCAAATATGGCCTGGATGCGGAAGGGATATTTCGGCAGGTTTTCGAAATGTTCCCCGACCGTGGTTCAGTTCCCCGGATAAAGCTCACTGGAAAAGCGGCGGCTACCCAATCTGGCAGGGTAGGGGAGGGGTGATGATGTTGATACGTAAGTTCATAGTTTGTCCGTTAATGTCGGCAGGTTGCCTCACATTATCCGGGAGCAAGGACGAATATCAGGCGCTTGGGCTTGTGCCTGATATTTTATTTTTAAGTTGTTGATAATCGGGGGTGGAATATGAACAAGATGACAGTCAGGGACATAGAGGTCAGTGATAAAAGGGTTCTGGTTCGGGTTGACTTCAACGTCCCTATAGATGCCAAGACCGGAGCCATCACCGACGATAGCCGCATCAGGGCTACTCTACCTACCATTAAGTATCTTATTGAACGCAATGCCAGAGTTATCCTGATTTCTCACCTGGGCAGGCCCAAGGGGAAGGTAGTTGATGAGCTGCGGCTGACACCTATTGCCCAGCGCCTCTCGCAGATTCTGGGAAAGCAAGTAGGTGTTGCCGTAAACTGCATTGGTCCCGAAGTAGAGAAGTCAGTGGAGACACTGCGAAGTGGTGATGTCCTGCTTCTGGAGAACCTCCGTTTCCATTCCGATGAGGAAACCGGCAGCGCCGATTTTGCCAGGTCTCTGGCCCGACTGGGTGACATATTTGTCAATGATGCCTTCGGCACTTCTCACCGTGCCCATGCTTCCATAGCCGGCATTGCCCAGTACCTGCCGGCGGTGGCCGGACTGCTGCTGGAAAAAGAAATTGATACTCTGGGTAGCCTCCTGAAGAATCCGGCTCACCCCTTTATCTCCCTCTTGGGTGGTGCCAAGGTGAGCGACAAGGTGAATATGCTGAAGAATATCATGAGCAAGGTGGATTGCCTGTTAATCGGCGGCGGTATGGCGGCTACCTTTCTGAAAGCCAAATCCTACGAGGTAGGGCAGTCGCTAATCGAGGTGGATAGCATAGATACGGCGGCTGAGTTGATGAGTCAAGCCACCGAGAATAATATTCGACTCATACTGCCAGTTGATGTGGTTATTACTGATAGCATCGATGATGAGGCTAAAGGGGAAATCGTATCTGTGGAAAGCATACCGTCAGACAAGAGGATTGCCGATATTGGTCCGCGGACTGTTGAGAAATTCCGGCTTGGCCTGCTGGGCGGCCAGACAGTATTCTGGAATGGACCTGTAGGCGTTGTGGAGATACCACAGTTTGCCGAGGGAACCAAGGCAATCGCCAGGCTTTTGGCCGGACTAAAGGCAACAACCATAATCGGTGGCGGCTCTACCGCTGAGGTCATAAATGCCATGGGGTTAGCCGATAAGGTTGCCTTCGTCTCCACCGGTGGCGGAGCCTCACTCAAATTCCTGGGCGGGGAGGAGTTGCCAGGCGTGGTGGCATTAAGGGATAAGAGGTTAGCCAGAAGTGGATTGAAGAAGCCATGATTAGCCTTGAGCTCATAAAGGAAATTGCCCGACCTTCACCGACAAAGATTGTCTTGCTGGTGATTGATGGACTGGGCGGGCTGCCGCATCCGGATACGGGTAAGACGGAACTGGAGACTGCCCGTATTCCCAATCTCGACGGATTGGCGGCTAAGGGAATATGTGGCCTGGCCGACCCGATAGCCCCCGGGATAACCCCAGGCAGTGCCCCGGGCCATCTGGCTCTATTCGGTTATGACCCGGTTAGCTGCAATATAGGGCGGGGCGTGCTCGAAGCTATCGGCATCGGTCTTGAACTGCAACCGGGAGATGTCGCCGCACGCGGCAACTTCTGTACCGTAGATGAAAATGGCCTGATTACCGACCGCAGGGCGGGGCGCATCTCCACCGAGAAATGCACCGAATTATGTGACATACTCAATGGAATCTCTATTAATGGCATTCAGATTCTGGTCTATCCGGTGCGGGAGCACCGATTTGTGGCTGTCTTCCGTGGCGAAGGTCTGTCGGCTGATGTCACCGAGTCCGACCCGCAGCAGACAGGGGTTGCCCCGGAAGCTTTTGCCGCCCTGAGTCCGGAAGCGGACAGGCTGGCTGAAATTGCCAACCGGTTTGCCGCTCAGGCAGAGACACGGCTGGCTGACCATCACCCGGCCAATATGGTTCTGCTCCGTGGTTTTTCCAAACAGCCCGAATTGCCCACCATGAGTGAAATTTATAAATTGAAGCCGGTGGCGATTGCTATTTACCCCATGTACCGCGGACTGGCCAGGTT
>CAYWRT010000197.1:0-2801 GCA_964460815.1 uncultured Dehalococcoidaceae bacterium
GTATATCTTTTATGGTAAGGTCAATCCCTCGCTGGGTGCTTACTAGTCCTGCCTGGCGCTTTTTGAGGTCGGAGATGAGGTTAATCGCTTTGGTAAAGTAGTTCCTGACCTTTTCCACATCGCTCATTTCTGAGAGGATGAGAGAAACTTCCATCACGCCTTTTTCCCTGGGATAGTCACCACTTCTTATTATGGCTTCTGGAGCCATGTTCTTTATATAGGTTCCCAGCTCTTTAATCAGGTCCACATTGATTTCTCTGGCGGGTGCCGAGACAAGATATAGAGCCCTCTTCGAATCTAGAGGATTGCACTTGATTGATAGTCCGCTTATGGCTTCATCCAGCGCCTGGACTCCCTTCTGGGTTTCCGTAGCTTTATTCCTGAAGTCACGGGCTCCTTCGAAGAGGGATTTGAATAGAGAAGTCTGCGAACGACCATAGCCCAGGGTTGTCCATCCTACCAGTGTCTGTATGATATCACCGGCATCCAGTATCTTGGCCCCGATATATCTGGATTTCTTCTCTTCACCGGCACAGAGCAGGTTGAAAAAGGGCTGTACGATCAGGGAGTTTATCTTGGCCAGGTTGCTGCTAATCGGTGTATCTTTCATGGCGTACCTCTGATTGTCAACAAGAAATATGGCGTCAGCAACCAGGTAGCTGGATTTGAGGCAGGTGGCGACATTGTATACGGTTCTGTCTTCCGTGGATTCTTCATGTTCAAAGGGAAGAACAATAAGATTGTATATCGGTTTATCTACATAGCGTTCCTTTATCTGCTGCGTCATTACTGATATTGCCCCGGAGCCGGTGCCGCCGGCGGCTCCAGCAACCAGTAAGAAGGCGTCTGCTTCGGCGAAACGCTTGGCACTTCTTATAGTTTCGACGACCTTGTCGGCATCTTCTCTGGCTATCTCAGCTCCCAGCTCGTTGATTTTACCGACACCGTGGCCGCCGGTCTTGCGGCTGCCAATGAGGATTCGGTACTGGTAAGTGGACTTGATGATATGTAGACCGCTCAGGTCAGCAAGGTCAGTGTTAATGGCGAAGGCACCGGGGATTATATCGAGTCCGCGCGTACTCCGTGCTCTTCCATTAAGACGGGCGAACTCATCCGCAATTCTGCCGCCACACTGCCCGAGCCCGACAACAACTAATTTCATATCTCATCCTCATGCCCGAAAAGTATATTATATTTAAACATCTATGAACAAGTATGTCAATAGGACACGAGTATCCGAGGAAACCCCGGCCATATGATGGCGAAAAGTAATATTACCATAGAGTTATCTTTCTACAGCCCCTTATTGGCAATATATACGGCCAAATCGCCTAAACGGCAGCTATAGCCCCATTCGTTGTCATACCAGGCCAGTATCTTGACCATGTTGCCGCCGATGACCATGGTGCCCGGTCCGTCTATGATGGAACTGTGATGGTTACCCTTGAAGTCCATGCTGACCAGTTCCTCCTGGCAGAATTCCAGGATACCGGACAGGGGCCCCTCGGCCGCAGCCTGGAAAGCCTTGTTTACCTGTTCTGCGGTAACCTCTTTGTCCAGGTCGCAAACAAAGTCAATTACGGAGACAGTCGGTGTCGGCACCCTGAAGGCCAGACCGTGGATTTTGCCCTGGAGTTCGGGGATAACCTGAGTCACCGCCTTGGCGGCGCCGGTGGTTGTCGGGACCATGTTCAGGGCGGCGGCCCGCGCCCGGCGTACGTCTTTATGAAAGGTGTCCAGGACCACTTGGTCGTTGGTGTAGGAGTGGATGGTGGTCATCAGCCCCTTGCTGACGCCAAAGCTCTGGTGCAGTACCTTAACCGCCGGCGCAATGCCGTTGGTGGTGCAGGAGGCGTTGGAGATAACATGGTGCTTGCCGGCGTCATAGTGGCCTTCATTAACACCGAGGACAATGGTAACGTCCTCATTTTTAGCCGGAGCCGAGATTATCACCTTTTTGGCACCCCCCTGACGGTGAGCGGCTGCCCTGGTGCCGTCGGTAAAGAGGCCGGTGGACTCGATGACGATATCAACGCCGTAGTCCCGCCAGGCAATGGCACCGGGGTCGCGTTCTGAGATTACCTTGACCTCCCTGCCGTCAACGATGATGGCATTGTCTTTGGCGGCTACGTCGCCGGGATAACGGCCGTAGACGCTGTCCCATTTCAGCAGGTGGGCATTGGTTCTGGTATCCGCCAGGTCGTTGATAGCCACCACCTCCAGGTTGTCCTTCTGGTACCGGTTTATGGCTCTCAGGGTCAGTCTGCCAATGCGACCAAAGCCATTGATTCCAATCTTGGTTTTCATTTTCTGCCTCCTTAATGAAGCTTTGTATTTGTTAGCTGAGGGCTGTCTGGCTGTATTTCTTTTTTCGGCTTCTCACCAGCATATCGAGGAAAGCCTCAATCCGTGTCTGGATATGGTTGGTCAGGAAGAAATCGTCATTTCCTTCCAGAGTGAGCATGGGCAGGTCAATGGCATCCCGAAAGATAATATCACCGATGCCGCGGTGGCAGAATGCCTGTACATAGTGGATAACCCCGCCAACCTGCCGTCGGCGGAGCTCAGTTTTTATGTCCCTGAGGCGTTCATGAATGGAGTAGGGGTAGGTGTAGCTGGCATACTGCTCGGCCAGCGATTCCCCGGGCTCGGGCATGGCGAACTGGCGCTGAACCTCGTTGAAGACTACCCTGGCACCGTGGCGTTCCAGGTGACGATAAAGGTCCCGGGCATAGACCGAAGTTACGCCGATATACGCCATCCTGAGTTGTTCCGGGGGATAGGGCTGGCGCCGGGAGCAG
>CAYWRT010000198.1:0-2683 GCA_964460815.1 uncultured Dehalococcoidaceae bacterium
GAGCCGGGGGCGGCAGGGTGGGAAAAGATAATCAGCGAAGGGGGTCAGGGGGAGTTCATCTGGAATCGACCAAAACCAAATAGAACCGTTTGTTCAGAGCTTGACTTCTCAGCGGGGAAAGGTGATAATAATTAGCGACCCTCTCCATAATTCCCCGATAGCTCAACGGTAGAGCGGGCGGCTGTTAACCGCTAGGTTGTTGGTTCGAATCCAGCTCGGGGAGCCAGATAAGATGCCAGGATATAACCTCCATGTGCAGCCAGGCAAAAAGCTCTAACGAGGTAGCCTAAAACTGAATCTCCATCAGGTCAGGACTGATGATTAATTTGGCTTCAGTTACCGATTGAATGTCCTCTGCTGTCAGGCCCGCCGCCACCTCCTCAAGCACAAGCCCCTCCGGAGTCACCGAAATGACCGCCAGGTCAGTAACAATCAGGTTAACCACCCCCCGCGCCGTAAGAGGATAGGTACACTCCCTGACAATCTTGGGCTCGCCAGTATTGGTGACGTGCATCATGGCAATGATGACCTTCTTGGCGCCAACTGCCAGGTCCATAGAGCCGCCTATGTTACCAATATTCTCGGGCAGTCCCCGGCCCGGGTTCTGCCACCCCGCCAGGTCACCCTTCTCCGAGACCTGTAAGGCTCCCAAGACAGCCACATCCATGTAACCACCCCGAATCATGGCGAAGGACTCGCAATCAGAGAAATAGCAGGTTCCCGGCAGCTCTGTTACCGGCTGGCAGCTGGCATTGATAAGGTCCTGCTCCACCTCCTCCTGTGCCGCCAGGGGACCGGTGTTGAGCATGCCGAGCTCAGCTTGCAATACTATATCCCGGCCCTCAATCCAGTCCGAGACCAGGGTTGGTATGCCTATACCCAGATTAACATAGGTTCCGTCTTCCAGTTCATTAGCCACCCGCAGCGCCATCAGCTCTCTGGATAGACCTTTAAATTTTTTAGCCACGCTCACTGGTACTTTCCCCCTTACAGCTATCAGTCTATAGCCGGGAAGTATTCGGGTCGGCTCACCTTTACCACCCTCTGGACATAAATACCCGGCACATGCACCATGTCCGGCTCGAGCCTTCCGATTTCCACGAGATTCTCTACAGCAGCTATCGTTGTCCTGGCCGCTGCCGCCATCTCCGGATTATAGTTCCGGGCGGTCTTATGGCAAACGAGATTGCCCATACGGTCGCCCCTGTAGGCATACACAAAGGCATAGTCCGGTTTGAGAGCCAGCTCCAGCAGGCACTCCCGGTCGCCAAAGGCTCTCTTCTCCTTACCTGTCTCAACGACGGTCCCGACACCGGTAGGGGTATAAAAGGCAGCAATGCCAGCCCCGCCAGCCCTCAGTTTCTCAATAAAAGTGCCCATAGGGTACACTTCCATCTCAAGTTCGCCGGCACGAACCGCCTGCTCCACCGGGGAATCGGCCCCACGGCTGGCCGAGCGGTAGAAAGGATAGTTGCAGATAGCCTTCTTTATCTGCTTGTTGATAATCAGCTGGTTAATATCCTCATTCCCCGGCCCCATCTGCATACAGATTATGGTGAGGTCTTTAGCCCCCTGCCTGGCCAGAGCCTGAATAAGTGGAATAGGAGTCCCGGCAGTAAAGAAGCCTCCTATGGTGATGGAGGCTCCATCAGGAATATCAGCCACGGCTTCATCGACACCTGGGTAAACCTTGTCCAAGACGAGTTCCTCCTAGGTCTAGACCTTCTGGTGGATTTCATAGCCAATGATATTGAGCGCTTCTTCCAGGGCAAGCTCCATGCAACTGAAGGATTTAACGGCGCCCAGGTCTGCCATCAGCGGTTCCAGAGCCCGGGCCAGGGATGTCTGCATACCGGCAATGACACAACTCGCCCCCAGCAGACGGACAGTACGTATCGCCTTGGCCAGTTGATTGGCGACCTCATTATCATCTACTAAAGCCGCCGACAGGTCGAGCAGGACAACCCGGGTCTTGACCGTCCCGACATGGTCAAGCAAATTTGTGGTGATATCCTCAAAGCGGCTGACATCAAGATGACCGACCACTACCATAATCGACAGGCCGGGGTAAAGCTCAAATACCGGAGCCGCCAGAGCCTTCCATTTTTCAAGTTTGGCTTCCAGTTCATCAAGACGGGTCTTGACCTGTGCCTCGGCTCCACCCCAGGGGCGGTATCTGGCGAAGTAGCCGACACCGCCTATATACTTACCGTTACTGTCCTTCAGGTGGGATGCCGAAACACGCACTGGAATTAGCTTGCCCGACTTTGTTTTAGCTATAGATTCACAGTCGTGAATGGTCCCGCCACATTCGTAGATTTTACGGTTCAGTGCCCTGGCAGCCTCCATGTTTTCATAGATCTCAACGATGCTTTCACCAATAAGCTCGTTCATCTCACGTTCCGTCAGTTTGCAGGCCTCTTTATTGGCAAATTTTATGGTTCCTTCCGCATCAATAGCCAGAATAGCTTCCGGGCAGCCGTTGAGCAGAGCCTCCAGATGCCCCCCACGGTGTGCTGACAATTGCTTCTCCATTTTTTCTCTTCCTCCCTTTACGCCAGACCTATACCTTTAGTATAGTCAAAAAAGACAAAACCTGTCAAAGAGGATAAGAGAGTATCTACTAACCTCACACCCTTTAGGTTATATCCGGGGGGGGCGGGCGCCCCGAGCAACGCAGCGA
>CAYWRT010000199.1:0-2386 GCA_964460815.1 uncultured Dehalococcoidaceae bacterium
CGCTTCATCCACCAGAGGAGAGAGTCTGGATTGTTCTGCTGAGCCTCCACATTGACCGCCTCGTAGTGGTACTCCGGGTCAATATTGACAGGGAGATAAAGCCGCTGGGGGTTGGTACGGGAGAAGCCGGCGTTTCGGTCGGCACTCCACTGCATTGGGGTACGAACGCCATTACGGTCGCCCAGATAGTAATTGTCACCCATGCCGATCTCGTCGCCGTAGTAAATCACCGGCGTTCCCGGAAGCGAAAAGAGAAGCCCGTTCATCAATTCGATCTTCTTTCGGTCGTTATTGAGAAGCGGCGCTAGGCGACGACGGATGCCGAGGTTAAGTCTGGCCTGGGTATCATGAGCATAGACGCGGTACATGTAGTCCCGCTCTTCGTCAGTAACCATTTCCAGGGTAAGCTCATCATGGTTACGGAGAAAGAGAGCCCACTGGCAGGTCTCGGGAATCGGCGGTGTGTGCTGCAGGATATCAATAATAGGAAATCGGTCTTCCATGCGGATAGCCATAAACATACGCGGCATGAGGGGGAAATGGTAGGCCATATGGCTCTCGTCGCCTTCACCAAAGTAGGCGACAGCGTCCTCAGCCCACTGGTTTGCCTCCGACAGCAACATGCGATTATGGAACCTGTCATCTATCTGCCTGCGCAGTTCCTTGAGGAAGGTGTGTGTCTCTGCCAGGTTCTCACAGTTGGTGCCTTCGCGCTCGTATAAATAGGGCACCGCATCCAGGCGAAGCCCGGAGACACCCAGTCCGAGCCAGAAGCTCATTACCCGCAGGATAGCTTCTCGTATCTGAGGACTATCGAAATTGAGGTCGGGCTGATGCGAGTAGAAGCGGTGCCAGTAATAAGCTCCAGCCACCGGGTCCCAACTCCAGTTCGAAGACTCAAAATCCTTGAAAATGACTCTGGCATCTTTGTATCTATCCCAGGTATCACTCCAGACATAAAAATCCCGCCATCGGCTTTCAGCTGTTGCCCGACGTGCCCGCTGGAACCACGGGTGCTGGTCTGAGGTGTGGTTAAGGACCAGCTCGGTAATCACGCGCAGGCCACGATAGTTAGCCTCCCTCAGAAAATCCCTGAAGTCGCGAATAGTGCCATAAGTGGAGTGAATGCGGGTATAGTCGGCAATATCATAGCCGTCGTCTTTGAGCGGTGAAGGATAGAAAGGGAGGAGCCAGATAGCCGTGACGCCCAGGTCCTGGAGGTAGTCCAGCTTCTCCGCAAGCCCCGGGAAGTCGCCGATGCCGTCGCTATTGCTGTCATGGAAGGCTCGTACGTGAAGCTCGTAGATGACAGCATCCTTGTACCACATGGGGTCATCATCCCGCCAGAAGTATCTTTTATCACTGGCTGCCATATTAATAGTCCCTTCTATACATGCTAATTGAATTACTACGGCGTGGTAAGCACCCGATGTACCCGGAAGATATGGGCCGGTACCTTTTTAGGGTCAAGCTCCACATAGTTACGCGGCCCCTGCCACCGGTAGGTAGCATCCGCCAGAAGGTCTTGCACTTTATAGGGCCGGCTGGGGTCAAGACCAAGTTCTTCAAGGGAGAGGTCTACCCAGCCCGACTGTTTATATCGGTAGTCCAGGTTCACCACGACCAGTATTACATTTGACATGTCTTCCGTACGTTTGCTATAGCAAATGAGCTGCTCATTATCTACACGATGGAAACGCAGGCTTAAATCACTCTGCAGGGCGGGATTTTCCCGGCGGATGCGATTCACCCGGGTGATAAAGTCCCTGAGGCTATTCCGGCTTTCAATATCCCAGTGCTTTATCTCATACTTCTCCGAGTCCAGGTATTCCTCGCTTACCGTGTCTTTGCGGCGGTTTTCGCATAGTTCAAAGGCGGGACCATAAATACCATAGCTAGCCCCGAAGGTAGCCGCCAGTACCAGCCGCACCATGAACGCCGGTCGCCCGCCGTCTCTGAGGTAATCAGTCAGGATATCCGGCGTATTGGGCCACAGGTTGGGGCGGAAAAATTCCCGCACATCGGTTTGCGTCAGTTCGCTGAAATATTGAGTCAGCTCCCACTTGACATTGCGCCACGTGAAGTAGGTATACGACTGGCTGAAGCCGAGCTTGGCCAGGCGGTACATGATTTTAGGCCGGGTGAAGGCCTCGGCGAAAAATATCACGTCAGGGTAGTCCTGTTTAATGCCATTAATCAGCCATTCCCAGAAGGCGAAGGGCTTGGTATGGGGATTGTCCACGCGGAAGATGCGGACTCCCGGCTCTATCCAGAAAAGGAAAATGCTCTTAAGCTCCTCCCAGAGTTCCCTCCAGTTGTCAGCCTCAAATTCAAGAGGATAGATGTCCTGGTATTTCTTGGGCGGGTTCTCGGCATATTGCACCGT
>CAYWRT010000200.1:0-2298 GCA_964460815.1 uncultured Dehalococcoidaceae bacterium
AGGGCTGTGGATGGATTTATGGTGCCTGATACCGGTCGGGACATCCTGAAGCTGGCGGTAGTGGAGAGGCACAAAGCTTCGGGCAACATCGGCCTGGGGCTGGTGACCGGCTTCGGCTTGAAGCGGGGGGCTTTAGCCTCCTCTATCGCTCATGATTCGCATAATATTGTCGTGGTCGGCGTAAGCGACGAGGACATTTTCACCGCCGTCAGCGAGGTTGAGCGCTTGCAGGGCGGTCTGGTGGTGGCGGCCGGGGGTAAAGTCCTGGCCAGCCTGGGTTTGCCTGTGGCCGGCTTACTGTCTGGCGAGCCTCTGGAAACCGTGGTGGCCGGTCTGGAAAGGCTGGAACAGTTGGTCAGGGGTCTGGGCACAACTCTACCGTCACCCTTCGCCACCCTGTCCTTCCTGGCACTGCCGGTAATCCCCGAACTTAGGCTGACCGACCTGGGGCTGGTGGACGTGAATGAATTTAAGCTGGTAGAATGATTAATCAAAGTGGTTGCCGAGGAGGATAGTATGCGTTTATCTGCTGCCAAACCCATCTTTGAGAACCGTTATGATGCCGGGAGACAGCTTGCCGAAAAACTTGCTGACTATGCCAATCAGTCCGTGGTAGTGCTGGGCATACCCAATGGGGGTGTGGCCGTGGCACTTGGTGTCGCCCTGGCGCTTGGCGCTGACCTTGACCTCGTTATTTCCCGTAAAATACCCCTGCCCCTCAGCCCCGAAGGCGGCTTTGGCTCCGTTACCGATGATGGTACTACCATTCTCAACGAGGCCGTTGTCGAGAAGGCCGGGCTGAGCCAGCAGCAGATAAACTATCAGGTCAGTCAGGTCAGGGGGGACATTCGTGACAGAAGCCTGCTCTATCATCGGGACCGACCGCCGATTGCCATCGGTGGGCGTATAGTAATAATCGTGGATGACGGGCTGGCTTCGGGCTATACCATGAGGGCGGCGGTGGAGTCGTTGCGCCACAGGAATCCGGATAAGATAATTGTCGCCGTGCCGGTAGCACCGGAAGCCGTGGTGAAGGAGCTGGAGGAGGTTGCCGATAGGGTGATAACCTGCGCCGTTGGTTCCATGCCCAGGTTCTATCTTGCCGACTTCTACCGGTACTGGCATGAAATCAGCGATTCCGAAGTGCTCAACTGCCTCAAGGAGTGGCGGATGCGGCGCTACGGGCCCAAGATTGATTTGTCGGAAGGAAAGCAGACGGAAATTGCTTGACATTCTGGCGGGTATCTTATATAGAAGCCAAGCTGGGTCTAGTCTTGTTCACTTACAATGAGTCTGTAAACGTCTTCAGGCTTGAACCTGCGGTCACGGCGGTAGCCGAGCCGGTAGGATTTGAGCAAACCGCTATCACTCCACTGTCTGATAGTATTGGGGTGTACATGTAGAAGGCGAGCCGCCTCTGAAACGGTTAACATTTCGGATGGTGACCCCGTATTTCCCGCGTGCTTCGCTGACATTCTGCCCACCTTAATGATAGCAATACAGTTACTTAATATATCTTAACTTTAGTTCATTTTGCTTAACAACAGAGTGGACACCAAAAAGAAGTAGGGAGTGCACCCAAGATGGCTGCATGCTAATACTCAAAAATCATCGAGTATAAATTAAGTAACGTTGAGAGGGTGACCCGATATTGGAAAAATTATGGAGGATAAGTGAAGTAATGTTAAGTAAAGGGGGTTGACATGAAAAAATTATTATTATATAGTACGTACGCCTACGTACTTTGAGCCTTGGAGGAACCGAAATATTGTGTGGCAGCCAGCAGGTCGTCGAACAAGTATTGAAATAATAGCCGACATACTGAGATTTTTACGCCTGGGTGAGACTGGTAAGACAGAAATCACGTACACAGCTAAACTGAGTCGTGACCAAACATCAAAGTACCTTAACTGGCTACTGGAAGCGGACTTATTAGAAGACGTGGAAAAGGAAATTGGGGTGCCAAGCTATCGAATTACCAAGAAAGGGTTAACTCTGCTAAGTAAAATTGAAAATATGCGGGAAATGCTTCCCCCGGAGGATGCATTAAATATCCTGCACAGGTCTAAGCTTATGGAAATTGTCGTACCGGAAAGCCGTATCGTTGAATCGTCAGAAGTAGAGGAAGCATAACTAAAAGTCTGGGTAAACCTGTCTTTAGAAGCAATATAGGGAAGTACGGGGGCGTTGAAATGCCACCTGTAAATGGTCACTTGGGCGGCAGGGAGCCAATAGTGAAACCAACCGATGAGGTCGGTTTTTTGTTTTGTCCCAGGTCGAGGGGCTATTAAAGAAATC
>CAYWRT010000201.1:0-1582 GCA_964460815.1 uncultured Dehalococcoidaceae bacterium
CCCGGACAAGTTTGGCGTCTGCGGTATGTACCAGAATAAGGGCGGCATCCTTTATAACCTGAACTACGCCAAGGTATCTTCCGTGGCGGCTGACCCCATTGAAAAAAAGCCTCTATTCCACTTCTTCCCGGGCACCTTGGCCTTATCCCTGGGCACCCTGGGCTGTAACTTCCACTGCAAGCACTGCCAGAACTGGGAAATCTCCACCGCCAGCAGCGACGCCCTGTGGCACGGCTGCCGTGACATCTCACCTCAGGAAGAGATAGAACTGGCGAAACAGTACCACTGCCAGGGCATCGCCTGGACATACAATGAGCCAACTATCTGGTTTGAATACACCCTTGACTCAGCCAGACTGGCCAAGGAGAACAATCTCTACACCGTATATGTGACCAATGGCTATGCCACCCCGGAGGCACTGGATACCATCGGGCCTTACCTGGATGCCTGGCGCGTTGACATCAAGGGCTTCTCCGATGATTTCTACCGGTCACTGGCAAAAATACCCCACTGGCGGGAGATTCTTGAGGTTACCAAGCGGGCTAAAAACAAATGGCAAATGCATGTCGAGGTGGTTACCAACATTATTCCCACCATGAATGATGATGACCAGCAGCTTGAGGACATCGCTAACTGGATACGAGATGAGCTGGGTGAGCTGACCCCCTGGCATGTGACCCGGTTTCATCCCCACCACCACATGGCACACCTCCCCCCAACCCCACTGGACACCATTGAGCGCGCTTATGAAATAGGGCGGAAAGCCGGGCTTAAGTTTGTCTATGCCGGTAATGTGCCCGGTCACCAGAGCGAGAGTACCAGTTGCTACGCCTGCGGCAGGCTCAATGTGCAGAGGTTCGGCTACCAGACGAGTGTCAAAGGCCTCAATGGTACCAAATGCCAGTTCTGCGGGGCGGAACTTAATTTCAGGGCACCCGGCTCGAAGGAGGGGTAAAATGAAAAGGAGTCCAGTTGCCGCCGGACTATACTATCCAGCCTCAGCTTCACAGCTCAGGGCAATGATTGAGAAACTTGTTGATAAAAAGGCCGAGAAGGAGGAGGTAATCGGGCTGGTTATGCCCCATGCCGGATACCCCTATTCCGGACCGGTTGCCGGGGCTACCATCTCCAGAGTAAAATTCAAAGACACCTTTATCATCATGGGGCCCAGCCACACCGGGATGGGGAAACCGTTCAGCATTATGACCGAGGGCGTGTGGGAAACGCCTCTGGGTGAGGTGGAGGTTGATTCGGAACTGGCCGGGCGAATCGCGGCTGCCTCCAGGAACCTGCGGAAGGACCACCTGGCCCACCAGCAGGAGCACGCCGTCGAGGTCCAGATTCCCTTCCTGCAATATTTCAAGCCGGATATACGGATAGTGCCCATTATCCTCGCCTACGCCGACGCTGCCGCTTATAAAGAAATCGGCCGGGAGATAGGCCGGGTACTGAAAGAGATGAACAAAGAGGCGGTGATTATCGCCAGCGGTGATATGACCCACTACGAGCCGCAGGAGTCTGCTGAGAGAAAGGACTCCCAGGCAATAGAGGCCATACTGAACCTTGATGAGGATGAACTGAC